>QEVI01000006.1 GCA_003576855.1 Planctomycetota bacterium
CGATTCCATCACACACCTATTCCAGCCCCACGCCCAATTACAGTCCGCCGGCCGGTTTTTCCCTGCGGGCCGCTACGTGCGTCAGCCGAAATACTCCCATGACCCGCACAGCTTCTCAAGCTCGCGCGGGTAAAGGGAATAAAGGGGGGGACGCATGGGGGAATGTGTGCGCTTGGCGTACGCATCGAGCGCGACTGCGCGACGGTGCTGCTACGCGATGGCAATGCTATCGGCCCTGGCCGGCGGGACCGCTAACGCCGCGGCCGGCGATCCTCGCGCCGCCTCGACGTCCGCCGAGGCCCGCGACGACGCCCGGCGCCAGGTGCCCCTCGACCGCATCGACGCAAAATACCGCCAGGCCGTCGCCGACGTGCTGGCTGATCCGACGCTCTTCCGTCGGATGCCGACCAACGTCGTGGATTGCCGGCCAGAGCTGTTTACATTTCTGGCACAGAATCCTGAAGTGCTGGTCGAAATCTGGCGCAGTCTCGGCGTGAGCCAGGTCGAACTGACGCGCATCGACGACGCGAGCTTTCGCATGAGCGACGGCGCCGGTACGACGGGCACGTTGGTCATCGTCGAGCAATCGTGCGACGCCGCGGCCCAGAACCGCATCGTCATGTTCGCCGACGGCCGCTATGAGGGCAAACCGTTCGCCGCTCCCATTTCGGCCCATTGCGTGGTGATGCTGCGGAGCGGCTCGGTTCGCGAAACCAACGGCAGGTATTACGTCGCGGCGCGACTCGACTCGTTCGTCAAGTTCGATCGCACCAGTCTCGAAGTCGTCGCCAAGGCGGTGCACCCGTTCGTCGGACAGACCGCCGATCGCAACTTCGCCGATACGTTGGCGTTTGTTTCCAACCTGTCGTACACCGCGGAAAAGCGGCCCGAGGCGATTGACCAGCTCGCCAAAGACATGCAAAACGTCGACGAGCCTCGGCGGAGGCAGCTCGTGCAGCTCGCCCGGCAGTGCGCCGAAGCGGGCCGCCTGTGGCGGCTCAGCCGCGCCGAGTCCGCGTCGGCTGATGCTCCTGCACGCCGGTAGCTGTACATCTCATCCGCAGCGCGGCCGCATGGCGCCGCTTTTGTCACGCGCTTTGCGCCGCATCTTTTAGCGCCGTTTTTCTTGACACGCGCACCTGGCGATGGGCAGGATGGAACGATCCCAGCCGGCGCTAATCCGTCGTCATTAGCCGGCCGTCCTTGCACTGTCGCCAGGGAGTACCATCGTGCCGGCTCGCGTTGAACCACTTGTCATTGCGCTTTTTCGACGCCCGGCTGGCGTGCTCCTTCTCTGGCTGCTGACCGCCAGCGGCGTAATTATGCCGCCGGCAGCGGCGCTGGCCGCGGTGACGGCGGAAGGGAACGTCACGCCAGCCCCTGCGGCATCGGGCGGCAACATCGCGGCGCCGTTTTTCGTCGGCGACTCCAGCCTCGGCCGGTTGACGATCGCGCCCGGGACCACCAGCACGCCCGTCACGCCGCTGAGCATCACAGGCGGCAACAGCGCGTGGATCGGCGACGACGCCGGCGCCATCGGCATTCTGGACCTCTCCAGCTTGGGATTCAATTTCTCAACGTCCAATGACCTGCACCTGGGCAACGCGGGCGTCGGCAGCGCTACGGTCCGCAACCTGGCGCAAATGACCGTCACCGACGATATCATCCTGGGCGAGGAAGCCGGCTCGACGGGCAACCTGTTCGTTGACGCGCTCGGTTCGCTGGCGTCTGCCGGCGATGACATGGTGGTCGGACAGGCCGGACAGGCGTTGGTTCAAATCACCGCCGGCGGACGCGTCGCCGCCGACACGGTGGTGCTCGGACAGGCGGCGACCGCCGACGGCACGATCACGGTGTCGGGAAACACGTCCCTCTGGGAGGGCCGAAGCACGATTACCATCGGCGACCAGGGCCGCGGCCTGCTGCAAGTCGTCAGCCAGGCCCGCGCGGAGACGGCCGGGGCAGTCGTCGGCAACGCCGCCAGCGGCGTCGGCTCCGTCGAGGTGAACGGCGCCAACTCTCTGTGGACCGTCGGCGGAGCGCTTACCGTGGGGCTCAGCGGCGAAGGCGCGCTACGCGTCAACAGCGGCGGGCGGACAGCCGTAGCCGGCGCCGTCACGATCGCCGGCAGCGCCGGCAGCGAGGGGCGGCTGGAGCTAAACGGCGCCGGCTCGACGTTGACCAGCGCCTCGACGATGACGGTCGGCAACTCAGGCTTCGGCACGTTCTACATACTTGCCGGCGGGCGGGCATTGTCATCGGGCGCCACGCTGGGGGACCAGGCCGCCGGGCGGGCGGAAGTGATCGTCGACGGCGACGGCTCGGCCTGGGACATCGCCGGCTCGCTGGTGATTTCCGACGCCGGCGAAGCCCGCATGACGATCGCCACCAGCGCCCGAGTTACGACAACCGGGTCCGTCACCGTAGGCGGCGGAGGCCAGCTTTTGCTCGGCGGAGGGCGGCTGGAGGTCGGTTCGGGCACGCTCTCCAACAGCGGGCTGATCCTCGGCGGAGGGCGGATCGCGGGCAATGTGAACAACGCCGCCGCAGGCCAGATTCGGCTGGGCAGCGGAAGCAGCGTGACGCTCGGGGCACTGGCCAACAGCGGCCTGGTGAGCGTCGAAGGGGGCGACCTGCAAACCAGCGGGCTGGTGACGAACAACGGCGATATTGACATGCGCGCCGCCGTCGTACGGCTTCGCGGGGGCCTGGATAACAACTCCGGGGCGCAACTGGCCGCCGTGGGCGGCGCGGTCGACGTCTTTGGCGCCATCGACAACAACGCCGGCGCGCAGATCATCGTCGGCGGCGGGGCACGGGCCGTGTTTCACGATAGCGTGACCAATAGCGGGCAACTCGTCGTGATGCCTGGCGCTGAAGCGCTGGTGTTAGAAAACCTCACGCTCGCCGCAACGTCGTCCGTGTCGCTGCAATTGGGCGACGACGACCTCGACGACAGCCTCGGACAGCTAGGCGTCGGCGGCGCCGCCGTGCTGGCTGGCGGCCTCAGCGTGACGCTGGCAAGCGGATTCTCGCCCCAGGCCGGCCAATCGTTCCAGCTATTAACCGCTGCCGGAGGCCGCACAGGCATGTTCGCCGCACCGGCGCTGCCGGTGCTCGAAGGCGGCCTGGACTGGGACCTGCAGTACACGGCCACCAGTCTCGCTTTGTCGATCGTGCCGCAGCGGTCAGCCGACTTCAACGGCGACGGCAACGTGGACGGCGACGATTTGGCGGCATGGAAAGCCGGCTTCGGCGCCAGTGGCGGCGCGACGGCCATTCAAGGAGACGCCAATGGCGATGGCGCCGTTGACGGGTCCGACTTCCTCGCGTGGCAGCGGCAAGTCAGCGGCGGCTCGCCGGCCGCGGCTGCGGCGGCCGTTCCCGAATCGACGTCCGCAGCACTCGCCCTGTTGGGCGCCGCGGCCCTTTTCATCAAAGAAACGGTCGCCAGGCATGTCAATCACGCCAGCGGCCTGACCTCCACGTTACCCGCGCGATCCCGACGGAACGCGTGCAGGCATTCTCCAGTGGCGGCGATGAACTGCAATTGCAGGTAGTCGGTCGTTGCGTGGATGTGCACGAAGCCGTAATGCCGATTGTCGGCAAAGCCGCGATGGGGCGCCTGGATGTCGTACAACCGCGCGCCGCCGGCCCCGGAAACGACGAAGCTCGTCGAGTATCCTTCGACATGCAGGTGCTGTAGCGTGTGATCGTGCCCAGCAAGCAATAGCGCAACGGGGTGTTGCTGCAGGTGCGGTCCCCATTCACGAATCAGCGTTGCGTTATCGCCTCGGTCGGCCGACTCGCTGAAAAGGGGATAATGATTGACCATCCATAGCCACGGCGCACGGGAGGGCTTTTCAAGCTCGGACTTGAGAAAGCGGCGCTGGGCGATTTTCTCCTGCGGCGTGAGCGCACCTTCCCAATAACTGCCGTCAAGCACGATGAACTTGACCAACGGGTTGGCCGAATCGGGTAGTTCGACCGCATACCACTTGCTGGGGAAGCGCCACCGCGAGCCGGCGTTCGCCTTGGCGTAGTCCAATTGCATCTGCAGTTTGCCCTGCTGGAAGTCGTAACTGGCCGTGCCGTAGTCGTGGTTCCCGGCAACGACGTAGAAAGGGCAATTGAGATGCTCGACTGCGTACATCCGCTCGAAGTGGGCGTCGAAGCGGTCGGGGGTGAGCTTGTTGTAGAAGTTGTCCCCCAGCGCCAGCACGGCCTCCAACGGGCGATCGAGCGACTTGGCGAACGTCGCCATTTGCTGGGCGACGGCGAGCTGGGCGTCATTGCCGGCGCCGAAGTCGCCCAGCGCGAGCACATGGAGGCCGTCGTCGCCGAACGTGGTCCGTGGCGCCGCGGCGCGGGCGCCGGGCAGCCGCCCCGCCATCCAGGCGCCCGTGCTGAAAACGACGGCCCTGCGGATCGCCTCGCGGCGAGTGATAGCGGAGCTGTTCAAGCTGGAACCGGTCTTACGCATCAGATTTCCCTGCCAAGCCGCGCGGCTTGCCAGCCGGCGCGGACTCCATAGTAGCACAAACCTGCGGCGTTTTGTGGCTTCCCGATTCGACCGACGCCGCGTCGTGGCGCCGGTGCACAAAGAACTGCAACGCGTCAATCGCCCCGAACGGCTCGCGGAGTTGACAGCAACTCGTTCGGCCGGCAGGATGCGTTTTGCCGTAGCACCCAGGGGTGCGGCCGCACGGCAGGCGTCGTCGCCGGTCCGCGTGCGGCTATGCAAGTCGCCGGGCTTGGGAGGAAAGGGGCATGCCGCGCGCTTACTCCGTCCGCATCGCGGTTTTTTGGCTGTCCGCAGCCATGGGCTCGGTCGCCTACGTCGCCACGGCCGATGAGCAGGCGGCGAGCCCGCGGCCGGCGGTCATCGACCCCACGATTCTGCTGATCCGCGACGAAGCCGTGCGGGCCGAGTTGCGTTGCAGCGACCGCCAGCGCCAGGATTTGGACGCGCTGCTTGCCAAACACAATCGCGTGCTGCTGGCGATTCGCGACGTCGGGCCGACGGGAGCGGATGACGCCGCTCGCCCCGCCCTGCGCGACGTGCGAGATCAGTTCGCACGGATTCTGAGCGACGCCCAACGGGCCCGCCTGCAGGGCATCATCTTGCAGGCACAAGGCTACGACGCCTTGTTGCGCCCAGATATTGCCGCAAAGCTCAAGCTGACTCCTCAGCAGCAGGAAAAGCTAACCGCCCTTTCCGAGGAGGTTCGGTCCAAGGCGGCGGAGCTATTCAAATCGCGCGACGCCGGTGCGGCCGACGCCATCGAGGCCGAGATCCAGAAACTGCAGACCGAGCGCCGTGACCGCATCCTCGCCCTGCTCAGCCAGGCGCAAACGAAGCAGTACGCAGCGCTGTTGGGCGAACCGTTCGACCTGTCGCGGGTGAGGCCGAGCCCCGCCGCGGCGCCGCAGTTCGACTCGATCGAAGCGTGGATCAATTCCGAGCCGCTCACGATGGAATCGCTGCGCGGCAAAGTCGTCGTGGTCCATTTCTTCGCCTTCGGCTGCATCAATTGCATCCACAACTATCCGTGGTACAAGCAGTGGTACAGCGACCTGAGCGGCCAGGGGCTCGTCATCGTCGGCGTTCACACACCGGAAACGGAGGCCGAGAACGACAACGATTCCCTCCGCGCTTCGCTGGAGAAAACCGGCCTGCGGTTCCCGGTGGCAGTGGACAAGCAGAAGAAAACGTGGGAGGCGTGGTCCAACGGCATCTGGCCCAGCGTATACATTGTCGATAAGCAGGGACGCCTGCGTTTTTGGTGGTATGGCGAGCTCGATTGGCAGGGCGCCGGCAACCAGCACGCGGCACGGCGGCAAATCGAGCAGTTGCTGGCCGAATAGGTGCGGACCGCTCGGCGAACGAACCGTCGACCGACGCCGCCGGAGCCAGGTGAACGGCCGCCACGCGGCTGGTACACTAGGCGCCTATGCTGGCCAAGCTCCACACGCTGTCGCTATTGGGGATCGACGCCCTGCCGGTCGAGGTCGAGGTCGACGTTTCCCCGGCAGCGCTGCCGAAAACGGTGCTGGTCGGGCTGCCGGAGCAAGCGGTCAAGGAAAGCATCCACCGCATCGAACGGGCGCTGGTCAACAGCGGCTTCGTGCTGCCGGCCAACCGGGTGGTGATCAACCTGGCCCCGGCGGAGCTGCCCAAGCAGGCGGCGTCCTTCGACCTGCCGGTGGCGGTAGGGCTGCTGGCGGCCAGCGGCCAGATCGCCTCCGAGCTGTTCGACCGCTACGCGCTGGTCGGCGAATTGGCCCTCGACGGGGCCATGCGGCCGGTAAAGGGGGCCCTCTCGATGGCGATGGCGGCCGCCGCGGCGGGAAAGGTCCGCGGCATCATCGTTCCGTCGGAGAACGCCGCCGAAGCCGCGGTCGTCGAAGGGATCGACGTGATCGCCGTCGATAGCCTCGCGCAGGCCGCGGCGTTTCTGGTCGAACAACTGCCCATCGAGCCGACTCCGTCGCGGGTGTGCGAGCTGTTTGAGCAGCTCGGCTGCTACGAAGACGACTTCGCCGACGTTCGCGGCCAGGAAATGGCGAAGCGGGCGGTGACGATCGCCGCCGCCGGCGCTCACAACCTGCTAATGGTCGGCCCGCCGGGCGCCGGCAAGACCATGCTTGCCAAGCGGGTGCCGACCATTCTCCCGCAACTGACGGCCGAAGAGTCGATCGAGACGAGCCGCATTTACAGCGCCTTGGGCAAGCTGCCGCCGGGACGCCCGCTGATGGTGCGGCGGCCGTTCCGCGCGCCGCACCACACGATCAGCAACGCCGGGCTGGTAGGCGGCGGCTCGACGCCGGCGCCCGGTGAAATCAGCCTCGCCCATAATGGAGTGCTATTCCTCGACGAATTGCCGGAATTCAATCGCACGACGCTCGAAGTCCTGCGGCAACCGCTGGAGGACGGCACGGTGTCGATCAGCCGTGCGCTGCGTGCGACGGAGTTTCCCGCCGATTTCATGCTCATCGCTTCGCTCAATCCGTGCCCGTGCGGCTACCGGAACGATCCGCGTCGCGAGTGCCACTGCACGGTTCCGCAAGTGGAACGGTACATGGCGAAGATCAGCGGCCCGCTGCTCGACCGCATTGATATTCATATCGAGGTGGCGGCGGCGCCGTTCCGAGAGCTGGCAGCCGCCGCCGGCGGAACCGACAGCGCCGCCATGCGCCAGCAAGTCGAGCGGGCGCGACGGCAGCAGGCCGCGCGATTCGCCCATTCGCCCAAACAGACCAACGGCCAGATGACGAGCCGGCAGGTGCGCCAGATTTGCCAGCTAGACGCGGCCAGCCGCGACATGCTCGAAGCCAGCGTCAACGAGCTTGGCCTGTCCGCCCGGGCTCACGACAAGATCCTCCGCGTGGCGCGCACGATCGCCGACCTCGAGGACGCCGAGCGCATTGAACAGCATCACGTCGCAGAAGCGGTGAACTACCGGATGCTGGATCGCCGGTTTTGGAGCTAAGCCGTCGGCCGCAGCGTCGCCTGCCGCCGCCGAGGGGGCGCTACGCTTCGACCGCCCCTTTCACGCCGCCGGTGAATTTCTCGTCGTCGGCCGCATGGCCAGCGAGCACCTCGGCCTTATAGCCGCCGCGCGACTTGAAGTAAACGATCAGCCCCAGGTAGCACGCGCACATGATCGCCGGCAGCACGGCGATGCGGGTGAGCGTCCGCTGCTTGACGGCCCGCTCGACGGCAGTCACGGCCTCGCGTTGCTGCGGCGGGAGCTTCTCCACCTGCTGTTTGTCGATGGCCTGGTAGTCGAAGAACTGTCCCTCTTGCTGCTTCGCTAGCGTGCTGTGGACCTCGGGGAACTGCTGCTGGATCGCGGCGTTGACCTTCTGGTCTTGCAGCGTGCCAATCGCCGGACCGCCGATCGTGCCCACGGAGATCATCCCCACGCCGGCGATGGCGTTGAGCAGCAGGGCGCCCCCCTTGGGATACTGCTCTGAAACGACGCCGAGCGTCGTCGGCCAGAAGAACGTCTTGCCGAAGCCGTAGAGCGTGGCCGCCGCGAAGAGAGCCCCCACCGCCGTACCGGCGCTGCCTAGCCAGAGCAGGCCGAGCGTAGCCAGCGCCGCGGACGCCGCCAGCAGCCCCAGCGGCGAGATGCGGTGCACGATCGGCCCGGCGAAAAACCGCAGCACGAACATGATCGCCGACGTATAGATGAGGAACATCGTTCCCTTGATCGGATCGTCGAGGACCGCTCCCATGATGTCCTGGATCCAGCCGTCGGTTCCTAGTTCGGTCGTCGCCAACAGGAACATCACCAGCAGCAAGAAGACGAAGAGCGGCCTGCCAAACGACCGCACGACGACGCCGAACGCCGCAGCCGGGATAAGGGCCAACGCCAACGCGACGCGCCAATCGATGGGCTTCACGTCGAAGACGTTGAGAATCTGGCTGAAGCCCATGATCAGCAGGAACGACACGATATACGCGCTGCCCCAGCCGAATTCCTCGAGCATCGCGCGATAGCTGACGCCCGCTTCCACGCGCTCTTGGGCCGGGAAGCGGAGCCCGGCCAACAGGGCGCCGTAGGCGACGATGGGCAGCAGCAAGATGGCCATCTGCCACTGCCAGATCTCGCCCGGCAAGCGGTCGCCCAGGCCGTCGCTGCCGCCAACGGCGCCGACGAGGATCGAAAGGACGCCGCCCAGCACCAGGCCGCCGGGCCAACCGGCGTGGAGCACGTTCAGCCAATGGGTTTTGTTTTCCTTGTAGATGGTAGCCACGACGGGGTTGATCACCGCCTCGACCGCCCCGTTGGCCAAGGCGTAGATGAACGTCGCCACGTACAGCACCTGGAAGTTCGGCGCCATGATGGTGAGCACGGTGGACGTCAAATGCCCGGCGAACGCCAAGGCCATCGTCGTGCCATAGCCCAGCCGATCGACGACCAGGCTCATCAGAATGATCGAAATCGCGAACGGATACAGCCCGACGCCGATAAGCGTGCCTTTCTGCTCTTCCGTCAGCGTGAATTGCTGTTGCCAACTGGCGAGCACCTGCGGCGAATAGCGGACGGCAAAGCCGAACGCCGTAGCCACCAGTGCGATAAAGCATCCGACAAACAGCCGCCGCGAATGGTTGTTTTCCGACATCATTGCCTCGATCGGGAGAAAAGACCGCTTGGTTCCGGCGCGCGAGAGAAGGCCGCCCTGCGCCGGCGCCGAAGCAGTATAGCCGGCCGACTGCCGTGCTCCAAGCGACACGCGCGCATGCCGTCCATACGACTTCGCCGCACCGGCCGCCGCAGAACTTGCAGCGGCGCTCGCCGGACGCCATGCTAAGAATCGCTGTACTCTCGCCATACTCGGCGCAGCGCTACGGCCCACCGTCCCGTTACCACGCTGGAGAATCGACGCCATGCTACGCGTGATCAACCTGGTCGTGTTCACAGCCGCGTTTTCGACGATCGCGCATCGCGCAGCGGCGGTCATCCCCGTCGAGGGCTTTGGCCAAACCAAGGACGGCTCGCAAGTCAAGCTGTGGACGCTCAACAGCAAGGGCGGCCTGACGGTTCGCCTGATGAACCGCGGCGCCGCGATTGTCAGCATCGAGGTTCCCGACCGCGACGGCAAGAAGGCCGACGTCGCCCTCGGATTCGATGACGTCGCCGGCTACGAATCGCCCGACAACCAGTACTTTGGCACGATCGTGGGCCGCTACGGCAATCGGATCGCCGGCGGCAAGTTCCAGCTCGATGGCAAGCAGTACCAGCTCTTTACCAACGACGGCCCCAATCACCTGCACGGCGGCGACGGTCGCAGTCTCGACAAGATCGTGTGGCAGGCCGAACCCTTCGAATCCGGCGGCCAGCAAGGCGTGACGTTCAGCTACACCAGCCCCGACGGCGAGGAAGGCTATCCCGGCAACCTGAAAATGACCGTCAAATACACCGTCAGCAATAAAAACGAGATCAGAATCGAGTACGCGGCAACCACAGATAAGCCGACGGTACTGAATCTCACCAACCATGCTTACTTCAACCTGGCCGGCCACGGCTCGCCGACGATCAACGAGCACGTGCTGCGGCTCAACGCCGACCGGTACACCCCGGTGGACGAGACGCTCATTCCGACCGGCGAGCTAGCGCCTGTCGCGGATACGCCGCTCGACTTCCGGCAGCCCACGGCGATCGGCAAGCGGGTGGATGAACTGACCGCGACATCCGCCAAGGGATACGACCATAACTTCGTGCTGAATCGGGACGGCGCGGCTGCGGGCGAGTTAGTCGAGGCGGCCGTGCTCGTGGACCCGAAGTCGGGCCGGACGCTCACGGTGCTGACCGACCAGCCGGGCGTGCAGTTCTACGGCGGCAACTTTCTGAAGGGCCAGGCGGGCAAACAGGGCAAAACCTACGCCCATCGCAGCGCCTGCTGCCTGGAGACCCAGGTGTTTCCCGATTCGCCGAACAACCAGGGCAAAGAAGGCTGGCCGAATTGCGTTCTGCGGCCAGGCGAAACGTACAAGCACACGTGCGTATACGCGTTTGGCACGGCGCGGTGAACGCTGCGTTTACATCGTTTCACCCCGAGACGCGTGGCGTGCACTTGCGGCGGCGACGGCCCGACCTCCACAGTGCCGCCGCCGCGCCAGCGGCAAGCGCCGCCCCGGCGGGCTCCGGCACGATGTGCAACCGCAAGCCGCTCGGCATGGTCGACGAGATGTTGCCGGCGTGCAAATCTGCTTCGTTAACTGCCCAGAGGGAAAAGGAGCGGCCATCCAGCCACACGCCGGAGAGAATACCTCGCGAGTACTGAAAGGTGCGGCCATAGAAGTGCGCTTGTGCCTGCCGGTTGAGCAGCACCCAACTGATATCGGCGGCGCTCCTGAAATGCGCTTGGCTGGCATCGAAGAGCTTGACCCAACTAATCGTCCCGCCGTGAATTGCCGCGGACGCCCGGTCGTGGAGCAGCAGCCAACTGATTTGCGAACCGCGGTGGACGTTGACGGATGAATCGCCGTAGAGATTCGCCCAGCTTACAGTCGCGCCGAGCGAATTCACCGTGGCGCTGTTGTACACGTCCAGATAGGAAATCCGAGCGCTGGCGCTCAGATTCGTGACGCCGCTGTTGACCGAGACGAACGGCGAATGCCCCTCGACGGTTCCGCCGGGCCCGGCGGCGTCAAGCCGTCCCCCTGGTGAGAATACGACAGCCGCCAGCCCCAACCAGACGCTGGCCGCCACGCGCCGATTACGTCGAACCATTAGCGGTCCTCCCGTGCTTAACGATTGCCAACCGACGATGCCGAATCAGGCCTCAGAATACCAGCCGCGCACGGCGAGTGCCATCATGCAAGACGCATCATAGTACGGCAGCGTGCTTACTCCCCAAGAGCTCAACGGCCCGATGGCACGGCGGGTCATCGGGCTGCAAGTAAGCGGCCGGTCCCAGCCTTCACCCGCCGGGCGGGTCGGGTAATCGTCGCACAACGCCGGGCACGATGGGCTCATGCCGCATGGCGCTGGCCACGGCCGCGAACGACAGTTCCAAGCTCCGCAGGTTGTCGCGAGCATTGTTCGACGGCGGCCGTTTTTCTTCGATCGCGCACAGCAGCTCGGCCATGGCGCCGTGAAAGCCGTCGGGGAACCACGAGCCTACCAGGTTCGGCCGATAGTCGCCGCCGTCGCGGGTCAGTTCCACGGTCTGGCGATTGACGCTCGGACCGAA
Organism: Planctomycetota bacterium; assembly: GCA_003576855.1. Taxonomy (GTDB): domain Bacteria; phylum Planctomycetota; class Planctomycetia; order Pirellulales; family Lacipirellulaceae; genus Lacipirellula. The sequence goes on from QEVI01000006.1 coordinate 11,710, forward strand.
GCTGCGGAGCGTGCCATGGCTGCCGCCGATGTAGGCCTCATCCCACGGACCGTGCTGAGCGTGGCCGTCGAAAATCAGGCTCGCCTGGGCCCGCGGATATTCGATGCAGGCCTGTCCCATAAGGGCGGGCATGATTTCCTGCGTGGGCGAGATGGCCGTCGACGCGAAGACTCGCAGCGGCCGCTGCTTGCCCATGATCGTCGAAAGGAAGTCGAACCAGTGAATGGCGAAGTCGTACAGGATCAGGTGATACACCTTTTCGAAGACGGTCCCCTGCACCCAGCTATGGTCCCAGTGGACGCCGCAGTGCACCGACGCAACCTGGCCGATCAACTCCGCTTGCACCGCCTCGCGCATGTAGCTGAAGTGGGGAGCCCAGCGGGCGTTCTGATTGACCGCCAGCAGCACGCCGCGCTTGTCGGCCAGGTCGGCCAATCGCTCCCCTTCGTCGAGGTCGAGCGTGTACGGCTTCTGGCTTAACACGTGCTTGCCGGCCTCGATGGCGTCGGCGATGATCGGCCCGCGGACATCGGGGTGGGTCGTAATGTCCACGACCTCGATGTCGTCGCGCTTCAGCAGCTCGCTATAGTCCTCCAGCACGAGGGCATCTGGAAAGAACTCGCTGCGTCGTTTTTCCGCGGCCTCGCGGACGATGTCGCACAGGACCGTCACGCGGTAACCCGCATTGGCGTACGCCCGCAGATGGTGCTTGGTAATGCCGCCGCAGCCAATCAGCCCGATCGCCGGATCGTAATTGCCCGGATCACAAGGCCGATACGGCAGCGGCGGCAAGGAAAAACTCGGTAGCGCGTGGGACGACTTGTTCATAGCGACCTTCGTCGAGGCGGCGGCTGGACCGCGATGGCGCGGTAGCGGACGGCCATGCTCCGGAGCGTAACAGCCTCGCGGCGGCCGAGCCAGAGCCGCGGGCTCGGCGCCTTGAAAACCGGGCGATTAGCGGTAACTTAAAGGATTCGCTGCTAGCTCCGTGCCTCTACCGCCAACCTCCTCAAAACCTTGGCTCGCGATGGCCGCCGGAGCGAGAGCAATCGATATACCATGTCGCGACCAGCGGTCGCATAGCAAGCGATAAAATCCCATGGCCAAGAAAGCTACCAAGTCCGATAAACGCATCCTGCTGGTGGACGACGACGCTGAAATCGTCGAGTCGCTGCGGCTGGCGCTGGAAGCGCAGGATTACCAGGTGATTATCGCCCGCGACGGCAACCAGGGCTTGGCGCTCATCGAACGCGAGAATCCGGACCTCATCATTCTCGACATGATGATGCCCAAGCGGAGCGGCTTTCTGGTGCTCGAACGGCTCAAGCGGCTCGGCGAGAAGAAACACCGAATCATCATGATCACGGCGAACGAAGGCAACCGCCACAAGGCCTATGCGGAAATGCTCGGCGTGGACGACTACGTTCGCAAGCCGTTTCCCATGGACCGGCTGATTCAAAGCGTGCAACGGTTGCTGGGCGAGTAGCGCAAGGCCCGTAGCGTAGCCCTGTCGCTCTGCGAGAGGAGATCACGTGGCCCTCTTGCTCTTCGAGCGGCGATCATCTTGCGGAGCAAGATGCCTACGCTACTCCATCGATATGGTCCGCGCCAGCGGCTGCAGCACCGCGTCGATGACGTAGTTGTCCACCACGTCGCGGCACACCTCCCACAGGCGATCGAGCGTGCCGGCGAACGACTGGTTCGGCCCCAGGCTGCCGTACTGTCGAGCGGTGACGTACACGCTCAGTTGCTCCTCCTGGAACTCGCTCGTGCGGATTTGATAGGCGTTGGTGCGGGCCTCGATATTAAAACGGCACTGCACGCGACATTCCTCGTCGAGCGCGAACGTCAGCGACGGTTCGTAGCTGATAATCGTACCGCCGGGGATCGTAGCCAGCCGCTCCAGCGCCGGACACACGCCCAAGGCCTCTGCGACCAGTTGATTGTGGTTTCCGCGGTACGTAAAATCGAAGCCCATCAACAGATCGAGCGCCTCGCAATCCAAGGCGCTGACGGACAAGGCGTAGGGCGCCAGTTCCAGCGTCAGGCGGTGCTGCGCGAGCGCCTCTTCGACGGTTTGCGGATTGACCTGACCTGAACAAATCCGCCGCTGTTCAATCGAGCACCAGCGGTAGGCCCCGCGGTCCTTGTCCTCTTCCAGCATGAAGTCGCTCTTATCGCGGGAATAGAAGTTCCGCATCTGCGGATACTGCTTCTGGATCTGCTCGAAATAGTGCAGGATCGTCTCGCGGCTGCTGGGGAGGTCCATCTCCGTGCTGAGGTTCATGTTGATGTAGAAATCGTCGGCGAGCGAGCTGTAGGGATTCATGCTGCGTGGCGTCCTTAGCAGTGCGGCCCAGGGCGAAACACGCCCCGATCGGCTGGCCCCGCCGTGGCCGTCCCAAAACATGAGCGACGCACGGACGGCAATCCCGTAAGTATAGGACCCTGCGCAAAGAAGTGTCAAAGACGCCGTCCACGCAAAACGGGCCAACCACGCCGGCTACCAGGAACTTCGGCCAATCCGCCGTCGTTGTGCCGCTGCGTTCTACTTCGCAGGCGCCGCGGCTTACTCCGTCGCCAGCGTAGCCGCCTTGATCCTGGCCAGCGTGATCGTCCTCGGCACGAAGGGCCCTTGGGGACTCTTTCGTTCAGCCTCGTAAAGGACAAGAACGTCGCCGTTCGACGCCCGGGCCATGTCAGAGTAGCCGCTGGCGCCGGCGTCGAGCGTAAGGGCTGCCTTCCAGGTCGCGCCTTCGTCAGCGCTGAGTTTGAGGGTGAGATTACGCCGATCGCGCGAGCCTTGCTTGCCTCCTGGCTGCGAAGGGCCGCTATCAGGGTTCGCAAACGCCAGGAAGCGGGGACGACCGCTGGCGCCCTCGGCTTCCAGGGCAATCATGCTGGCCATGCAAATCGGTTCGTACAGGTCATCGGCGAACCGGGGCTTGGTCCACCCGCCGGCGCCGTCGGGACTCACGGCGATCAAGCGGCGGTGGAGCGGCGACTCGGTGCGGATATTGGCCAGCACGCGCCCATCGGCGAGTTCCACAAGTTGATGCTCGCTGGGATTGCGGGTTTCTTCGGTCGTACGCGCGATGACTTCGCCCGCCTGCCACGACTCGCCGCCGTCGTCGCTATAGATCGTCGCGGAGATCGACGGGCGATGTCGCTGCTCCGTCGATAGCCATACCGGCGCCACCATCCGGCCGGACCGGAGCATAATGCCATGCCCGGGGCCCATGGCCAGCACCTGCCAGTCGTAGCCGTCGCGCGAGCGGAACTGTTCGAAGGCGTACGTTATTTCTCGCGGCGGCGACCAGGCGACGCCCTCGTTCCGGCTGGTCTTGATGTACGCTCGCGCGTAGCGGATCTGGTACATCAAATGGACCGCGCCCGACTGCCAATCGACGATAAACGTAGGATTGTCGACGGTGTTGGAGCCATCGTCGACCAGCACTTGCTGGTCTTCCCAGGCTTCGCCGCCGTCGGGGCTGCGGCGGATCATCAGGTCGGCGTTCGCCCAGTCGCTGGCGCTATCGTAGCGCCCGGCGGCGGCGGCGAGAATCGCTCCCTGCGGCGTGACGCAAATGGCGGGAATGCGGTACGTAAAGTACCCGTCGCGCCCGGCGACGAAAAGTACGGTCTTCTCAACCGCCGGGCCATGGGCGTACGTGTCGCCCGCCGTCAGCGCGATCGCCAGCAGAACGAGTGCGGAGCCCAGTCCGCCCCTGTGCGGTACGCCATTGTGCCCCAAGTCGCTTAATCGCATGGCACGCCTTGCCTTCCGGCGCCTCTCGAAACTCGCGCTGGGCGCCGGCTTGAACCGCACCATACCAGCCCCAGCCGATTTAGAAAGGCGTCGGGCTCGCGGCGCCCACAAAAAAACGCCCCGGAAACTCCCGCTGGACCGACCTGTTTCCCCGTATCGGCAGACCCGGCAACATGACCGTCATAGGCTTTCTCATGCGCCAGCCCGACGAACAGTTCCCAGCGGCGGCGCGAGGTGTTAAAATGAACAGTTACATCGCCCATGCCGTAGTCGGTCATTTCTCCGGGAGCCCGATGATGGTCGCAAATACCGTGTCTCCGACGAACTACGCCGTGGCGGCAGGTCCCAGCGAACTGGGGGCCATGGCCGTCGCGGTTCGAGAGGGCCGGCTGCTCGCGGTCGAATTCGGCCATCGCAGCGCTAGTCTCGCAACGGCTGCGCTGAAGCGGCGGACCTTTAATCGCCCCGGCACGCCTGCCGTGGTGGACTCGAGCGATTCCGACCGAGAGCTTGCTTACGACATCCTCGATCGCTTGCAGCGCTATGCCGCTGGAGAACCGGCAGCGCTCGCCGAGATCGCCATCAGCGTCGATCACTTGTCAGCCTTTCAACGGCGGGTCGTGCAAGCCTGCCGGGCCATCCCGCGCGGCGAGCGCCGCACCTACGCTCAATTGGCCGCTGCCGCCGGCAGCCCGCGCGCGGCGCGGGCCGTCGGCCAGGTCATGGCCGGCAATCGAACGCCGCTGGTGGTGCCGTGCCACCGCGTGGTTGCATCCGGCGGCGGACTGGGTGGGTTTTCAGCCCCGGAAGGGCTCGCCATGAAGCGTCGGCTGCTGTGCTTGGAGTCCCAGCAGCTTGCCGCAGCGGGGCGATCGTGATGCACGCCAGGCGTCCTGTCGCCGAGGTATTCGCCGTGGCGGTCCGCCGCGCCCATGGGCAGCCCCCGGCAACCGCCATGCTCGCGGCCGTGCTGGCGGTCGTCACCGCCGGCGCCGCTGCGCGTGCTGTTACGATTCAAATGGACTATCGGTATGACGTGAATGGGTTCTTCGACTCGGCGACGCCGGCCGGGGCCACGGCTCGGGCGAGCCTGGAGGCGGCGGCGGCGTTTTTCTCCGGCATCATCAACGACTCGCTGAACGCCATTACAGCGCCCGGGGGAAGCAACATCTGGCGCCAGGTGATTATGCATCCCGGCACGGGGCAAACCAACTACGCCATCAGCTCGGCCGCCAGCGCCGCCCAGGAATTGGCGACGGGCTGGTCGCCCGCCAATGAATACCGCGATATCAGCGTGCCGGCCAATCGGATGATCATTTACGCCGGCGCTACGAATCTAAACAGCCTCGCCCTGGGCGGCACGGCCTACGCATCGTTCGGCACACCGGAGTTCAACAGCAACATCGCTCAGCGCGGCAAGTCGGCGAGCGAATACGCCGCCTGGGGAGGTTACGTGTCGTTCGACAACGCCGGCGTAAGCTGGCACGTCGATCACACGCAACCGGTTCCACCGGGTAAGAACGACCTCTACTCGACGGCGCTGCACGAAATCGGACACGTCGTCGGCCTGGCGACCCATAACGGCCCGTGGAACCAGTACCAGGTCGGCGCCGTGTTTACCGGTCCGGAAGCCACCGCCGCTTGGAAAGCGGATGACCCGGCGGCGCCCGCCAGCGCCAGCGGCGTGCCGACGGTAAGCTCTGCCGATCGCCATTGGAAGGACAATGCCGGCGGCACGGCCAGCGTGCGTTCGAAGATCATCGGCACGAACCAACTGCAGGAAGCGTCGATGGACCCCACGCTGCTGGTCGGCTCCCGCAAGCTCTTCACCAACGTCGATGGCAAGGCCCTGCGAGACATCGGCTGGACGATACCAAGCTCGGTCTTCGACGTCGCGCCGACCGCTTCGGCCGATTTCAACGGCGACGGGCAGGTGAACGGCGCGGACCTCGCGGTTTGGAAAGCCGCCTTCGGCCCAGTCGGAACTGCCAGCGCCGACGGCGACGGCGATTCCGACGGCAACGACTTCCTGCTATGGCAGCGGCAGTTCGGCACTGCGCCGCAGATGGCGGCCTCCATGGCGGCGCCGGAGCCTGGCGGCGGCGCAGCCGCGGTTTGGTGTTTGCTCGCAACAGCCTTGCGGCGGCGGAGGTTGTCGCGGCGAGCCGCGTTCATCTGACAGGCTGCGGCGCGCCGATCGGCATGCCGATCACGCCAGTTCACGCCGCCCGCCCAAGCGCTAGGCCGCTTCCAGCGGCCGCATGTGGGCCGCGTTCTTGGCCCACAGGGCGATCCGCTCGGCGCTGGGCGCCTTGCCGCTTCGCAGCAGCCGGCGCCCTTCAGGAAGCCGGCACAGGTTTCGGACGCGGCGTACCACCTCCGCCGGCGGCGCGGCAGCCAACTGCGAGGGCTCCGTGAAACCGGCCGCCACCAGCAGCCTGGCCCCACAGCTACGAAGCTCCGGAATGCAGCAGGCCAGCCGCGCCTCGCGCTGCCAGCGCAGGACGGTTTCCGGCGTTACGCGCGGCTCGCCGATTTCTTCCGCCGTAGAATCCGGGTTGGCCTGAAGAAGGTCGGCGACCGTGCGGATTCCGACTCGCCCCAACCGCTCAGCCGCCGCCGGGCCGATCGACGGCGCCTCTTCAACCGAGCTGTTTCGCCCCAACAAATACCGCAACGGACGCCTACCGCGGGGCCGGCCGGCCGCGCTCAGCTTCACGGCCGGCGCCGGGGCGGATATCGTCCGTTGGACGGCGACTTTCTTGGCGTCGTCGGTCCATCGGCGGCGCACGCGGGCCTGCAACCAGCGCTCCCGCTGGCGCAGCGCCGACCGCTGTAATTCCGCAAGTCGCTCAGGTGTGAAGCGGTCGCGAAGCGCTGCAAAGCGCCGACCGCCGCTGCCTTCGAGAAACCGCTCCACCGACTCGGCGAGCAGCCGCCCGTCGACGGTGTAAAGCGCTTCCGGCGAATCGATTTCACATGCGGCCAAGACCTGCGCGTCGTTCAGCGTCAGCCCCGGAACAAAACACATGAGGCTCATGTGAACCTGCCAGAGCCGCACCGTTTCGGAAGTAATGCCGTGCCGGTTCAATGTCGCGGCGACGTCGGCGGCGTCGGCGATTAGCAGCTCGTGTACGGTGTTGATCCCCAGCCCGCGGAACACGCTGGCCGTGTCGTTTCCAAGTACCGGAAAATCGGCGATCGATGCGTCTTCGTCCAGGAAGTACACCTCCGGCTCGTCCGCGCCGCGAGTCCATTCGCCGGCGACCCGCGGCTGCGGCGACTCGCCCACCGTTTCACGGACCAAGCGCAACGTGGCGCCGCCGAGCGACGGCGACGCCGGCGCCGCAACGACCGGCGGTTCACGCTTCGGCGGGGCCGGCTGATTTACGAAGCACAGGTCGTGTACCGGGGTCCCCAGCGATTGGCAGCGGCGCGCCGCCTCGCGATCCGCGGTAAACACGATCACCTGGCGGCCGTGGCTGGCGAACTCGTGGAGCACGCCCGCCATCGCCAAGGCGCTGCGAGCGTCCTGGCGCAGGAACGGCTCGTCGAGAAGTAGCGGCAAATCGACGCCGCGGCTGCTCAGCGACGACGTTAGGGCGAGCGTCAGGGCCAAGTACAACTGATCTTGCTGCGCCCCGCTCAGTTGATCAATCGCCAGGCTCCGGCCGTCGCGGTCAATGATTTGCGCCTGGCGACTTCCGCCGCCGCGGCGAATCTCCAGAAGGCGACCGCCGCTGAGTTGCGCCAGCGCGTCGGACGCCTTCCACAGTCGCCGGTGCGGCAAGATCGGCATAGCGGCCGGAACAGACGGCTCGCCCGAGACGACGCGGTTGATCTGGTCTTCCAGCCGCGCAAGTTCCGCGCGCAGCTCATCGACGTCGGAGCCGCTAACCGCCTGGCCGCGCTGCCGCTGGAGACTGCGCCACTGGGCGTCGAGCTCGTCGATGTCAGCCCGCAGGGCGTCGCATTCCTGCCGAACCTGATCGCGCTTGCGCTCCAGCGCCGCACGCTCGACCTGCATGGTCTCTTCCAAGCTGCGGCGGTTTCCGCCGGCTAGCAACATCGCGGCGGCGTCGCGTACGAACTGCTCATGCCCGTGACAGCGGCAATGGTTCGCCGCCGGCGCCTGCGGCGCCGGCGCCGTCGTCCGCTGTGCAAGCTGCTCTTCGTGCACCAACGATTGGCGGCGTTCGAGCAGGTGTTCAAGCTGTTCGCGGAAATCGGCCTGCGCCCGCGCAAGTTGACGGCTTTCGGCATGGAGCTGCACGCGGCGGACCGCTCGTTCCTGCTCGGTCACTTGCCCGCAGAATGCGTATAACTGATGCCGCAGCATCTGGGCGACCGGGAGGAGCCGCAGGCTATAATCGCGGCCGACGTCGCGGCCAGGTTCATGCGATCGAGCCAGTTGTGCAACCTCCGCATCGAGCTCGTCCAGCAGGCATTCAAACACGCCTACCGCGGCCCGCTGGTCGGCCAGGATGCTGGCACTGTCGGCCGTGCCGTCCGGATGCACTTCCGCGAGATCTCGGCGCACGGCCGCTTCGCGCGATTGCAGCTCGGCGAGCGTCTGCCGCGTGCGGCTGATCGTTGCGTCCAGCTCTTCGAGCTGCTGGCGGTGCTTCGCCGGTTCGGTCAACGGATTGCGGTGACCGTCCGACGCCAGCGCCAGGTAGCGGAGCCGCGATTCAACCGCGGCGAGCTCGATTTCCACCGCGCGGAGTCTGGTCAGGCGTTCCTCGGCCTGGCCGCGAAGCGCGCCAAGCTTCGCCTCGAGCTCGTGCGACTGGCGCTCAAGCTCGGCGCTTTCTCGGCGCCGAGCCGACAACTGCAGCTCGATGGCCCGGGCCGTTTCGTCGCGGCGGCGAACGAGCTGGTCGATGCCGGCCGAAGTCGCCGGGGCTCGATCGACGCGCGGCGGCCCGCCGCCGTCGGCGGCCGGCTTCGTCGAGTCCGCATGAAGCGCAGCGGCGTACAGCCGAGCGAAATCCGGCGCCAGCAACGCCGCGGCGCGCGGCGCGCGGGCGAAGTCCACGACGTACAACTCGGCCAGCAGCGACGGCGCCAGATCGTACAACAATTCGCGCACGGTGCGCCCGTCGACGGCGGCGCCGTTAACCGCGGCGATCGACAGCCGTCCCGTCGCCGTGCCGTCGCGATGTCGCCGCAGCAGAAACCGGCCTTGCGGAGCATCGACCTCGATCGAACCTTCGACCAGATGCGCGTTTCCAAGGGGCTCGGGCCGCGCAGGGCCCTCGGCCTTGCCGTACATCAAGTGCGCTGCAAGCTGCGCGATCGTGCTCTTACCGCTGAGCGGCGGACCGAAAACGACGTTGAGCTGCGGCTGCAGCCGATCGACCGACAGCGCCCGCCCCCCCTCGTGACCGGCCAGATGCAGTTGTGTGATTCTCATTCCAGGCATCCTTGCAAACGGGGCGAGCCTTCCTGGCTGGCATCCCAGCGTGTGCCGCGCACGGCCGACGCGCCCGCGTGCCCAACACTGCGAAGCACGACTGCACGTGTCGGCAAGGTAGCCCAAACGGGCTGTTTCAACAACGCGAGAATCGCTGGCCCGCCGCGGGGCCGCGGGGGCGGTGGATGCTTGAGGGGCCGCTCCGGCCGCTCGTTGAGCGGCGGCTAACCATGGGAGCGGCGGCTAATGACGCTCGATGCGGCCGACGACGCTCGCGGCACAGTAGCCGCGGGTCAACGACCCGCCGGAGCGCGCGACGGGGCTTCGCCCGCAATCCGCCGCCGCCCTCTCCGCCCCGTCGCCGTGCCAGCAGCGACAGCAACAAGCGCCCGCGGCCCGTTTCGCGCGATACTGTCGCGCACCGCTATCGCTCTGCACCGGGGGCCTCGTCCGCTTGAAACACGATGCGGCCGCCCACCATGGTCAGCAGCACGCGGGCTTGCCGGAGATCGTCGGGCGGCCCGTGTATCACGTCACGGTCGATGATCACCAGGTCGGCTAGTTTCCCCGGCTCGAGCGATCCGAACAGTTTCTCTTGAAACCCGGCGTAGGCGGCGCCGGCGGTATAGGCCCGCAGGGCCTCTTCCGGCGTGATTTTCTGCGCCGGCGCCCAGCCGTCGGGATGGGCGCCGTCCAGCGTTCGGCGGGTCACGGCGGCGTAAATCCCCTCCAGGGGCGACGGCGGCGCCACGAACCAATCGCTGCCGAAGGCCACGGCCGCTTTGGCATCCAACAGCGATCGGAATGCGTAAGTCGTCTCGCTGCGCCGCGCTCCGATCACACGTTCCGCCCACCGGCCGTCGTCAATGACGTGATAAGGCTGCATGCTGGCAATGACGCCCAGCTCGCCGAAGCGCCCAATGTCCTCCGGGGCAATGTGCTGGGCATGCTCCACGCGAAAGCGACGATCTCGCGGGCCATTGCGCTGGGCGACGCGCTGGAAAACGTCCAGTTGCAGCCGAATCGCGCGGTCGCCGATGGCGTGGACGGCGACTTGCAGGCCTGCCGCGTCGGCGGCGGCGGTCCACCGCTCGAGGTCTTCCGGCGTGTTCACGAGCAATCCGCGGTCTGCGGGCGCGTCGGCAAAGGGCTCCAAAAAAGCCGCCGTGTGCGAGCCGAGCGAGCCGTCGACAAAACCCTTCAGCCCGCCGATCGCCAGCCACGCATCGCCGCGGCCGGCGCGCCGGACCTCATCCGCCAGTCGCTGCCACTGGGCCAGGGGCGTCAGGGCGTATACACGGGTCTTCATCAGCCCTTGGCGGCGGGCCGACCGCAACACCTCCACGTCCGGCCACGAACCCATGTGATGCACCGCGGTAATGCCGCGCGCCGCGAGGTAGTCCATCGCCGCCACGGTCGCGCTGAGCCGCTCGCCAAGCGTCGGCTCGGGCACGACGCGATCCACCAGGCTCATGGCGTTGTCTTTCAAGACGCCGGTGGGCCGACCGGCTGCGTCGCGAACGATTTCGCCCCCCGCCACGTCGCCGACGTCGTCGCCGAGCCCCGCGGCCTTCAGCGCCGCGGAATTGGCCAAGGCCATATGCCCGTCGAGCCGCGCCACCCACACGGGGTGGTTAGGCGTCGCCGCGTCGATCCACCGCCGGTCGGGCAGCTCGCCTCCCCAAAGCGTGTGATCCCAATCGCCGCCGGTGATCCACGCTCCGGCGGGCAGCTTCTTGGCGAAATGGCGAATCCGCTCGACGAACTCCTCGCGACTGGCGGCGTCGCGTAGTTGCACGGCAGTGAGGTGCAACCCCCCCTCGATGAGGTGAATGTGCGAGTCGATCAACCCAGGCACGACCAGGCCCTGGGCGGCATCCACAATGCGAGGGGTCGCTCCCGCCTGGCGGAGGGCTGCCAGCAGCTCGTCCTTATCGCCGACTGCTGCGATTCGCTCTCCTTCCACCGCGACGGCTTGGGCCCACGGCCTGGCCGGGTCGGCCGTCCAGACTCGGCCGACCACGACGATGGGATCGGCGGTCGGGTCTCTTTCGCCCGTTTCGCTAGCCCAGAGGCGGCCGAGAGCCATTGCCACCGCGCCCAGTGTCACGGCGCCGACCAATAGCCGCCGTCCGAAGCCTTGGCGACACTGAACGCGAGCGCAAAACACGGCGACCTCACCGGAGAAAGACAACCTACGCCGCCGCTCACCTGCAAGACGCGGCCACAAAGGAGCTCAGCGGAAATGGCTTCTGTTCAACTCAGCCGCGGGCCAGCGCGTCGCTTTGCTGCACAAACTGGTCGCCCGACCACTGGTCGTCGGCGTGGACCATGTGCTGGGCGCCGTGGAGGGCCTTGGCCGCCGCGCGGGCTTCTTGCTGCCGTCGCACGAGGTCGAAGTGGCTGGTGAAGTACTGCAAACTGTGCCCGCGGAAATCGTCCAGCCGCTGGAATCGGTGCTTGTCCATGAATCGCAACAGGGCGTCGCGTAGCGGATGGATCAGCCCATAGCCGTGCTTCATGACGCCGGTGCACACCTGCACGGTGTTGGCGCCTAAGAGGAGGAACTGGGCCGCATCTTCGCCCGTCTCGACGCCCCCAATGCCGCTCAAGCTGCGACCTGGAAACTCGTCGCGGATGACTCGAGCGATCTCCATCACCATCCGCAGGGCGATCGGCATGACCGCCCTACAGGAGTAACCGCCCGGCGTCGTGTACCCCTCGACCGATGGTTCAGGACGGAGCGTTTCCAGGTTGACTCCCAGCACGCTCCGGATGGTGTTGATGGCGCTGACCCCTTCGCACCCGGCACGGAAAGCGGCCCGGGCCGGGTCTTCAATGTGCGTCACGTTGGGCGTCATCTTGGCCCACACCGGCCTGGTGGCGACGGCGTTCACCCACCCGGCGACCTCCTCGAGGATTTCGGGATTCTCGCCCATCGCGGAGCCCATTTTGCGTTCGGGCAGCCCGTGCGGGCAGGAGAAGTTCAACTCGAAGGCGTCGACGCCCACCGCCTCGCAGCGCTCGACGATCTCCGCCCAGGCGTCCTGGCGGTATTCCTCCATGATCGAGGCGATCAGCACCCGGTCTGGATAGCGGTCCTTCACCGCCTTCAGCTCGTCCATCCACACGCCAAACGGCCGATCGCTGATGAGCTCGATGTTCTCCCAGCCGATGATCTCGTCGGACTGCTGGGCCCGCAGCCGGGCGTAGCGGGGCTGTACGTTGCGGACCTTATCGGCGTCCAGGCTGATCGTCTTGCAGATGACGGCGCCCCAGCCCTCGTCGAACGCCTTGCCGATGACGTTGCCGTTGGTGCCCGGCGGACCGGAGGCGATGACGAAGGGATTAGGCAGCTTGAGGCCGTCGACAGTAGTTTCAAGCGTCGGCATGGACAACTCATGGTTTCGAGAATGACTCACGCAAGGGCGCAAAGGCGCCCCGATGCACCGAGGCGAGGTTGCAAATGCATTTGATACGCCGCACCGACAACCCGCGAGCAATCTCGTTCTCAGGATGTTCGCTCCTGAGGAACACTCGGCTGCTGATCTCTCTTAATTATAGTGCTTCTTACCGCCCTTGCGTCTTTGCGTGAGACCTATTCAATCTTATCCACTTCGCCGAGCACTTCGTCCAGGCAGTCCACGATGAAATCGGCGTCGTCCTTGGTGAGGCACATCGGCGGCTTAAGGCGGATCGTGTTGCCGAACAGGCCGCCTTTGCCGAGCAGCAGGCCGCGCTCTTTGGCCTTCTCCAGCACGTCGGCCGTCTCCGTGCTGGCCGGCTCTTTTGTTTTCCGGTCGCGAACCAATTCGACGCCGAGCATCAGCCCCAGCCCGCGGACTTCGCCGATCAGTGCGTGCCGCTGCTGCAGTTCCAGCAGCCGGTGCTGGAGATGGCCGCCGACGGCCTTGGCGTTCTGCTGGATATTCTCGCGGTCGATGACCTCGAGCGTGGCCAGCCCCTGCGTCATGGAGATGGGATTGCCGCCGAAGGTATTGAAGTGGACGCGGTTTTTCATCGTCGCCGCAATGTCCGGCCGGGTCGTGCAGGCGCCCAGCGGGGCGCCGTTGCCGATGCCCTTAGCCATGGTCACCAGGTCGGGCGTCACGCCCCAGTTCTGGAAGCCCCAGAAGCGCTCGCCGGTGCGGCCGAAGCCGGTTTGCACTTCGTCGGCGATGCACACGCCGCCGGCCTGGCGGACGATGTCGTAGACGATGCTGAAGTACTCTGGCGGCGGCGTGACGGCGCCGCCGACCCCCTGGATCGGCTCGGCGATGAAACAAGCGATCTGGCCGCACGTCTCGTACTTGATGACGTTCTCGACGTCGTAGGCGCACTTCAGGCCGCAGCTCGGGTGCTCCAGGCCGTAGGGGCAGCGGTAGCAATAGGGCGCCAGGGCGTTCTTCACGCCCACCGTCGGATTGCTCTTAAATTTCCACGTGCTATGGGCGGTCAGGGCCATCGTCCCTTGCGTACCGCCGTGGTAGCAGTTGCGCAAGCTGACGACCTCTTGGTTCCCCGTGAACTCGCGGGCCGACAGAATCGCGACCTCATTGGCCTCGCTGCCGGAGTTGGTGAAATAGGTAACCGACAAGCCGCTGTCGGTCGGCATATGCTCCGCGAGTTTCTTGGCGAATTGGCCGATCGTCGGATGGAGATAGATCGTCGTGACATGCTGCAACTTGCCCGCCTGTTCGCGGACCTTCGCGACCACGTGCGGATGGCAATGACCGATCGCGACGGTAACGATGCCCGCGAAGCCATCGAGGTATCGTTTTCCCGACTCGTCCCACAGGTATTGCATGTGGCCTTCGACCACCAGCAGCGGGTCGCGATAGTACGTGATGAGCCCGGGCGTCAAATACTGCTGGCGCAAGGCCAGGACTTCGGCCTTCGACGGGCCGGCGTACGGAGCGGGCTGATGATCGCAGGCGGGCAGCGAAGCGCGAAGTTGCGTGGCCACGGCAGTTGCTCGCAAAACCGGCGGAGTTGGCGGGACGCTGCGATTCTAACGTCGCGGAAAGCTCGCTACCACGCAAGTCGCCGGAAAAGCGGCGCAGCGGCGTTGACCACGCCGCGCTCGGCGGATTTACTGATGCCAGCGGCCGGCAGCGCGCGAGACTGCCCGCCCTTTGCGCCTCAGGGGTCATTCCATGGCTGCGCCGGCGACGCCAGACGGGCCTGCAAGCGGCGACCTGCTGCCCGAGCTGATCGGCTCTCCCTACTACAGCGCCGACATGGCGCCAACGACGCCGCGAGAACGGCGCTGGGGCATGAGGGATATCGCCGTGCTGTGGATCAGCATGTCGGCCTGCATCCCGACGTACATGCTGGCGTCGTCGCTCATCAACGGCGGCATGAACTGGCTGCAGGCCGTGGCGACGATCTTTCTAGGCAACGTCATCGTGCTCGTCCCGATGGTGCTCAACGCCCACGCCGGGACGAAGTACGGCATTCCCTTCCCGGTGTACTGCCGGGCGAGCTTCGGCATCCTGGGCGCTAACGTACCGGCCATGCTGCGGGCGCTCGTGGCCTGCGGATGGTTCGGCATTCAGACGTGGATCGGCGGACAAGCGATTTACGCCATCCTCAAGCGGCCGGAGTTCTTTCCAAGCTGGGGGACGGCGCCGCCGCTGTTTGCCGACCCGATGGTCCCCGGCTCCGGATGGGGCGTCAACGCCGCGCAGTTCGGCTGCTTTCTGTTCTTCTGGCTGATCAACATGCTGGTGGTCTACCGCGGGATCGAGTCGATTCGGCTGCTGCTGAACATCAAGGCTCCGCTGCTGATCGCCCTGGGGTTGGCGCTGATGGCGTGGGCGTATGCACGCGCCGGCGGATTCGGCGAGATGCTGTCGCAACCGTCGCAATTCGCCGAGGGAGGCGTAAAGGAAGGGGAGTTTTGGTCCTTTTTCGTGCTGGCCCTCACCGGCAACGTGAGCTTTTGGGCCACGTTGGCGCTCAACATCCCGGACTTCAGCCGCTATGCCCGCTCGCAGCGCGACCAGGTCGTCGGCCAGGCGCTGGGATTGCCGACCACGATGGGGCTGTACTCGTTCATCGGCGTCGCCGTCACGTCGGCGGCCATGGTGATCTACAAGGACCTGCCGCCCGAGGAAAAGGCGAAGCTCTGGGAGCCGGTGTACCTGCTGTCGCTGTTCGACAACACGGCCGTGCTGATCGTCGCCATGGCGTCGCTGTGCATCGCCACGCTGGCGACGAACATCGCGGCCAACGTGGTGAGTCCCGCGAACGACTTCGCCCACCTCTGGCCGCGGGTGATCAGCTTCCGCATCGGCGGCCTGATCACCGGCCTGGTCGGCGTTCTCATCCGCCCCTGGCGATTGTTGGAAAACGCGGCCGTGTACATCGACAAGTGGCTCGTCGGCTATTCGCTGCTGCTGGGCGCCGTGGGCGGGGTGCTCATCGCCGACTACATCGTCCTCCGCCGCACGCGGCTCGACCTGGCCGGCTTGTACAGGAAGGACGGACCGTATTGGTACGTCGGCGGAATCAATCCGCTGGCACTGGCGGCGCTGCTGGTCGGCATCGGCCTGTGCGTGCCGGGGTTCCTGGCGACGGTCGGCGTCGTGGCGCTCGAAACGCCCACGATGGAGCCAACGACGTTGCCCACCGTGCCCGCGGTGTTCGGCGAGCTCTACCGCTATGCGTGGTTCACCAGCTTCGGGGCGTCGTTTGTAGCGTACCTGGCTCTCATGGCAGCGGCGGGACGGAAGTGGTTGCGATAGGGCGCGGCGGCGTCGTATGATCAAAACATGTCAAGCGTCGAGCAACCAACGCCGACCGTGGTTTCTTTCGGACCCGACTTGCTGGAGAGGATGGTGCGGGCCGTGGAGAAAGTGCGCGAGCGGCTGCATCGGTCCACCCAGGCGCTCGAGGCGGCGGGAGTCCCCTACGCGGTCATCGGCGGCAACGCGGTGGCCGCTTGGGTCTCGAAGGTGGATCCCGGCGCCGCCCGGAACACGATCGATGTGGACCTGATTGTCAATCGGTCTGACCTTGAAGCCGCGAAAACAGCGATGGCGAAAGCCGGATTCGAGTACCATTACTCGTATGGCGTCCATACGTTCCTCGACGGTCCCGATGGCCGCCCGCGAGACGCCGTGCATATTATCTTTGCCGGCGAGATGGTCGATCCGCGTTACTCGGCGCCGGCGCCGGATCTGTCGGAATCCCAGCAGCACGATACTTATCGACTGCTGGAATTGGAATCGCTGGTGAGAATGAAACTAACGTCGTTTCGCCGCAAGGACCAGGTTCACATCCAGGACATGATTGCCGTAGGCCTGATCGACCAATCGTGGACGACCCGCTTCCAGCCGCCGCTTGCCGCCAAGCTCCAGGAATTGCTGGACGACCCGGAGGGCTGAACAAACGGCGTTACGTTCCACGGCCGCCGGCGGCATGCCACTATTGATGGGCTCGGCTTCCCGGCGAGTTGAATTGCAGGCGCGACAATAGCCGGGGCTAATCCCTCCCCTGGCCCCTCCCTGCGAGGAAGGGGGATTTCACGCTCACGGCGCCACCAGGGCCTCGTACGTCTCCGGGCGGCGGTCGCGGTAGAACTGCCAGGTGTTGCGGACTTCGCGGATGAGGTCGAGGTCGATGTCCGCCACGACGATGTCATCGTCGTTGCGGCAGCCTTCGGCGATGATCTGGCCCCGCGGGTTACACCAGTAGCTTTGGCCGTAGAACTCGCCGATCCGCCACGGCTCCTCCCAGCCGGGGCGGTTGATCGCGCCGACCCAGTAGGCGTTGGCGACGGCGTGGGCCGGCTGCTCCAACTTCCACAGATACTCGCTCAGCCCCGCGACGGTGGCCGAAGGGTTGAAGACGATCTCGGCGCCGCCCAGCCCCAGCGCGCGAGCGCCTTCCGGGAAATGGCGGTCGTAGCAAATGTAGACTCCCACTCGTCCCACGGCCGTGTCGAAGACCGGATAGCCGAGGTTCCCCGGCCGAAAATAGAACTTCTCCCAGAAGCCGGGGTTCACTTGCGGGATGTGAACCTTGCGGAACTTGCCGAGGTAGGCGCCGTCGGCGTTGATGACGCTGGCGGCGTTGTAGTAAAGACCGGAAATTTCTTCTTCATAGATGGGGACGACCAGGACGATGCCGTGCTTTTTGGCCACCTCGCACATGAGCTTGGTCGTGGGGCCGTCGGGGATGCGCTCCACCAGGTCGTACCATTTGGTTTGCTGCTCCGCGCAGAAGTAGGGGCCGTAAAACAGCTCCTGGAGGCAAACGATCTGAGCGCCTTGATCAGCCGCCTTGGCGATGAGGGCGACATGCTTGTCGATCATCGCCCGCTTGATCTTCTCGACGGGGGACGTGGCCGGCTCGCAGAGGGTCGCTTGAATCAGGCCGCCGCGGACGATGCGGGACATATCGGTTGGCTCCGAAAATCATGCAGGACGGGACGATCGAGGCGCTCGAGGCGCTTCACGGCTTGCCGCGCAACTGGACAATCGCCGAGGCCGCCGCGCACGCCGCGCCTACGATGGCATATCCTATGCGGAAATAATCGTGATGAGGACCCGGTTCGCCGCTGGCGACGAAGCCATACCCGCAGAATACGGCAATCAGCAACAGCGCCAGAGCGGTTGCGGTTCTCATGATCGGCGTCTCGTCGGAATGGCATCTGGCGCGGCGCGGAACAAGATGGCTGCTTAACTGACGCCGCTCACGCCCTCCGCCGCCATTTGGGCGTCGCCGTTTCAACTGCTATCATAGCGTGGCGCCCGCCGTCTATCCTGCCGTTTTCACCGAGCCGCTGATCGCGAGGTTAAATGCATGGCCGCGATTGCCGAGATCGATGTCGTTCCGATCCTGTCCGGCGGCCGTTGGCTGAAGGTCATGCCCCAGCGGAGCGGCGAGGTCTACAATCCCTCGACCGGTCAGGTCATCGCGCGAGTCCCTTTTTGCGACGCGCCAGACGTCGCCGAAGCGGTGGCGGCGGCGCGAAACGCGTGGCCTGGCTGGGCCGACACGCCGGCCGTCGATCGGGCCCGCGTGCTGTTTCAGTTCCATCATCTGCTGGCCGAGCGGTTCGAGGAGCTGGCCGCCTTAGTAACGCGCGAGCACGGCAAGACGCTGGCCGAGGCCCGCGCCGAAGTACAGCGCGGCCTGGAAATGGTGGAGTTCGCCTGCGGGGCGCCTAGCCTGCTGATGGGCGATTCGCTGCCCAACATCGCGCCTGGCGTCGACGCCGAGACGAACCGGCATCCGGTGGGCGTGTGTGCCGGCATTACGCCATACAATTTCCCGTGCATGGTGCCGCTATGGATGTTTCCCACGGCCATCGCCTGCGGCAACACGTTCGTATTGAAGCCGTCGGAGAAGGCGCCGCTGTCCGCGGTCCGGCTGGGCGAACTGCTGCAACAGGCAGGCTTGCCGCCGGGAGTGTTCAACATCGTTCACGGCGACCGGCAGTGCGTCGATGCGCTGCTAGTGCATCCGGACGTCGCCGCCGTCTCCTTCGTCGGATCGACGCCCATCGCCAAGTACGTCTACCAAACGGGCACAGCGCACGGCAAGCGCGTGCAGGCGGCCGGCGGCGCCAAGAACCATCTCATCATCATGCCGGACGCGGACCTTGATCAATCGGTCAAAGCCCTGGCCGCCAGCGCCTACGGCTGCGCCGGGCAGCGGTGCATGGCCGGCAGCGTGGCGGTGGCCGTGGGGCGCGTCGCCGATCCGCTGGTCGAAGCGCTGCGGGCGCATGCCGGCGGCCTGCGGGTCGGTCCGACCGACGGCCGCGAGGATGTCGACATGGGGCCGGTCATCCGCCGCGAACACCTCCAGCGGGTGGCCGCGTACCTCGACGTGGCCGTCGACGAGGGCGCGACGGTGGCCCTCGACGGCCGGCTGCCGCCGGAGAACGACGCGTTCTTGCTGGGCCCTTCGATCGTCGATCGCGTGAAGCCGGACATGCGCCTGGCCCGCGAGGAGATCTTCGGCCCCGTGCTATCGGTCATTCGGGCCGAATCGCTGGAGGCGGCGCTGGACGTCGGCCGGCGCTCGCCGTACGGCAACGGCGCGTCGATCTTCACCCGCGACGGCTTCGCGGCCCGCGAGTTCAAGCACCGGTTCAACGCGGGCATGATCGGCGTCAACGTCGGCGTGCCGGCGCCCATGGCCTGGTTCCCGTTCACCGGATGGAACCAGTCGTTCTTCGGCGACTTGCACATCCAGGGCGTCGAAAGCATTCACTTCTACACGCGGCAAAAGATGACGTTGACGCGCTGGTTCGGCAGCGGGGCCGATTCGCACCACGATCCGGTATGGAAGACGCGAAGGGGTGATCAGTGATCAGCCCCCGCCCCTTGCCCCTTGCCCCCTGCTCCCTGCCCCTGCCCCCTGCTTCCTGGCCGAAGCTCGATACACTGGCGCTGATGTACAACGGGCGCCACGAGGAGTGAGCCATTCATGCGTCAGGCCGAGGTTACCAACGAGCGAGTGACGGTCCGCCCCGCGTCCAGCGACGATGTGCCCCTCATCCTCGCGTTCATCCGCGAGCTGGCCGAGTACGAGCGGCTGGCCCACACTGTGGATACGACCGAGGCCTGTTTACAGCGGACGCTGTTCGGCCAGCGGCCTGAGGCGGAGGTGCTCATCGGCGAAGTAGACGGCGAGGCCGTCGGCTTGGCGCTGTTCTTCGCCAACTATTCGACGTTCAAAGGCCGCTCGGGGATCTACCTGGAAGATTTGTTCGTCCGACCGCACGCCCGGGGAGTGGGAGTCGGCAAGGCGCTGTTGCGGGAAGTCGCCCGGATCGCCGCCGCGCGGGGCTGCGTGCGCCTGGAGTGGTCGGTGCTCGATTGGAACACGCCGGCCATTGAGTTCTACCGAAGCCTGGGCGCCCAGCCGCTCGATGATTGGACCGTCTACCGGCTGACCAGCGAAGGCATCGCCCGCCTCGCCGGGGCCTGAAAACCCCGTCTGCGCCATGCAGCCTATTCCTGCGAAAAAGGCCGCCTTTCCCCAACTGCCCCCTGCCCGCCTCACGTCTGGTAGTCGGCATTGAGCCGGACGTACTCAGCCGTCAGATCGGAGGTCCAAAAGCGCGCGGATGCGGCGCCCTCGTCCAGCAGCAGGACGACGCCGACGTTCCGATCGGCCGCCATCGAGCGAGATACCGCATCGCTGTCGAATGGGACCGGCTGGCCGCGCTCGTACAGCAGCGAACCGTTAAGGTGCAAGCAGACCTTGGAGGCGTCGAACGGCACGCCGGCGTAACCGGCCGCCGAGACGATGCGTCCCCAGTTCGGGTCGTTGCCGGCAATCGCCGTCTTCACGAGCGGGCTGTCGGCGATCGTCTTGGCGATCTGAATCGCCTCGTCGCGCGTGCGGCATCCGTGCACTTCGACTGTGATCATGTGCGTGGCGCCTTCGCCGTCGGCGGGGATCGACTGGGCGAGATCTTCGCACACTTCGACGAGCGTGGCCTGGAACTTGGCCAGCGCAGCGCCTTTCAGCACCGGCCCTCCGGCGGCGCCGTTAGCCAACAGGACGACGCTGTCGTTGGTGCTCGTATGACCCTCGACGCTGATGCAGTTAAACGACTCATCGGCGGCGTCCCGGAGCCCTTCGTGGGCGTCACCCATGTCGATTCTGGCGTCGGTCATCACCACGGCGAGCATCGTTGCCAGGTTCGGGCCAATCATCGCCGCGCCCTTCGCAATGCCGCAGAGCGTGATCGGTTGGCCGTCGATCGAGATCGTTCGGCCGGCGATCTTCGGCCGCGTGTCGGTGGTCATCATTCCGCGCGCGGCGGCGACCAGGGCGTCTTCACTGGCCGACAATCGCGAGGCCGCCAGTTCGATGCCCGGCATGACCTTTTGCATCGGCATCAGTTCGCCGATGACGCCGGTGGAGAGCACAAGCACGTCGGCGTGGCTGCAGCCGACGATGCCGGCGACCTTCTCCGCCATGGCGGCCGCGTCTCGGTCTCCCTGGGTTCCCGTACAAGCGTTGGCATTGCCGGAATTGACGACGACCGCCCGCACCGTCTGGCTGGGCGTCCGCTCGCGGCAAAGCTTCACCGGCGCGGCGAAGACCAGGTTCCGGGTAAACACGCCGGCCGCCGTACAGGGCCGTTCGGAAACGATCAGCGAAAGGTCCAGCTTCTGCGGATTTCGCTTCACGCCCGAATAAACGCCGGCGGCTCGAAAGCCCTGGGGAAGTCGTTCCGACATGACGGTGGGTCGGGTTTCGGGGGTCGGGGGTCAGGTGTCAGGTGTCAGGTGTCAGGTGTCGGGTGTCGGGTGTCAGGTGTGGGGTGTCGAGTGACCACTGTCAATGAACTCGTCATCCACGGAAGTCATCGCAATGCTGTCGTTTCGTCCAAGTCGTACATCAAATTGAAGTTCTGCACGGCCGCGCCGGCGGCGCCCTTGACGAGATTGTCAATGGCGCTGACGACCACCGCGCGGCCACGGACGACGCGGACCGTCATGTCGCAGCAGTTCGTGCCCACGACGTCCTTGGTGCTGGGCAGGCCGTCGACTACCCGCACAAATGGCTCATGGGCGTATTGCCGGCGAAGAACGGCCAGCAAACCAGCCGCGTCGACGTCCTGCGAAAGCGTCGCGTAAGCCGTCGTGAGGATGCCGCGGTCCATCGGTATGAGGTGCGGCGTAAAGATCACCTCGGTTTGCACGTCGGCGAAATCGCTCAGCACCTGGTCGATCTCCGGCGTGTGGCGATGCGAGCCGACGCCGTACGCCGAAACCGCTTCGTTGCACTCCGGGAAATGGAGGTGCGCCTTAGGCGTCCGCCCGGCGCCGCTGACGCCGCTCTTGCTGTCGATAATGATGCCCGCCGGAAGCACCGCCCGCTCGCGCAATAACGGGGCTAGCGGCAGAATGGCCGACGTGGGATAGCAGCCCGGATTGGCCACCAACTGGGCGCGCGGTATTGCCTGGCGATACAACTCCGGGAGGCCGTAAACCGTCTCCGCCAGCCGTGTTGGATCCGGATGATCGTGCTCGTACCACTTTTTGTAAACCGCCGGGTCGTTGAGGCGGTAATCGGCGCTGAGGTCAATGACTCGCAGGCCCGCCGCCAGCAGTTCGACCACCGCCTCGGCGCTGGCGGCGTGCGGCAAGCAACTGAACACGCAATCCGCCCGTGCGGCGATGCTCGCGGCGTCGAGATTCTCCAGCCGCAGATCGAGCCGGCCGCGGAACACGGGATGCACATCGCCCGCCCACGGCACATCCGTCGAACGGGTCGTGAGAACCGTGATTTCCGCGTGCGGATGGCCCAGTAGCAGCCGGATCAATTCCTTCGCGGCGTAGCCGGTCGCTCCGAGAATAGCGGTCCGTATCGTGGCCATACGGCGGCGCGGCAAGGCGGGATGGAGTGGGAGGGCGGCACGCGAGAGCACCGGCTGCCAAGAATATACTAGCGCGGGCCAGCGACTGCCACAGGGCTGCAAGTCCGACACGCCGGCGGCGTGCGCGGTTCAGGGGGCGGCCCCACGAGCGATGAGCCGCTCCTGGATGACGGCAAGAATCTCGCGAGCCACGGCCTGCTTCGTGCCGCTGGCCTCGCGGAGCACCTGGCCGGCGGGGTCGAGAATTTCGACCCGATTCTGCGGCGAATTCATCGCCTCGACCCCGTTGGAAACCATCAGGTCGCACCGCTTGCGTTCCAGCTTCGCCAGGGCCCGCAGGCGGTGATCATCGGTCTCCAGGGCGAAGCCGACCACCCAACGGGCGCCCTTGTCGGCCGCCAGCGTGGCGACCACGTCGTCGGTTTCCAGCAGCCGCAAGAGCAGCGGCTCCCCCGTCTTGGCGATTTTGTGCCGTTCCACGTGCTCCGGTCGATAATCGCAGGGCGCCGCCGCCCCGATAAGCCCGTCGCACTGGGCGAACGCCTGCCGGGCGGCAGCCAGCATCTCCTCCGTGGACGTCACCGGCCATACGGTCGCCGCAGCGGGATAAGCGACTTCGACCGGGCCGGAGACGATCGTCACCTCGTGCCCCAGTT
This sequence comes from Planctomycetota bacterium, assembly GCA_003576855.1. Classification (GTDB taxonomy): domain Bacteria; phylum Planctomycetota; class Planctomycetia; order Pirellulales; family Lacipirellulaceae; genus Lacipirellula. The sequence goes on from QEVI01000006.1 coordinate 34,908, forward strand.
CCAGAGCCGCCACGGCGAGGGCCGCGCCCATGCGGCCGCTGGAGGCGTTCGTAAGATACCGAACCGGGTCGATGTATTGCCGCGTCGGACCCGAGGTGATGAGAATACGAGCCATGGAGCGGCAAATCTCAGGTTGCCGTCGGTCAACGACCGGGGCTTAAGCGGGGAGTCGATCGAGCACTTCTCGAATCGCCGCGGCGATTTCTCCCGGCTCGGCCATGCGGCCCAGGCCCTGCTCGCGGCAGCTTTGCCATCCTTCGGCGGGGCCGACGAACAGGTAGCCGTCGTCGCGGAGTTGGGCGACGTTGCGCTCGACGGCCGGCTTGCTCCACATCTCGCGGTTCATCGCCGGCGCAAGCATGACGGGACCGGCGAACGACAGCAGCAGCGTGCTCAGCAGGTCGTCAGCAATGCCGTGGGCGGCTTTCGCCAGAAAGTTCGCCGTGGCGGGCGCCACGCACAGCAACGCAGCCCGGCGGGCCAGTTCGATGTGCGGGCCGAGCGGGTGATCGTCCGGCTCGAAGGCTTGCGTCGCCACCGGGCGGCCGGTGAGGGCGCGAAACGTGGCCGGGCCGACGAATCTCCGCGCAGCACCAGTCATGACGACCGTGACGCCCATGCCCGACTGCACCAACTCGCTCACCAGGGCGGCCGTCTTGAACGCCGCAATCCCGCCGGTCACACCAATGACGATTTCGCGGGACATGGCCGAAGTCTGGGCAGCGGGCAGTCACCGAGCACTGCTCACCGCACCGTTCACCCCTCAAAGCGACGACAGATCGAATTCCGGCGGACCGCCCACGGGGCGGCCCTCGGCGACGAACCGCACCTGGTTCGACGTATCGAGGTAGATCTTGTCCTGCAGGATCTCCTGCACGACGATCTCCATCTTGTCGTGCGACTTCAGGTCCACCAGCGGGCGGGCTCCCGCGTTGAGCGCGGCGAGACGCTTCTGAATAAGCGTCGATAGCTTAAACCGCCCGCCGACCTTGTTCACGATTTCTTCTTCCTTCAATGCGTCAATCATTGTGCCGAGTAGAGGGTGAGGGGAAGGGGAGGGTTCAGCAGTCAGCGGTCAGCGTTAGGGGGCTCGGGGGGAAGAGAGGGCAATGCCGCCGATGTGGAAATGCGCCGAGTCGAGTATGACCTGAGCGACGGGCTGCGGTTCTGGACCAGACTTCAGTCCCGGCCCGCGTCTCCCAACCCCTGGCTCGTGAACCCCGACTCCTGACCCCTGAACCCTGACGCCTTCTCCGCACGGAATCCATGACCGCGTAGGATTTCGCAGATCTCCTCGACCGCGGCGTCGACGGTGACGTTCACCACTTGGTGCTCGTAATGGTCGGAAAGCTGCAACTCGTGCCGCGCGACGGCCAAGCGGCGCTGCACGGCATCCTCGCTTTCCGTGCCGCGGCTGCGGAGCCGGCGCTCCAGTTCCGCTACGGATTCGGGGCGGATGAAGATGGTAACCGCCTCGGGAAATTGCTGCAGAACTTCGCCGGCCCCGTCCACGTCAATCTCTAAGATTACCCATTTGCCCTGCGAGAGACTAGACCTGACTTCGGTCCATAACGTCCCGTACCAATGGCCGCGGCCGAAGACCTCGATGCACTCGAGGAATTCGCCGGCCTGGCGGCGCCGGCTGAACTCCGCGTCGCTCAGGAAATAGTAATCGACGCCCTCCTGTTCTCCCGGTCGCGGCGGCCGCGTCGTGGCCGAAACGCTCAACCGGATGCCCGGCCCGAGCCGCTCGATGACCTGCCGCACAACCGTGCTCTTGCCAACGCCCGAAGGACCGGAGATGACGACCAGCTTTCCCGGCTTGGCGGCGATCATGGGCGAGTCGTCATGCTCAAGTTGCCAGCGGCCCGATCCGCGGGGACCGTCATCGGGCAATGGGCCCCGCGGCGCATCCTCCAGCAGGGCGACTGCTCCCGCCAAGTCACTGTAAGCTGCCCCTCGCGTCGGAAGCCTCGCGCCTTGATTCTCATTCGACGTTCTGGATTTGCTCGCGGATTCGTTCCAAGGCGGTCTTGATTTCGACGACTTCATGCGAGATCTCCGCATCGTTCGCCTTGGAGCCGATCGTATTGGTTTCGCGGCCCATCTCCTGGCAAATAAACTCTAGCTTACGGCCGGCGCTTTCGGCCGCCTGCAGCGCTTGGCTGAACTGCGCCAGGTGGCTCCGCAGGCGCACGATTTCCTCGGAGATATCGCTCCGGTCGGCGAAGACGCACACCTCGCGAACCAGGTCGAGGGGATCCACCGTAACGTTGAACTTCGCCAAGGCTTCCGCCACGCGATCCTGCAAACGATGCCGGTAACCGTCGACCACCAGCGGCGAGCGGGCGGCGATCTTCTGGAGACTCGCATCGACGACGTCGCACTGCCGCCGCAGGTCTTCGCCAAGCGCCGTTCCCTCGGCGAGTCGCATTTCGGTCATCGCGTCGAGCGCGGCCCGCAGCGTCGGCTCCAGGAGCGGCCAGATGTCGTCGGCGTCGTGCGCCTCGGCCGACAGCTCTTCAATGACTCCCGGCAACAGGGCCAGATGCTCCAGCCGCAGCTCTTCGGTCATCAGCCGCTTGGCGGCGACCTTCTGGAGCTGGTCGGCGTAGTTCTCCAGCACGTCGATGTTGACGCGATAGTCGTCGGCCGCGCTCATGTGGCGAATGCGGACGTTGACGTTCACCGTGCCGCGGCGGACGTACTCGCGGACGACCGCCTCGATCCGCGAATCGAGGGCGCCGTAGCCCTCGGTGGTGCGAAGATTCAGCTTGAAGTGCCGATTGTTGATCGTCCGGACTTCGACCGCCAAGGCGTGATTAGCACGCTCCTGGCGTGCATCGCCGAAACCAGTCATGCTCAATAGCGGCACGGGCGGCGTCTCGCGACGAGAAACGAGGTGCGAATGACCGGCGGCAGCATGCCACGCGGGCGCGTCGGGCGCGATTACGGCTGCGAAGCGGGCGG
>QEVI01000270.1 GCA_003576855.1 Planctomycetota bacterium
ATCGGAATTCCTGGAACAGAGCTTGTCCGCCCCGCCGCTGAACCCCTTGACGCCTGCCACTGAGCCGCCCCCGCTGCCGGCGACGCTGGCGCATCCGGCGGCGCCCCTTGGGGTAGGCCCTCACGCCGCGGCGCCGCGGGACTCGTCCGCCAGCCTGGGCGGAACCCGAACCAGCTCGCCGCGAGCTGCGTGGTTCGAGAAGGCGGCCCAGTGGCTGGCCGGCGGGCAGGCCTGGGCGTGGTTTTCCAGCGCGCTGGCCCATCTGGCGCTGTTGATCGTGCTGTCGCTGGCCGTCCTGGGGGCGCCTGGCGAGGAACCGCTGTGGGTCACCGGCGGCTTTGACGCAACGACGCCGGAGGATTTCAACGTTGATCTGAGCGAGATTCCGGCCGACCCCGTCGGCGAGCCTTCGTTGGGGCCGCTGGAGACGAAGACCGACGCCTCGCTGCCGGGCGCGCGCGACGCGGCGTTGGGCTCGCCCAGCGGCGTGGCGCCGACGCCCACGTTGGGGGGCGGCGTGGCCGCGGACCTGCCGGTCGAGGCGCTCGCCCCGACGGGCGAAGTCGCCGGCGGCGGGCTGGAGTCGTTTGATAACCCGCTGGCCTCCCGCGGCGGCGGCCTCGAAGGGCGACGGCCCGAAAACCGGCGCGCGGCGGCCCTCTCGGGCGGCGGGACCGAAGAGAGCGAGGCCGCCGTCGAGCTGGCGCTCGCCTGGCTGGCCGAGCATCAGTGGCCCGACGGCGGCTGGCGGTTCGACCTGACGGCGTGCCCGCGATGCTCCGGGTATTGCCGCGATGCGGGCCAGCACACCTCGAGCACGGCGGCCACGGGGCTGGCCCTGTTGAGCTTTCTCGGCGCCGGCTACACGCACGACCAGGGGAAGTACGAACATGTCGTATCGAAGGGCCTTTACTACCTCCGCGAACACATGACGGTGACCTCGCACGGCGGCGACCTCCGCGACCGGTCGGCCGCGCTGGAGGTCGCCGTGCCGGCGGGCAAGTTGCTCAGCGCCATCGACCTAGCGGCCCAGGCGCGCCGCGACTCGATGTATTCGCACGGCATTGCGGCCCTTGCGCTCACCGAAGCCTACGCGATGACGCGCGACCGGGGGCTTCGCGAACCCGCTGAGCTGGCGGTGAAATTCATCGTCAACGCCCAATACCAGGACGGCGGGTGGCGGTACGACCCGCGGTGGGAAACGCCGATGCGCGGCGACATGACCGTCAGCGGCTGGCAGATCGCCGTCTTGAAGAGCGCGGCGCTGGCGGGCATCGACGTGCCGTACGACGCGTGGATGAGGATTAACGAATTCCTGGACGGCATCCAGTCCGACGGCGGCGCGACGTACCTGTACCTTCCTGGAGAAAACGGCACGCCGGCCACGACGGCCATCGGCCTGTTATGCCGCATGGCGACCGGCTGGCCCCGCGAGCATCCGCCGCTGCGTCGCGGAGTGGCCAAACTGGGCAACGAATCGCCGCAGCGCAACAACATGTACTTCAACTATTACGCCTCCCAGGTGCTCCGCCACATCGGCGGGCCGAACTGGGAACGGTGGAACCCCAAGATGCGCGAGTACCTCGTCAAGTCGCAGGCGCGGGAAGGCCACGAGGCCGGCAGTTGGTACTTCGCGGAGCCGCACAGCACTCCCGGCGGGCGGCTCTACACGACCGCCATGGCCACGATGACATTAGAGGTGTACTACCGGTACATGCCGCTGTACCAGGAGTCGTTCGTCGACCGCCGGCAGTGAGCGACGGTAGGCGGCGGCGGGGCGTCGCGTGCAACAGGCGGCGTCAAACGGGCCCGTTTGCTCACCGTGACGATCCGCCGCTAGTGAGAGAAAAAAGGAAAGTCCGGCCGCGCGGGAGGGCGTCGATCGCTGCGGCTGGCCGGACTTTCCCCGTTGGGGCGCGTGGCGCTAGGGAACTGATCTGCGAACGTGATGTAACGAACCTGGCGGCAAGGGGCTTCAGCGACGATGGCTGCGGCCCTCATTGCCGGCGCTTGGTACAGCGGCAAACATCCGGCCGCCGGCGCGCCCCGTGCGGTTGCACGAAGCAAGCCGCAGGCACGCCGGCGGCCGACCTGACAGTTGCATCTGGCGCACGACCCGTTCGCGGACGTGTTGGCGGGCGCGAGCGGCGAAGTCGCCGAACAAGACGAGCGAGGGGATGAGTACGGACGCGGCGCTGTGGTCGATCGCGGCGGGCTGGTTGGCAGATTTGTTGCACCGCCAGCAACTCAAGCCTAGGTCACGTTCGCCGCGTGTCAAACTGAAACGCGGGAATTCTGGCAAAACGCGCAGCCGCGGCCCCGCGCCGGCTCATTTCCACTGCGGCTTGCGCCCGTCGAGCAGCGCGGCGATGCCTTCCTCGGCGGCCTCGGTCGTGCGGGACGTAGCCGTCATGACCGCTCCGGCGGAAAGTTGCGTGCTGAGGCTCTCGCCGAGCGTTTCGTTAATCAGCCGCTTCGTGAGCTGGATGGCTTCGGGGGCGCCGCAGGCGCATTCCTGAGCGAGCAGCATCGCCCGGGCCCACACCTTGTCGGGGTCGGTCAGCTCATGAAAGACGCCCAACCGGCAGGCTTCGGCGGCGTCGATGGTCTGACCGGTGAGCAGCAGCCGCGCCCCGTGCCCCGCGCCGATGCGGAAGCAGAGCAGCGGGGCCGCCAGCCCGGCGACCATGCCGTGCCGCGCGTCGGGCAGGCCGAACTGGGCCTCGCGGCTGGCGACCACCATGTCCGAGGCGACCACCAGCGCCGCCCCGGCGGCCAGGGCGGGACCGTTGACCGCGGCGATGATCGGCTTGGTGATTTCGAGCATCCGCACCAGCAGGTCGCGAAAGCCGGCCGCGTCCTCGCCCCACTGTTCCTCGGGCGACGGCGATTCCGCGTCGGCTTTCATCTCCTGCACATCGGCGCCGATGGAGAAGCTGTCGCCGGCGCCGGTGAGGATGATCGCCCGGGCGCGTTTTTCCAGGTACAGGTCGTCGAGCGCTTCCATCAATTGCTGCACCATGGAGCGCGTCAGCGCGTTGCCGTAATCCGGCCTGTTGAGGATGATCGTGCCGGCGCCTTCGATGACCTTCACTTCAACGGCATGGCTGGACATGTACATGGGACGAGCCGGGTTAGGGGACCGATTAGGCCCATTCCTTGGCGAGTCGCGTTTCGACGGCGATGTCCACCGCGTCGCGGGGGACCCGCGCCAGCCACGTGCCGCAGTTGACGTGCACGGTCGGCGCCCCGGTCGCCAAGCGCAACCAGGGCCGGTACGCCCCGACCAGTTTCAGGGCCAGGTCGGCGAAGTGGTGGCAAGCCTTGCGCGACTTGGAATGATACGCTAGATGAATCCAGCCGGGCGCCGCTGCGGCGCCCAGCGGCTGCAACTCCTTGACGCTCGCCGTACCGGAGTCGCCAGGCGGTTGAAGCTGTTTTTTCGCCGACTTGACGATGTGTTTACGCAAGTGCGGGTCGGCCGCGGGTTCGATTTCGACCAGGGCCTCCGCGGAAAAGCCGGTCTGGTACAAGATTTCGAGCAGCCACGTGCCGTCGGCCTTCGCCCCGGCGGCGCCGTCGAGGGACAATTGATGCGGGCCGGCAAGAGTCACCTTCAAATTCGAAACGTCGAGGCGAACGCCCGCGCTGCCGGTCGCGGCGGGGCCGTCGTCGCAGGCGGCGAGCCAGTGCCGCAAGCGGTCCGCGGCTGCGGGGCTGCTGGCGGCGGATAGATGAACCGTCGCTTGGGCGTCGGCGGCGATGTCGACGTAGCGGACTTGCCAGGGCGCGGAAAGCGCAGCGCCAGCGGGGGCCTCGCCGGCGCCCTCCCAATCCGACCAGGCGGCCGCGCGGGCCGCCACCGCCGCCGCGGCCAGGCGATGGTAATCGCGCCACGGCCACGAGTACTGGTCGACGGCGGCCGCTAGCGCCGGCGCCAGCGGGTCGTACCAGCCGGCCACCACGACGCGGGCCTGCTCGGCCAGGGCCGCGGCCAGCGGTCCAGCGCCCAGGTGGAGATCCGCAGCCAGCGGGGGCTCGCGGAGGTCGCGCCAGCGGGCCCCGGTTTCAATGTTCTTCAGGTCGACCCCTTCGGCGACGAGCATGTCGAGAATGGGCAAGAGGTTGCTGCCGCGAACGGCCGCGACGGGCAACTCGCCGCAGCCGGCGGCGACCAGCGCGGCGGCGGCTTCTTCGACGCAAGCGTAGGCGTCGGCCCAGCCGGCCGCGGCGATCACGCGGAACTGCGGTTCGAGGAACAGCGTCTTGCTCAGTTGCCGCAGGGCCACGGCGAAGCTCCGCGGCCACTCGGGCAGTTCGGTGGGCGCGCCTGGTTCGACCGCCGTAGACGCCGGTCGCCCGTAATCGAGCTGCAACACGTCGAGCTGGCCGCCGGCGGCCAGTTCTTCCAAGCCGGCGGGCGCCGCTTCGCTGTCGCACTGGAGTCGGGCTAGTCGCATGTCGGCTCGGCGCTGGTTCTTTGCGGCCGGGCGGGCGTGTTGCATCGCGGCAACGGGTCAGCGCGGCGGTCGTAGCGAATCCGCTACACGGAGGCCCGCCGGGGCGACCCGAAAAGCCGTGCTTGCCGCGTCGAAAGTTCTACGGCTTCAACACTTTACGCTAAACGGCCGGAAGCGGCAACGGCGCAGCGGCACTGGGGGTGCATCTCGCCCCACGCAACCGCACCCCACTGCCGTGCACTTCGATGAGGAAGCCCGCCGTGCCGATGAAGCCCCGCTCTCGAGCCGCCCAGGGATCAGCCGACCAACGCCCGCAGCAGCGGAAAAACCAACCGGACTCGCCGGCGGTGAAGAAGCCGAAAGCCCCGCCGGTTGCGGACGAGCTGGAGCCGGTCGTCGGCGACGACCCGTTCGGCGACGATTCGCTGGATGACTACGAGTCGTTGGAAGGGGAGGAATCGGCGATCGACGATCCCGTGCGGATGTATCTCATGCAAATGGGCGAGATCCCGATGCTCAATCGGGACAACGAAGTGGCCGCCGCCCGGCAGATCGAAGCGACGCGCCGCCGGTTTCGCCGCACGTTGATGTGCAGCGACTACATGCTCCACGCGGCGATTGAGCTCTTGCAAAAGGTGGCCGACGGTTCGCTGCGCCTCGACCGCACGATTGAAATCTCCGTGACCAACACGTCGGAGAAGAAGCGGATTCTCAAGCGAATCGCCCCCAACCTGGCGACGGCCCGGCGATTGCTGGACGCCAACCGCGTCGACTATCGCGCGGCGATCAGCCGTCGCCTGGCCGACGGCGAGCGGCACGCCGCCTGGCGCCGCCTGGTGGTGCGGCGGAACAAGATCGTGCGGCTGGTGGAAGAGCTGAACTTGCGGCTGCAGAGGCTCACGCCGCTGATGTCCCAGTTGCACGACATCTCCGATCGCATGCTGTCGATCAAGGCCCAGCTCGCCGACGTCGAGCGGCTGATGCATCGCGGCAACGAGCACGAGTTGCGGGCCGAGCTGCGATATCTCATGCGGATTACTCAGGAGACGCCGGCCACGCTGGCGCGGCTGAAGTCCCGCACGCTGAAGCGCAAGGACGCCTACGACGCCGCCAAGCGGGACCTGTCGGCCGCCAACCTGCGGCTGGTGGTTTCCATCGCGAAGCGGTACCGCAACCGCGGCATGAGCTTTCTCGACCTGATCCAAGAGGGCAACACGGGCCTGATGCGGGCGGTCGATAAGTTCGAGCACGCCCGCGGATTCAAGTTCTCGACGTACGCCACGTGGTGGATTCGCCAGGCGATCACGCGAGCCATCGCCGACCAGAGCCGCACGATCCGCCTGCCGGTGCACATGATCGACACGATGAGCAAGATCCGCACGGTGACCACGGAATTCGTGCAACTGCACGGCCGCGAGCCGAACCCGGAGGAAATCGCCGAGCTGGCGGGCTTGTCGCTCGACGACGCCCGCTGCGTCCACAAGATGACCCGGCAACCGCTGTCGCTCGACCAGCCGGTCGGGGACCACGAAGACAACTACTTCGGCGAATTCCTGGAGGAACATCGCGACGAAGACCCGCTGTACGACACGCACCTCGAGGCCCTCAAGGCCCGCCTGGAAGAAGTCATGACCGAGCTGACGTACCGCGAGCGGGAAATCCTGCGGCTGCGGTACGGATTGGCCGACGGCTATACGTACACGCTCGAAGAAGTGGGCAAAATCTTCTCGGTGACTCGCGAGCGCGTGCGGCAGATCGAATCGAAGGCCGTCCGCAAGTTGCAGAGCCCGTACCGGGCCCGGGCCCTCACGGGGTTCCTGGACGGGCTGGAGCCGTTGCCGCTCGACGTTCCGTAACGCGGCCGCCGGCCGTCCGCCAGGGAACTTTCTGGCAGCCGGAGGCGTCGAAGGTCTAGAATGCGGCTGCGGCGCGTCGTCTGGCCAGGCGTCGCGCCGCGACGTGCACCATCTCGACGTGGAGGCAAGCGGTATGGCTGGCATG
>QEVI01000271.1 GCA_003576855.1 Planctomycetota bacterium
GAATGGCTTACCAGGTTGACGATACGATTGCGGCCATTGCGTCGGCCGCGGGCGGGGCGGCTCGCGGGGCGGTTCGCGTCAGCGGGCCGCGGGTCGTGGAGTGCCTGGCCGCGTGCTTTCAGGCTGAGCCGGGCGGCGTCGAACTTGCGGATCTGCGTCGCGCGAGCCGCCTCAGGGGAAGGTTTCACGTCGCCGCGGAGGGGCGCCTACCGGCGATGGTGATTCCGGTCGATGTGCTGTTGTGGCCGTCGTCGCGGAGCTACACGCGGCAGCCGTCGGCGGAGATCCATGCGCCCGGCTCGGCGCCGCTGCTGGCGGCCATCCTGGACCGACTGACGCGACTAGGCGTGCGGCCGGCCGCTGCGGGGGAGTTCACGCTGCGGGCGTTTCTCGCCGGGCGGATCGACCTCACGCAGGCCGAAGCGGTGCTCGGCGTGATCGACGCCCGCAACCGCCAGGAACTGGACGCATCGCTCGACCAACTAGCGGGCGGACTTTCGCGGCCCCTGTACGCGGTCCGCGAGCAATTGCTGTGGCTGCTGGCTGAACTGGAGGCGGGGCTCGACTTCGCCGAGGAGGATATCCAGTTTATCGCCCGAGAGGAGCTTATGCGGCGGCTGACCGACGCTTGCGGGGTCGTGCAGGCTACGCTTAAGCAATTGGATGCGCGTGACGTCCCCGCGGAGGTTCCGCGGGTAGCGCTCGTGGGGGCGCCGAACGCGGGCAAGAGCAGCTTGTTCAACGCGCTGGCAGCCCGCTTCGCCGACGCAGCGGCGGCCGAGGCGCTCGTCTCGCCTGAGCCGGGCGCCACGCGCGACTATCTGATCGCGCGGCTGTCGATCGACGGGATCGCCTGCGAGCTGGTCGACACGGCGGGAGAAGTCGCGGACGCTGCCGACGAGGTGGGACGCGCCGCGCAGCAGATGGCCGCCCGGCAACGCCGGGCGGCGGACCTGCGACTAAGGTGCGTCGATGTGCGCGAAGCGGCGGCGGGGGCGCGCGTGCAGGGTTCGGCGTTCAGGGTTCAGGGATTGGAACATTGCAACGACGCCGCTGCAGGTGCGAACGAGACCATGGATGAGCCGGCCGTCGGGCGAGAAATCGTCGTGCTGACGAAAGCCGATTTGGCGCCGCACGCGGCGCTATGGGCGGACGCTCCGCCGGCGGCAGACTGCCCGGTGGCCGCGACGCTGCACTGCAGTTCCCGCAGCGGCGCGGGGATCGGCGAGCTGGCTGTGACGATCCACGCGGCCCTGGCCGCTGACTGGGCCGATCGTTCGCACGCCAACCGGGCGACCGCCGCCCGCTGCCGCGGCAGCTTGTTGGCCGCCGAGCGGGCGCTAGGCGCTGCCGCGGAGTTGTCAAGCCATGGGAGGGATGAGCTAGTGGCCGCCGAACTGCGGGCGGCGCTGGATGGGCTGGGCGAAGTGGTCGGCGCGATCTGCGCCGACGATGTGCTCGACCGCGTATTCAGCCGGTTCTGCATTGGGAAGTAGTGCGATCGTCCACGGTTCAATTGTTGCATTGCCCGCGAATCACGCAAATGGGCGCGAATAAGCAGGACAGGTATACGCTTGGCGCAGGGCGCCGTGGTTGGCGACTGCACGCCGCCCTCGGTATGCTAGGCGACATGTCCAAGCCGCTTGCCGTCTCGCTTGCCGTTGCGCTGCTGGTCGTCGGCGCCGTTGACACTGGTTGGCTCGTCGCTTCGTCGCGGGCGGCTGACGGCGCTGCGCTGGAAGCCGCCGTGGCGACGATCACCGCCGGCGAGCTTCGCGAGCACGCTGGCTTTCTCGCCGATGATACGCTCGAAGGCCGCGCTGCCGGCAGTCGCGGCGGCCGCGCGGCGGCGCGATATCTGGAAAGCCGCATGAAGAGCGCCGGCCTGCATCCGGCGGGCGAGCAAGGGGGCTATCAGCAGCGGTTCAGTCCCGCCTACGTGAACCTGCTCGGCAAGCTGCCTGGCGTCGATCCTGGGCTGAAGAATGAGGTGGTCGTCGTAGGCGCCCACTACGACCACGTCGGGTACGGAAACCGCCGCAACAGCAACGGCCCCATCGGCTACATTCACAACGGCGCCGACGACAACGCCAGCGGCGTGGCCGCACTGCTGGAGGTCATCGACGCGCTGGACCGCACGGATTGGCAGCCGCGCCGCACGATCATCTTCGCCTTCTGGGACGGGGAGGAAATCAATCTGCTGGGCTCCCGGCATTGGGTTCGGCAGCCGACTGTTCCGCTGGCGTCGGTGCGACTGGCGATCAGCGCCGACATGCTCGGCCGCATGGCCGGCGGCCGACTGGAAGTCGAGGGGACGCGCACGGGCGTCGGGCTGCGCAAGCTGCTCAGCAGCCGCCGGCTCCCGCCGGAGATGTGGCTCGACTTCACGTGGGAGTACAAGGAGAACAGCGATCACTGGCCGTTTTACGAGGCGGGCATCCCGTCGCTGCTATTACACACGGGCGTGCACGAGGACTACCACCGACCCAGCGACGACGTCGAGAAGCTGAACATCGAAGGGCTGCGCCGCGCGGCGGCGTACGCCCTGGAGACCGTCTGCAGGGTGGCCGACGCCGAGGAGCTGCCGCCCTTTCGACCGGCGGCCCGATCGGAGACGGCCTTCGCGCGGCGCGAGCGGGAGGCCCCGTTGCCGCCGCTGCCGCCGCGCTTGGGGCTCCGCTGGCGTTGGCAGGAAGGCGACGCCGATGCTGATCCGCCAAGCGCAATTATTTCGCGCCTTGAATCGGGAGGCGCGGCCGAGCAGGCGGGCCTCCGCGTCGGCGACCGGATCACCGCCGTGGACGGCATGCCGCTGGAGGCGGAGGCCTTGTTGCCGGCCGCCGTGCTGCGGGCCGGCGAGCGCGTGACGTTGACGCTCGTTCGCGGCGGCGAGGCGCCGCGCGACGTCGCCGTTGCGCTTGTGGGAAAACCGATGGGACTGGGCATTTCCTGGCGCGAGGACTCGGCCGCGCCGGACGCCGTCTATCTCACGAGGGTCGTGCCCTATTCGCCGGCCGATCGTGCGGGCCTGGCGGTGGGCGACCGGATTTACGCCGTCAACGGCGAGCCGCTGGCCGACGGTCGGGCGTTTCTTCAGCGCGTTAAGAGCCTGATCGACGCCGGCGCCGAATCAATTCAGTTCGACGTCGAATCGTTCGGCCGCGTGCGCACGATCGACGTCGATCTCCGCCTGCCGGGCCGGCCGCCTGAGGATGCCACGCTGTAACAGCCGGCAGCCGCGGCGGCTGGGCTGTATTGCGACTGCGCAGCGGCCGTGCGGCGGCGCCGGCGGGGAAGCGCGGCCGGTTGACGCCTTTTGCCGAGGCCGCATAGGATCAACGGCTGGCGTTTGAGGCGTTGTCCAAGGAACAACGCGCCCAGCAACACCACACTGGACCGGTCACGATTTATGAGCAACTCTGGGCCCGCGGCGAGCGACGCCTTTGAACACGGCAGCCTGGCGGGCGAGTTGGACGACCAGCCGCTGGCCGCGGCGCCGCCCGAGGTGGACTTGCCGCGGATTGAACGGGCGGTGCGCGAAATCCTGGCGGCAGTGGGCGAAGACCCCGACCGCGAAGGCCTCCGCGAGACGCCGGCGCGGGTCGCCCGCATGTACCGCGAGCTGTTCAGCGGTTTGCGTACCGACCCGCGGGTGCACCTGCAGAAGTTCTTCACCGAGAAGTACGACGAGATGGTGCTGGTGAAGGACATCGCCTTCAACAGCATGTGCGAGCACCACATGCTGCCGTTCATCGGCAAGGCCCACATCGGCTACATCCCCAACGGGCGGGTGGTGGGGCTCAGCAAGCTGGCCCGCGTGGTCGAGGAAGTGTCGCATCGTCCGCAGGTGCAGGAACGCATGACCGAACAGATCGCCAACCTGCTGCTGGAAGAACTGCGGGTGAAGGGGGTGGCGGTGGTGATCGAGGCGTCGCATTCCTGCATGGCGATTCGCGGGGTAAGGAAGCCGGAGAGCATTTGCGTGACCTCGGCCATGAAGGGGACGTTCCGCTCGAACCTGTCGAGCCGCTCGGAGGTGATGAACCTCATCTACGGCCATAGCAAGTAGCCGAGGCGGGTAGGAAGTCATTCGCGCCGGCCCGGATGGCCGGGCTAGGTGGGGCGACAATGGGGCTGCTAGTTCAATTCCTGCTTCGACTCGTGTTCGGGTTTGCTGCGGCCATGGCCGTCGTCTCGCCGAAGCAGGTTACCAGCGGCTACTTCCGCAACAACCTGTATGTGGCGCTCGGCTTGTGCGCGCTGGGCGGACTGCTGAGCCGCGGCGCCGCCCCGGCAGCGTTCTGGTGGGCCGTCGCCGGGGCCGCGGCGAGCTACGTGGGATCGGTCTGCTGGCTATACGAGAAGCCGGCGGCGGGTCGCGCGGCGCTCGTCGTGCTGTCCCTGGCGGCCTTGACGGGGTGCCTCGTCGAGCGGCGCGCCGAAGTCAAGCGGCTCGACAACGAGCAGTTCGCCGAGAGATACGACCTCGACGACGTCAATCGCCGCGCGGTGGGCTTGGCGGCCGCCGGACTGGGCGTCGCGTCGGTCATCAGTTCCGGCTTGCTCATTGGCACGACCCTGGCGGCGATGCTGCTGGGTCATTGGTATCTCAACTCGCCGACGATGCACCTGGAGCCGCTCAGGCGGTTGATCGTCGCCATGGGGGTTGCCGCAACGCTTCACGCGGCCGTGTGCGCCGCTGGGCTCGTCGGCGAGTTGTCGATCGCCGCGGCGGCCAGCACTCAATGGACGTGTTTTGTGGTGCTTCGTTGGGGATTCGGCCTGGCGGCGGTCGCGATCCTGGCGTGGATGGCCTACGAAACCCTCAAAGTGCCGAATACGCAGAGCGCCACTGGCATTCTGTACGTCGGAGTGATCGGAGTCTTTGTCGGCGAAACGACGTCGCTGCTACTGTCGGCCGACGCTGCGTTCCCCCTATAATTCTTGCATAGGGTGAGTGCGACGACCGCCATGACCTGGCGGCCAGCCGGCCCCCGACCTGGCTAGGTCGAGGCTGGGGCGGCGCGAAATAGCCCCGACCTGGCCAGGTCGGGGCTGGGGCGCTGTGTGGCGTCGCGCGCCCGCAGCGGATCAACAATTGCCATCGCCATGCATGTCACGTACGCCTGTCAGAACTGCGACGCCGCGGTGCGTCAGGAATTCACCGAATCGGTCACGGCGCTCGAATGCCCCCATTGCCACGCGCGGGTGGAAACGCCGCGGGACGCCGTCGAGGGGAATCGCGTCCGCCAGTGCCTGGTTTGTCCCAGTTCCGCAGCGACTGGGCGTGTCGCTCGTGGCGATCGGCATCATCGGCAGCTCGATCGCCTGGTACTACGCCAATCTCGCGTGGACGTTCGGCATCCTGTTCGCCACGGCCCTGGCCGACCTGCTGCTGTACACGATGGTCGGCAGCGCGCTGATGTGCTACCGTTGCGGGGCCCAATACCGCGGCGTGGCCGAGATGGAATCGCACGGCGAGTTCAACCTGGAGACGCACGAGAAGTACCGCCAGTTCGCCGCGCGGGCCGCGGAAACGGCCCGAGCCGCTCGAGCGACTTCGTCGCCCAGCGGTTCCGCGGGAGCTTCGCCGTGAGCTTCGCGCCGCCCCCAAACGCCGCCGCGGGGTTACGCCGACTTCGCGGGCTTCTCGTTCTCTGACGGCTACCCCCCGCCCTCGCTCGCCCTCACGCACGATCCGCGCCCCATGGACGCCGAACAGCTTCGCATCGAAGAAGACCTGCGCGGCCAGATCGTCGGCGATGTGCATTGCAACGACTTGTTCGTCCAGATGTACGCCAGCGACGCGAGTATTTTTGAGATCCAGCCGCTAGGCGTGGCGCGTCCCCGCACGCGCGATGACGTGGCGGCGATCGTCCGGTATGCGGCGGAGCGGGGCGTTCCGCTGTATCCGCGCGGGGGCGGCACCGGTCTGGCCGGCGACTCGCTGGGGCGCGGACTGGTCGTTGATTTCTCGAAGTATTTTCGCCGCATCCTGTCGGTCGGCGAAGAGACGGCCGTCGCGCAGTCGGGCGTGGTGCTGGCTCAGTTGAACGAGCGGCTCCGCAGCCATGGGCGAGTGTTCGGACCGGACCCCGCGGCCCTGGAAGTCACGACCCTCGGCAGCGTCATCGCCCGGGACGCTTCGGGGAGTCATTGGCCCGCCTATGGGTCGACGCGCAAGTACGTCGACGAGCTGGAAGTCGTTTTGTCGAACGGCCGCATCGCGCGGCTTTCTCGCCATGCGCCCGCGGCCGCCGCGGACATCAACGACAACCCCGGCGCCTACTTGGCGGCCGGCGTGGCCGACATCCTGGCCCGGCATCGGCCGGCCATAGAAGGCAGCCGGCGGAAAACTCTGATCGATCGCAGCGGGTACCAGTTGCTGGGCATCGAAGGGCCGGAGGGCGTCATCGACTTGGCTCGGCTGTTGGTCGGCAGCGAGGGAACGCTGGCTGTTATTACCGAAGCCACCGTGCGGACCGTGCCGTTGCCGGTGCACGTCGGCAGCATGCTACTGTTTTTCACGTCGCTCGAAGCGGCCGCGCAAGCCGGCGCCGAGCTATCGACGACGAGCATTCGCGCCTGCGACCTGATGGACCGCCGCCACTTGAGCCTGGCTCGCGAGAACGACCCGCGGTACGAATTCCTCATCCCGGCCGAGGCCGAAGCGGTGCTGCTGGTCGAGTGCGAGGCGGCGTCGTCGGAGCTTGCCCGCCAGCGGCTGCGGGAACTCCAATCGCTGCTGATCGATAAACTGAAGCTCGCCTCCGGGGCGCACACGGCCATCGACCCCTACGACCAAGAGGTGTTGTGGCACCTGGCGCGGCGGTACGTTCCGACGCTCCACCGGCTGCGCGGCGCCTCGCGGCCGATTCCCTACGTCGAAGACATCGCCGTGCCGCCGGCGGCCTTGCCGAACTTCATCCAACGGGCGCTGGAGACCTTGCGGGGGCTGCAAATCACCGCCTCGATTTTCGGCCATGCCGCGCATGGGGAGCTGCATATCCGCCCCTTCATTGATATCGCCAGCGAGGAGGATGCCGCCAAGCTGCGGCAGTTGGCGGCGGAGCTGTACGGCCACGCGTGGGAGCTGGGCGGGACGATCAGCGGCGAGCATTCCGAAGGCTACAGCCGGACGCCGTACATGGCCGGGCAGCATGGCCCGTTGATGCCGGCGCTGGCGGAACTGAAGCAGTTGTTCGATCCGCGGGGGATTCTTAATCCCGGCAAGAAGGTTCCTGCCGAGACGGTGCCGCTGGAGGCGCCGCGACGCCGAGTCGCGCTGCCGCTGGTGGAGCTGCAGGCGGGGCAGCGAGCCGCCGCGCCGGGCGAGCGGGCCCGATCGTTCACGCCCGGCACGCTCACGGCGCTGCAGCTCGACTGGCAGGCCGAAGAGATGGCCTACGCCGCCCGCGTGTGCAACGGCTGCGGCATTTGCCGCACGCAAAGCTACGGCGTGCGGATGTGCCCCACGTTCCGCCCGGCGCCGCGGGAAGAAGCCGCTCCGCGATCGAAGGCGAACATCGTGCGGGCGGTGCTTACCGGGTCGTTGCCGTCGAGCATCGTCGCCGACGACGCCTTCAAGGACCTGTGCGACCAGTGCGTACATTGCCACATGTGTCGCCTGGAGTGTCCGGCCAACGTGGACGTGCCGAAGCTAATGGCCGAAGCCAAAGGCGCGTACGTGGCGACCAACGGTTTGCGCAGCGAGGACTGGTTCGTCGCCCACATCGATCGGCTATGCAGTTACGCGGCGATGGCGCCGCGACTGGCCAACTGGGCGATTTCCAATCGCGTGGTTCGGTGGATGCTCGAACGGACGCTCGGCATCGCTCAAGGGCGCAAGCTGCCGCGGTTCAACCGGCGTCCGTTCCTCGATTCGCCGACGCAGCGCCGCTTAGGGCGCCTGCAACGCGGCGGCGGCGAGAAAGCGCTGCTCTTCGTCGACACGTTCGCCAACTACTGCGATGCACAACTGGCCGAGGCGCTGGTCGCCGTGCTGGAGCATAACGGCATTTCCGTTTACGTGCCGGAACGGCAACTCCAGGCCGGCATGCCGATGATCTCCCAGGGGGTGCTGGGCGCGGCCCGGGCGATTGCGGAGCGGAACGTCGCCCTGCTGGCCGAGGCCGTGCGGCAGGGTTACACGATCATTTCGACGGAACCGTCGGCCGTGCTCGCGCTGAAACGCGAGTATCGCCACTTGCTGGGCGACGACAGCGACGCGGAGTTGGTTTCCGAAAGCGTGATGGAGGCCTGCCATTACCTTTGGCGATGGCACCAGAAGGGGCGCCTGCAGCTTGATTTCAAGCCGTTGGACATTACGGTCGGGTATCACGCCCCGTGTCATTTGAAGGCCCTGGAAGTCGGCATGCCGACGGTCAACCTGCTGGGCCTGATCCCCGGTTTGCGGGTGCGGCACATTGAGAAGGGGTGCAGCGGCGCGGCTGGTCTTTTCGGGTTCCAGCGGAAGAATTACCGGATGAGTCTGCGGATCGGCTTGCCGCTGATCGCCGAGCTGCGCACCGCCCGGTACGCCGCGGGAGTCACCGAGTGCAGCACCTGCCGGATCCAGATGGAGCAGGGCTCGTCGCTGCCGACGATCCATCCGATTAAACTGCTGGCGCTGTCGTACGGGCTGAAGCCTGAGCTGCGCCAACTACTGAATAGTCCTTCCGAGACGCTGGTAGTAAGATGAAAGTCGCCGTCAAGTTGTTCGCCGCGGCGCGGGAGTTGGCCGGCGCCGGCGAGATCGCCGTCGAAGCGCCGCTCCACGCCACCGTGGGGGAATTGAGGCGAGCGCTGGTCGAGCAATCGCCCCGGCTGGGGCCGCTGGCCGATCGCTCGCTGATGGCCGTCAACGCCCAGTATGCGGATAACGCCACGGTCGTCTCCCCCAGCGACGAAGTGGCGTTGATTCCGCCGGTAAGCGGCGGATGACCGGCCGCATTTTTTCTTCGCAACCGTAGGCCGATGGTCGAACTGACGAACGAACCGATCGACGTGGCCGGCTTGCTTCAGCGGGCGCAGCGTCCGCAGGCCGGCGCGGTGGTGCTGTTTTTGGGCATCACCCGCGAGTTCACTGACGGGCGGCAGACGACGCGGCGTCCTGCGACATCGTCCATCGGCTCGGGCCGGTGCCGCTGGCCGAGGCGAGCGTCGCCATCGCCGTCAGCAGCCCGCATCGCGAGGCGGCGTTCGAGGCGGGGCGGTGGCTCATCGACGAGCTGAAGCAGACGGCGCCCATTTGGAAGCAGGAGCACTGGAGCGACGGCGCCGCCCAGTGGGTTCACCCGCACCGATCCGCGAACGACGGCGCCTAACGACAGGATCCGCTGCGCATGGCCATGGCAGTTTCGACGACGGATGTGAGTTTGCCGCCGCTGGTGGACGGCTTCGGCCGGCGGCATAGCAGCTTGCGCATCAGCGTCACCGATCGCTGCAACATCCGCTGCTTTTACTGCATGCCGGCCGAGGACGTGGTCTTCCGCCCGCGGCGAGAGCTGCTGACGTTTGAAGAAATCGAGCAATTCGTACGGGCCGTGGCGCCGCTGGGCGTGAAGAAGCTCCGCCTCACGGGCGGCGAGCCGCTGGTCCGCAGCGATCTCGATCGGCTCGTCGCCAAACTTGTCGCCGTCGCGGGCATCGAGGACGTGGCCCTCACGACCAACGGCATGTTGCTCGCCGAGCAGGCCGCGGCGCTCCGTGCGGCCGGGTTGGAGCGGATCAACGTCAGCCTCGATACGCTCCGCGAAGACGTCTTTAAGCAGATTACGCGTCGCGATGGGCTGAGCCGCGTCCTGGCGGGCATCGAAGCGGCGCAGCGCGTGGGCTTTGAGCGGATCCGGCTGAACGCCGTCGCCATCCGCGGCTTGACCGAAGCGGAGATCATTCCGCTGGCCCGCTTCGCCCGGCTGCGGGACCTGGAGCTGCGGTTCATCGAGTTCATGCCGCTGGACGCCGATCACCATTGGTCGGCCGGCCAGTTGCTCTCCGGGGCCGACGTGCGACGTATCTTGGAACGCGAGTTCGGGCCGCTCATCCCGGCCGAACGGCCCGATCCGAGCCAGCCGGCGGTGGATTTTCGCTTTGCCGACGGCCGGGGCGGCATAGGGCTGATTAATCCGGTCAGCGAACCTTTTTGCGGCGATTGCAACCGCCTTCGCTTGACGGCCGAGGGGCAACTGCGAAATTGTCTGTTTTCCACGGTCGAATGGGACGCCCGCCGCTTGCTGCGCAGCGGCGCCGCCGACCAGGAGCTGCGGAACCTGACGCGAAGCTGCGTGGCCGCCAAGGCCGCGGCGCATGGCATCGGCCGGCCGGGTTTCCATCCGCCCGAGCGAGCCATGTACCAGATTGGCGGCTGACGCGCTTCCGCGATCCGGCGGCCGTTCGCTCGTCGCCAGTTCCGACTATACTCGCACCTGACGAGCGTGCCGCCGAGTCGTTCGTGAATTGCCACTCAACCACCGCCGTGCCGAGGGTTCACCTGTGAAGTTATTGCCGTGCTGCGTTTTGTTGATCGTCGCGGCGGGCGTCGCCGCGTGTGGCCGTTTGGCGGGCGCCGCCGATGCTCCGCCGCCGGATGAGCGGCCGATGGACGTCAAGGTCGTGCCGGCTTTTCCGAACCTCGCCTGGCCCGCGGAAGCCACCGGCGTAGACGCCGGACTGGTGCAAGACGTCCGACCGATCGTCATCACCGGCGCCGGCGACGGTTCCCACCGGCTGTTCGTCGCCACGCAGCCGGGCATGATCTACGTCTTCAAAAACGATCCGTCCGTTGCGTCGATGTCCACGTTCATCGACTTGCGCCAGCGGATCCACTACCGCGTGCCGCAGGAAAACGAAGAAGGTTTCCTCGGCCTGGCGTTCCATCCGAAATACAAGGAGAACGGCGAGTTCTTCGTCTACTACACCAATGCGTATGAGAAGGAAGCCGACCGCAAGAGCGTCATCTCCCGGTTCCGGGTTTCCAGGGAGGATCCCAACCGCGCCGACCCGGCCAGCGAAGAGGTGATCCTGACCATTCCGCAGCCGTACTGGAATCACAACGGCGGTACGATCGTCTTCGGGCCGGACGGATACCTGTACGTCGGCCTGGGCGACGGCGGCGCCGGCGGCGATCCCCACGGCCACGGACAGAACCTCGGCACGCTGCTCGGGTCGATTCTGCGCATCGACGTCGATCGCCGCGACGAGGGCCTCAATTACGCCATCCCCAAAGACAACCCGTTCGTCGATCGCCCTGGCGCCCGGCCGGAAATCTGGGCCTACGGCATCCGCAATGTGTGGCGAATCGCCTTCGACCGCGAGACGGGCGTGCTGTGGGCCGGCGACGTCGGCCAGGACTTGTGGGAGGAGATCGACGTCATCGTCAAGGGCGGCAACTACGGCTGGAATTTGCGCGAAGGGTGGCATCCGTTCGGCAACCAGGGGAGCGGGCCGCGGCCTGATCTCATTGAACCCATTTGGGAATACCACCACGACGTCGGCAAGTCGATCACCGGCGGCAACGTCTACCGCGGCAAGGCGGCGCCGGAGCTCACCGGCGCGTATCTCTACGCCGACTGGGTGGGCGGCCAGGTCTGGGCCCTGTGGTACGACTTCGACGCCCAGCGCGTCGCCGCCAACCGCGCGATCGTCGAGAAAGGCGCCCCGGTCGTGACGTTCGGCGAAGACGACGCCGGCGAAACGTATTACTCGACGCAAGAAGGCGGGCTGTGGAAGTTCGCCCCGTAAGCGGCAGGGTTGGCGGTAGGCGATAATTCGCGCTGCGGGGCGCGCAGTAAGCACGTCCCCCGCCGCGCCGGCCGCCGGTCACTGCTTCTGCGCCACCAGCTTCAGCAGCTCGACGGCCGCCTCGACCAGCATCTCGCCGCCGCCGGGCTCGATCAGCGAATTGGTCGGCTCGTAGCTCCCCTCGGCAAACGCGGTGCGCGTGGGAATGTAGTTCGGGTCGTCGCCCGCCAATTCCACGACCAGCGTCGTGGCGAACGGCGACGCCTGCTTGATGGCCAGCCCCAGTTCGACGAACACCTCGCCCGGCAAGGCCACCAGGGCCGCCTCGTCGCTGAGGCGGAAGACCTGCACTTCAGCCGCAAGCGTTTCGCCCGGCTGGTTCGCCACGTTGACGATCTTCACCGCCGACACCTGTTCGAGCCAGGGGAGTTCGCGGCCGCCGACTTTTTCCAAGTTGGCTCGCGCCGCGGCGACCTCCTGCGGCGAATAACGCTGGAGCGGCAGGGCCACCGTCGCCGATGACGCGGCCAGGCTCGGCCGGCTCAACAACGGCAACGAGTCGCTCGCCGCCGCCACAGTGCGGGCCAACTCCCGGCCGATGCGCTCGGCCTCGCCGTGGCCGACCTGCGGCCGGTCGTGCGTCACGTCGATATGGTTGACGTTGCCGCACGTGCCGACGCCGAAAACGGACTGGTAGTCGGCCCCGAAGCGGTCGCGCAGCTCGCGTTCCAGGAAGTACGGGTAGTCGGCGGCCAGCTCCGTCCCGCCGGTCGTGTCCAAGTGGAGCGCAAAGACCGTGAGCCCTCCGACCGGGCGCCCTTCGCGCCGAAATTGCACCAGGCCGATCTGCGGATCGATCGGCCCGCTGGGCCGCACGATGTCGGGGTTCAGCTTGCCGGGGTTGAACTGCACCGTGCCGTTGCGCATGACGTAGCGGCGGTTGAACGCCAGACCGGGTTGCTCGACGGCGCCAGCGGCGACTTCCGTGGACTGCGCGTCGGCGGCGGCTTCGACGATCGCCGCCACGACCTTCTCCCGCAATAGCGCGGCATAGTCCACCGCCTCGTGAAGATCGGAACCTGCCCGCTCGACGGCCCGCTGGTGGAAGTAATCGCGCAAGGCGCCGAAGTACAGCGGCCCTGTGTGCGAGTGCGTGCCCGCCACCAGGATGTGCGCCCGCGGAATGCCGGTCGCCGCGGCGGCCGCATCGCGGGCCTTCGCCGTGACCTCGGCCGGCACGCCGATGACGTCGCAGAAAACCCAGGCGAACTGCACCTCGCCCTGCCTGAGGACGATGGCCTTGGCTTGCAGCGGATTGTGCACGCCTGTGCTGAAGCGCTCGCTGAAGTACCCGCTCATCCGGCAGCCTACCGGCGGCGTAACGTCGGCCGCCGCCATGCCCACCTGGAGCGGCTCGACGCCCGCGACAGACGCCAGCGGCGCGATCAATAGCAGGCTACAGGCGACAAGCGGCCGCACAAGTGAAGGCAGTTTAGGCATGGCGATTCTTCCAGCGGCGGTTGCGAGGTCGGCGCGTCGCGGGGTCGCAGGAGTCACGGGGGCGAGATTCTTTTGCGATTGGAAATGCTTGCTCCAAACGAAGCCTCCCCGTCGCAAAGGAATCACAACCCTAATGTGATCCGTTGGTCCAAATTCCGATCCGGCCGGTTCACTGCTCCGCCGGCGCTGGCGGGGGGGCTTTGCCCGGCGGCCACAGTTCCCAGCGGCGGACGAACAGTTCGGCCAGTTCCGATTGCAACTGCAGCTTGCCGGCCTGCGGCGAGGCGTCGAGCGCTTCGTTCACCTTCACGCCGTTGACGAACACTTCGATGCGGCCGCCGGCGGCGATCACGTCCAGCCGAGTCCACTGGCCGTGCGGGCTGTCCGCGTCGCGGCGGCCGCGGAAGCCGCGGACGTCTTTCCAATCCTCGTCGCGGCCGAACCAGTTGATCCGCTGGCGGTTGGCCAGGTCGAACGTCTCGCGCCGGCCGCCGGCTTGCCAAATGACTTCGCCGTCGCGATCGCGGGCCGTCTCGCACGTGAGGGCGATAGGCGTCGGCGGATTGGCGCCTTCTTCGGTCACGAGGATGAAGTCGCCGACGCCCCCTTCGATGATCTGCACCTCGATCGACGGCATCCACATGCCGCCGTAGCCGCCGTCGGGGCCGGCGCTGTGGATCAGCAGTCCGCTGTCGCGGGCCGCGTCGGCGCGGTCGTGCCAGGTCCGCTCGCCCCACTTGTATTCCACGATGGCGTGGTAGTCGCGGTAAGCATCCTGGGTGATGACGCTGCCGAAGCCGTCGCCGGAGATACGCAGCACGCCGTCGTTGACGGTGAAGACGCCGCGGGGGTCCTCGTACTTCGCATCCTTGAGAAACGTATAGCAGCCGGCCAGCCGGTGGCCGTCGAGAATGCGGATCGGCCCGTCGGCGGGAGAAATGGCGGATTCGGCCGCAGCGACCGAGGCTGGGCCCGCCAACGGGCTAAGGCAAGCGATGAACAGGCTCACCAGGCGGGCGACGAACATCAGCATGATCGATCGGCGAATGAGTTCGACAAACGGACAAATGCACTAGCAGTGTAACCAGGGCGGCGGCAGAGACCTAGCCGGGCGGGCCCTGGAGCGCGGGGCTTCGTACAGGCTCTACGTGGGGAACGAC
Organism: Planctomycetota bacterium; assembly: GCA_003576855.1. GTDB lineage: Bacteria > Planctomycetota > Planctomycetia > Pirellulales > Lacipirellulaceae > Lacipirellula. The sequence continues at coordinate 14,403 of QEVI01000271.1, forward strand.
AGCAGTTCGGGCAACGGCGGCATATTGACGTTCTCCCGCGGCGAACGACTGCGCTTGCCGAGCTGATTCGGCCAAACGTCGCCAGTCTACCGTCGACGCATGGTCAAAGTAGTCACCAGCGCTACTGCGAGATGAGCATTCCTCTCGCGAAGCGAGACGGCTGCTTTGTGTCGCAACGCGCCCGGGCGTACGGCGTCGGGGCGGCGGCGGGGCTCCCGGCATGAACTGCTTGTTGCTACAATATGTGGTTTAGGCCGCCGCCGCGGCCGGAATCTCTTCCTCCTGCTTATCAGGCGCCGCTATGCTCCGTACATCAACGCGCACGCTGTTCGCTCTGTGGATTCTGGCGCTGCTGGCCGCAGCGCCGGTGAAGGCTGAAGTCATTGCCCGCTATGGCCAAGGTTTTCTCGAACGGATCGACGGCTACCTGGTGCTCCACCTCAAGGGCTCGCACTACGAGATGGGCCTGCAGCACGGCAAGCTGCTGGGCGAGCATGTTCGCGAGAACATGAACTACCTGCTCGAAGTCAAAGGCAACCAGTCCCTCGCCGTGCTGGGACCGCTGGAGCTAAAGCCCAAGGACATGCTGCCGGGCATCGTCAAGCTGCAAGAGCGCCACGTGCCGCGGAAGTACTGGGACGAGATGAAGGGTCTCGCCGAGGGCGCCGGGCTGCCGCTGGCGGATATCCAGTCGGCGAACTTCATCCCAGAGCTGTTCCACTGCAGCGGCTTCGCGCTGATGAACTCGGCCACCGCCGACGGCACGCTGTACCATGGCCGCGTGCTGGATTACGGCGTGGACCTGAAACTGCAAGACCATGCCGTGCTCATCGTAGCCGAGCCGGAGGGCGGCATTCCGTTCGTCAACGTCACCTACGCCGGGTTCATCGGCAGCGTCACCGGCATGAACGCCCGGCATGTTTCCATCGGCGAGATGGGCGGCCGCGGCCTTGGCCATTGGGACGGCGTGCCGATGGCGCTGCTGGTGCGCGAAGTGCTCGAAACGGCCGACGACCTAGATGGCTGCTGTCCGCCGGCGAGCGTTACCACGAGCTGGTGCAGCGCGTAAAACAGGGGCACGGCAAGTTCACCGCCGAGACGGCCATCCGCCTGATGGACCGCCCGGTGGCAATGAAGTCGAACTTACACAACGTGCTGTTCGAGCCTCGCTCGACGCGTTTCTGGGTCGCCAACGCCGACGCCGAAGGCCGCCCGGCCGCCGAACAGCGGTACCAAGCGTTTCAACTAAGCGAACTGCTAAACCGGCCGCCCACCCCCGAAACCGGCGGCCAATGAGCCCCGCCCCCTGACGCCTGACACCCGACACCCGACACCCGACACCCGACACCCGACACCTGACACCCGACCCCTGACACCTCTCTCCCTCCTCGCCCCGCGTTGACAACCCGCCTGGGGGCTGGTAGTTTCCGGGTCGAGCGCCAATAATGAGGGACGCCTTCGAGCCCGCTATCCTCCACTGCACCTAAGTCTAAGCCGAGTCGCAACTTACGACACCTGCCCGCGTGCGGCAGTGCGGCCAAAACCTGAAAGCCAAAACGGTATATACCGTTTTGTTGTTTGGGGACTTTGGAGAAACCGCACCGTTCCCCGCCTCGTCCGACATGGCCGCACCACGGGTTGCGACACGGCGCCGATCATTCCGGTCGACGCCACGACCGTCGACGCCACGACCGTCGACGCCCCGATTCCGCACTTGCCGGCCGTCGGGGCGGATATGGTCCATAGGTGCGCACCAGCGCGTAGCCGGGACCGTCCACGATGAGATGGGGATGCCGGTCGCCGGGCGGCCAGAACAACTTGGCCTCGGCCAGCGAAGCGGTCCGACGGGATCGGGGCGCTTTTTGCAACTGGTCAGCCTCGCTACGGCGGTAAGTCTCCAGTCGCAAAAGAACCGCAACCCCGCCCCCTTTGCGCTCACCGATCTCCGTTCACCGATTACCGATCGCTAATCGCTAATCACCGCCCGTCACTCGTACCGCAGGGCGTCGATGGGATCCAGGCGGCTGGCCTTGAGCGCCGGGTAGAAGCCGAAAAAGATCCCCACCGACGCGGCGAATGCCAGCGCCAGGATCGCCGCGGGCATGGAGACGACCGTCGGCCAGTCGGCGCCGCTGGAAATGCTGTTGATGAGCGTCGTGATTCCGGCCGAGGCGCCGACGCCCAGCAGCAGTCCAATGGCGCCGCCGACGCAGGAGAGGACGACCGACTCGACGAGGAACTGCCGCAGGATGTTGCCCGACCGGGCGCCGACGGCCATGCGGATGCCGATTTCGCGGGTCCGTTCGGTCACCGAGACGAGCATCGTGTTCATGATGCCCACGCCGCCGACGATCAGCGAGATGCCGGCGATCGAGGCCAGCATCATCGTCATCGAACCGGTGATGATCGACAGCACGTTGGCGATCTCGGTGGTGTTCTGCACGCCGAAGTCCGGCTGATCGCCCGGGCGGATGCGATGGCGCTCCAGCAGCACCTGGTAGATTTCCTGCTCGGCGCGGCCCATCAGCGCCATCGAGCGGGCGGAGGCCAGCACGACGTTCACGTTGTTGAACTGCGAACCCTGCAGCCGCTTCTGCACGGTCGTGTAAGGCATCAGCACGATGTCGTCCTGGTCCTCGCCGACGATGTTGGCGCCCTTCGTTTCCAGCACGCCGATCACGGTGA
>QEVI01000272.1 GCA_003576855.1 Planctomycetota bacterium
TGCTCCGCGGCGCCACCGGCCGCTGCGCCCTGTATCGCGCCGTGGGCGTGAATACGGCCGGGCCGTCCAGCGACCGGTCGTCGCCAGCGGAGCCTGACCAGACCGATCGGGGCGTGCACGTCGTGCAGTCGCTGCTGATCAACAAATCGCCCGAAGAACTGTACGCGTTTTGGAAGGACTTCGAGCAGTTGCCGCGGTTCATGTCGCACTTGAAGTCGGTGCGCCGCGTGGACGAACGGCGCTCGCACTGGGTGGCGAAGGCGCCGGCCATCGTCGGCGGCGAGGTCCAGTGGGACGCCGAGATCACGGCGGACGTCCCCAATTCGCAAATCGCCTGGCGGACGGTCGATGGGGCCGACGTGGCCCACAGCGGCTCGGTGACGTTCGTCCGCGCCTTGGGCGACCGCGGCACGGCGGTCCGCGTCGAGCTGCGCTACGATCCGTCGGCCGGCAGCGTCGGCCGCTGGGCGGCGAAGCTCTTCGGCGAGCAGCCCGAGCAGCAGATTCGCGACGACCTACGCGCGTTCAAGCGCATTATGGAAATCGGCGAAGTGATCTCCATCGAAGGCCAGCCGCGCGGCACGTGCCGAGCAAAGCGCTGAGCGGCCGGCCTGATCGCGCGGCCGGACGAATCCGATCGGTCGCGCTTGCCGGCCAGAACTTTAGGGAAACGCCATGAAAGCCCTGGTTTGGTGTGCGCCGTACAAGGTGCAAGTCGAGGAAGTGCCCGACCCCGCGATCATCAACCGCCGCGATGCGATCGTGCGGATCACGTCGACGGCGATCTGCGGTTCGGACTTGCACCTGGTCGACGGGTTCATTCCTTTCATGCAGCCGGGAGACATCCTCGGCCATGAGCCGATGGGCGTCGTCGAGGAGCTGGGGCCGGACGTCGATCGCAACCGGGTGAACGTCGGCGACCGAGTCGTCGTGCCGTTTCCGCTAGGCTGCGGCCAGTGCTTCTACTGCCGCCGGCAACTGTGGAGCTGCTGCGACAACACGAATCCCAACCCGACGCCCGGCGAAACGCTGCACGGGTTTTCGACGGCCGGCATCCTGGGCTACTCGCACCTGACCGGCGGTTTCGCCGGCGGCCAGGCCGAGCTGCTCCGCGTGCCGCTGGCCGACGTCAATCTGCAAAAGATGCCCGCGGAGCTTTCCGATCACCAGGTGTTGTTCCTGTCGGACGTCTTTCCCACGGGCTACATGGCCGCCGAGGCGTGCAACATCCAGCCGGACGACACGGTGGCGGTCTGGGGATGCGGTCCGGTCGGCCAGTTTGCCATTCGCAGCGCCCTGCTGCTCGGCGCCGGTCGCGTGGTCGCCATCGACGACGCCCGCCGCGTGCCGGAGCGGATGGCGATGGCTCAAAGCGCCGGCGCCGAGACGATCGACATGCACGACCAGTACGTGTACGACCGCCTGCTGGATATCACCGGGGGCATCGGCCCGGACGTGTGCATCGACGCCGTCGGCATGGAAGCGCACGGCTACACGGCGCTGGAATCGTTCTACGACAAATTGAAGACCAACCTGTTCCAAGAGACGGAGCGGCCGCACGCGCTGCGGCAGGCGATCCAGTGCTGCCGCAAGGGAGGCACGGTATCCGTACCGGGCGTTTACGGCGGGTTTTCCGATAAGTTCCCGCTGGGGGCCCTGATGAACAAGGGCCTGACGATCAAGACGGGCCAGACGCACGTCCATCGCTACGTGCCGGCGCTGCTGGAGCACATTGGCGCCGGTCGCATCGACCCCAGCTTCGTCGTCACCCACCGGCTGCCGCTCTCCGAGGCCCCGCGGGCGTACGAGCTGTTTCGCGCCAAGCAGGATGGCTGCATCAAGGTGGTCCTCGACCCCGCGGCGTAGACGCCGGCGTCATACCGCCTGCCGTCGGCCACTGCTTGACGATTGCGCCGCCAATGGGCCGCTGCAGCCTCGGCCTTTGGCCGAGGGTCGCTTTCCATCGGGACAGGCTCAGGCCCGGTGGTAAGCGACCCCCGGGCGGAGCCCGGGGCTGCTCCGGAACATCGGCTGATTGGCTGTGCAACTCTCATTAAACGTTGCCCCGCGCTTGCGCCGATCAACGACCAGTGTCGTCGCTGTTGGCCGCCCGACTTATCGTGCTGGCATTGCCAGCGGGGCAACGCCTGAGGGAGCCGCGCTATGGATGGAGCTGCGCCAAGGAACTCGTTGTTCGGCTCGGCGACGGTGATTGCCGCGATCATCTCCAGCCTCACGGCCCTGTTGACGGCGATTCTGCCGGGCCTGTTGAGCCCGGAGCGACCGTCGCCGATCACGCCGACGCCCGCGACGCAGGCCGCCCAGCCGCTCAGCCCGCCGGCCGGCGCCGCCGCCTTCAGCGCAACTCGCCCGCAGGCCGGCGACGAGGCCCAACCGAACCTGACCTTTGGCGTCTGGACGATCACCTCGTCGGTCGACGACGCCGGGACGGACTTCTCCGGAAGTACGCTCAAGTTCACCTCGCAGCAGGTCACCTCCACGGGGCTGCGGGCCACGGGGTTCTTCGAGTGGCGGACCGGTCAACGCGTCTTCGGTCGCGAGTACGTCGAGGCCACGTACAACGCCGCCACGCGTCAGCTTTTCATCGAGAGCCAGTACGTGGACAACCCGGCGGAACTGGCGCCGGGCACGTTCTCAGCGACGCTGGCGGAAGACGGCCGCCAATTGACCGACGGCGCCTGGGGCAACACGCCGGGCCAACTCGCCGGCGTCCTGGGAACCTGGGAAGCCCGGCGGTAAGGCGCCCTCCCTGGCCGGCCAGCAGGCCCGCCGGCGGCTCATCCGCGCGGCGCGTCTTCCACTTCCCACGTGCGCAGGTGGGCGGTAATGAAGTCCAGCAGCGCCCGTTGCTCCTCGCCGCCGCGACCGGCGACCCGCATCGGCGGACCAAACGCGAATCGGACCTTGCGCGACGGATCGATGCGGCCGAAGTCCGCCATCAGGCCCTTGCCTACGCGCCAGGCGTCGGTCTTCAGCGCCATGGGCACGATCGGCGCCCCGGTGCGGTGCGCCAGTTTCACGCCCAAGGTGTTGAACCGGCTGGCGTCGAACACCGGCGTCCGGCGGCCCTCTGGGAAGATCACCAGCGATAGGCCGGCCTCGAGCCGCTTGGGGCCTTCTTCGAGCACCGTCTGCAGGTCCTCCCGCGGATTGGTCTGCGACACGGCAATGGGGTTGCGCGACCGCATGACGTGCCGGAACACGGGATAGTCGATGAGGCTCCGCTTGACGACGAACGTCACGTCGCGGAACGGCTGGATGATGGCCGGCAGCACGGCCGTCTCCAGCGTGCTCATGTGGTTGCCGACGATCAGCGCGGGGCGCTCGGCTTGCTCCAAGTGCTCCGCTCCGGTGATCTCGATCTGCACGCCCAGTTCTTCCAGGCCGTGAAAGAGCTTGTAGCTCGACTCGACCCAGTCCCAGTTGGAATAGCAGCCGCGCTTGGCCCGCGCTGAGGCGCTAAAGATCGTCGCGACCAGGCGGGGGTAATAGGCCCACCAAGGCGAAATCCGGGCGAGCAACGACGGCCGTAACGGCGGCGAGCGGTACGCGCCGTCGCGGTAGGCGATCGGATTGGCTCGGCTCGGCGACTCCGTACAAACGACGGGAAGGGGCGCAGTGGGCGTGAACATCGGGCGAAAGGGGCTTCGTCGCAACCAGACGTACAGCAAACGAACATAGCGTATACCGCCAGCCACGGGCCTGGCAACGGTGATCAGAGGGCAGAGGGCAGAGGGCAGAGGGCAGAGGGCAGAGGGCAGAGGGCAGCGATCGCGCGGCGCCACCCTCCGGCCTCCGTTCCAGCATCCAGCCTCCAGCCTCCAGCCTCCAGCCCTTTCGCTCCGGCGGGTCGTTGACCCGCGGCTTGCGCTCCGCTTCCGCCTCCAGCCGGGCTCAATTGAGCCGCCGTCATCGTCCGGTATACTGACCGCACGTCGTTTCCGCGTAACTGCGCACCGACCATCTCCCCCCCGCGCTGATCCATGCCAGCCAGCCCTACGCAGAAGTCGCTCTCCGGCGTGTTTACGCCCAACATGACGCCGCTAGACGACCGCGGCGAAATCAACGAAGACGAGCTGCGCCGCTACGTCGACTGGTTGATCGAGCGCGGCGTACACGGTTTATACCCCAACGGCTCGACCGGCGAGTTCACCCGGTTCACCGCGGAGGAGCGGCGGCGGATCACGCGCATCATCTGCGAGCAGGCCCGCGGCCGCGTGCCGGTTTTGGCCGGGGCCGCCGAAGCCAACATCCGCGAGACGCTGCGGGCCTGCGAGGCGTACCTGGAGTACGGCGCCCGGGCGGTGGCGATCGTCTCGCCTTTTTACTACCGGCTGAGCCCGGGCGCCGTGTACGAGTATTTTCGCGAGATCGGTCGCAATTCGCCGATCGACGTGACGTTGTACAACATCCCCATGTTCGCCAGCCCGATCGACGTGCCGACCGTGCAGCGCCTGGCGGAACTGCCGCGGATCATCGGCATGAAGGACTCCTCGGGCGATATCGGGCAGATGATGCGGATGATGGCCGCCGTCGAGCCCCATCGACCCGACTTCAGCTTCCTGGCCGGCTGGGAACCAACGATGCTGCCGATGCTGCTGGTCGGCTGCACCGGCGGCACGCACGCCACCAGCGGGATCGTCCCTGAGTTCACTCGCAAGCTGTATGAGCTGGCCGCGAGCGGCAACATCGCCGAAGCGCGGCCGCTGCAGATGCAGCTTACCGAGCTGTTCGACCTGGTCGTGTACAGCGCTAATCTTCCCGAAGGCGTGCGGGCGGCCGTGGAGCTGCGGGGGTTCCAGTTCGGCGCCAGCCGGCAGCCGGCCGACCCGGCCCAGCACGTTGATCGCCCGCGCTTAAGCCGTATTGTCCATCGTCTGCTCGAAGTCGCCTCTGCCGAACGGCCATAACCTGCACGCCGGGTTCGCGGCCATTTCCAACGTCTCCTCTTCCGCAGCAACTCGTCTCTCCCCTTGTCGAGCCGCCGTTGAACGACTCCGCCCCGGAAGACCGCACTGCTTCGCCCTCCGGCCTGGCTGGATTGCTGGCCATCATCGGCCCCGGCATCGTCGTGGTCGGCTCGGTGATCGGCGCCGGCGAGCTCATCAACACGCCGCTGCAGGCCGCCGAGTTCGGCTTCGTACTGTTGTGGGCCGTCGTGCTGTCGTGCGTGATCAAGTGCTTGCTGCAAATCGAAATCGGGCGCCACTGCGTGGTTCATCACCGCACGACCGTCGAGGCTCTCAACGGCTGTCCTGGGCCGCGGTTGCGCGGCGTCTCCTGGGCGCCGCTGTTGTACATGGTCGGCTATACGATTTCGCTGGCCACGGCGGTCGGCATCATCGGGGCGCTGGCCGGATTGATGCAGGCCGTCGTGCCCGGCGCCGCCGACTGGCCGTACTCCAGCAGCCTGTGGGGGGCGGCGGTCGTGGCGCTGGCGGCGGCGCTACTGCGTACCGGCGTGTATAGCCATCTGGAAAAGCTGGTCGCCGTACTGGTCGGCGGCTTCTGCATCTCCGTGGTCGTCGCGCTGGCGCTTATCCAAACGACGCCCTTTCGCATCGGGGCCGACGACGTCCTCTCCGGGCTCACGTTCTCGCTGGGCGACCGGCCCCGGCTGGCAGCCTACGCCGTGGTAAGCCTGCTGGGCGCCCTGGGAACGACCGCCAACGAGCTGTTCATGTACCCGTACTGGATCCGGGAAAAGGGATACGGGCGCGACTTGCTCGATGCTCGCGGCGAGGTCTGGACGTCGCGCGCCCAGCGGTGGATTCGCGGCTTGCGGATCGACGTCGGGCTTGCGACGTTCGTCGCGACCGTCGCCACCGTCGCCTTCTACCTGCTCGGCGCGGCCGTCCTCCATCGCCAGGCGGTGAAGCCCGCGGGACTGGGCGTCGTCGAACAGATTTCGCAGGTGTTTACGAAGTCGCAGGGGGCGTGGTCCTATGCCGTGTTCATGGCCGGCGCCTTCTGCACGCTGTTTTCAACGTTGGTCGTCGCCACGGCGGCGACCGGCCGCATGTGGGCCGACGTCCTGGGCAGCATGGGCTTCATCGACCGCAGCAGCGAGCAGGCCGTGCGCCGCGCGCACAAGGCGGTCCAGCTCATCTACCTGGCCGGCATGCTGGCCGCGTTCTTAGCGTTTGAACAACTCGGCCAGACCCCCGCTCGGCTGGTGGTGTTCGGCCAGTTCTTCGCCGGCGTGTTCAACACGCCGCTCATCATGTTCGGCATCTGTTGGATCGCCTTTCGGACCGACCAGCGCGTCCGGATGCGGCCGGCGACGGCGGTCGCGCTGGTGACGTCGGCGGCGATCATCACGGCATGCATCCTAGCCGGCGTCGCCATC
>QEVI01000273.1 GCA_003576855.1 Planctomycetota bacterium
CAGACGGGGCGGGCGCCGGTGGCGAATCGTCGGAGGGACCCGCTGATGCGGTCGGCGCCGCGGGGACGGCCGGGTCGTCCGCCTTGCCCTCGTTAGCCTGGTTCGCCACCAGCGTGACGAGCGGGCCAATGGCTGGGCCGGCCGCGGCCGTCTTGGGCGCAGGCGCCGCTGGGGCCGCTTCTTTCGCTTTTTCGGGTGCGACGTCTTCCGCCGCACGGGGCTGCGGCAGGCGGGCCACGATCCGCTCGTCGAGCCGCTGCTTCGACGGGTCGCCGCCGCAATAGATGAGTTTCGGCCGCGGCGCCGCCACCGGGCCTTGGCCGCATTGCTGTTCAGCAAATGCCTGGAGCTCGGCAAGCGTGAGGACGCGGTCGCCGTTGCCGCCGTTTTCGACCGAATCAGCGTCGCCGAGGAGGCCGTCGACCACGGCGGCGCCGAGGATCGACCGTCCCGCCGAAAGGCCCAGGGGCGAGGTTTCCAACTCGCCGCCGGCCGTCATCACCCAGAGGTTCGGGTCGTCGGTCTTTCGCGCCGCCTCGTCGACCAGGTAGACGAATTCGTTGGCCGCCATCCCCAGCCGGGGCAGCGTCGCGAGCCGGGAACAATCGAGGACCAGCAGCTTCGTGGAAGCGTTGATGCGCGCCATGGCGGAGATCAAGTCCGCCGCCCGGTAGCGAGCCTCCGCCGGCCGCCGCACGTCGTAGCTTGGCGCCAGGACGTAGGCCTGGCCATCGTCGGAAACGCCGTGGGCGCTGACGTACACGACGAGTCGATCATCGGGCTGGACCGGCGCGCTGCGCAGCGCCGCTTCGATCGCCTGAACGTCGCCCGTGTGCTGTGCGGACGACGCATCGACGTACACCAGCGTGTCGCGGGACGGGTCGCTGCTTGCCAGCGGCGCGACCGTAGGCTGCTCGAAAAGAATCGGCGGCACGGAAAGAAAATCGCTGGCGCCGGTCAGCAGCGCGACGAAGTACGTCGGCGGCTCCGACTTCAGCGGCCGCGTCAGCAGCCAGGCGAAGGCGCCGAGCAGCCCGACGACCAGCGCGGCCAAGAAGAGCCGCAACGGCGTCTTGGAATGGTGCTTACGAACGACGTCGGCGCGTGGGGGCGACTCGCGCCACGATCGCCGCGACGGCGAAACAGGCTGCCTGGGCGCCATGGACGTCCTCCCTCAGGACGCAGATGACCGGGCGATCGAGGCGGAGGCAACGGCGACTTCCGCGGTCTGCATGCGCTATTTCACTCAAGGTATACCATATTCGTCAACAATCCCCGATGTTCGGGGCGACTTACGCCGGTATTCTTGGTAGGCTGAAAAAGTCAGGGCTTTCTGCAGCGTCGGCGCGGCCCAGCCGTTACGTCCACTCGCCTGATCGACCGTCGATCGCCTCGCGGGAGATTTGCTGGGAATGAGGAATCTTGCCGTTCACTGGTCGGAGGGGATGTTCCTGCGGCCGCACCATTTTCAGGCCGCCGATCGACATTGGAGCGAGCTGATCGCTACGTCGTCCCAATGGGACAACGCCTACAACTACGGGCTGCGGCGGTGCGAGTTGTCGCTCGAAGCCCTGGCCAACTACCAGGTGCAAGTCGCGCATCTGGAATGCCGCTTGGGGGACGGCACGATCTTTTCCGCCGGACCGGAGTTAGGACGCCGCGACCTGAAGGCGGCCTTCGCCGATCATGCGGAGGCGACCGTCTTTCTGGCCGTGCCCAAGTCGGTATTGGGACGAACCAACGTCGCACGGGACGGCGCCAGGGAGCCAGCGCGTTACGTTTCGCAGGCAGTTGCGCTGCAAGATGAAGCGGCAGGCGGAAACGACCAGGAGATCCTGCTCCTGCGGCTCGACGGGCGGCTGATGCTCTCGACCGAGGACCTGCACGGCTTGGAGGCGCTGCCGATCGCCCGCGTTCGCCGCGCCGGCGCCGCCGAGGCGACCCCCGAACTGGACGACTACATCCCCCCGCTGGTGTCGATCGACGCCTGGCCGCCGCTATCGATCGGCATTGTGCGGGCCATTTATGACGTCATTGGCGAGAAGATCGAAGTGCTCGCCGGACGGGTCCGGCAGCGGGGAATCACGCTGGCTAGCCCCGATCCGGGCGATCTCGACGACCTGCTGATGCTCCACGCCCTGAATCAGGCCCAGGCGACGCTCCACCCGCTGACGTTCGCCCGGGGGGTGCATCCGCTAACGGCGTACGTCGAGCTGTGCCGCGTGGTGGGCGGGCTGTCGATTTTCGACCCGCAACGAGTGGTGGGCGAGATCCCGGCCTACGACCACGACGACCTGTCGCGCATCTTCCGCTGGGTCAAGCTCCGCATTGAGCAATTGCTCGGATCGCGCAAGCAACTGCAATACGAACAGCGGTTCTTCGTGGGCACGGAGCGCGGGCTGCAGGTCGATATCGACCCGCGATGGTTGCACGCCGGCTGGGACTGGTACGTCGGCGTTAACGGCAAGAACGTGCCGGATCGCCTGGTCCGCGAGCTGCTGCAGCCGGGCAAGCTCGACTGGAAGATGGGCAGCAGCCACCAGGTGGACGTAATTTTCAAGCATGGGGTGCCGGGCGTGCAGCACGTCGAGCTGCCATCGGCGCCGCGGGCGTTGCCGTCGCATCAAGGTTGGTCGTATTACGAGATTTCGCGGGAAGGCAACGCTTGGAAGGACGTGTTCGCCACGCAGACGCTGGCCTTGCGGTTTCGTACCGAGTTGATTGGCAACCTCGAAGGCCTGCCGGGCCAGCGGAATCTGGAGGTCGTGCTGCCCGATAAGCGGGCGGTCTTGCAGTTCGCCCTGTTTGCCGTCCCCCGCGTGGAATCATGAGCCCGCAATTCTCCGCCGCCGTAGATCCGATCCTGCTGAAGGTGATCGCCTTGATGGAGCGGATCGAGAAGAACGAGGTGACGTCGCCCCAGTGGGAGCGGCAGTCGCTGGAGACGCTGTTCCGCGAGGCGGAGGGGCAAGTGACCGACGCCGCCGCCTGGAACCTGGCGAAGTACGCCTTGGCGTCGTGGATCGACGATCTGTTGATTACGACGCCGTGGTCGGGGCACGATTGGTGGGAGAGCAACTCGCTCGAGTTCGCCCTGTTCAAGACCCGCGATCGGGCGACGAAGTTCTTCCTCCGGGCGAAGGAAGCGGCGGAGCTGCCCCGCCGCGACGCGCTGGAAGTGTATTACCTGTGCGTGATCCTCGGTTTTCGCGGCCTGTACAAGCTGCGGGAGGCGGAGATGATCGCCGGGCAACTGGACTTGCCGATCACCATCGGCGGCTGGACGAAGAATACGGCCGCCGCGATTCAATTGCGGCAGGGCCGGCCGCCGATCCGCGAAACGCCGCAATCGCCCGCCGGGGCCCCGCCGCTGGAAAGCCGCTACACGGCGGTGAGCGCCGCGATCGTGACAGTGATTCTTTCGATGCTGATCGCCACGTTGTGGTTCGTGAACAACTTGCTCGAGTCGCCCCAGGTTTGAAGGCGCTGCCGGCTTTGCCGTACGCTGAGAGGTCGCCGCGTTGGACGCATTACGCCTGATCGTGCAATACGTCACCGCGCCCTTTCGCGCGCTGCTGAAGGGGCCGACTTACCTGATCGCCGCGCCGCGCCGCGTGTGGGGAATGAAGCCCCCCGGCCGGGCGGCGGCCCTGGTCGCGACGGCGCTGGTCGTCTGCACGCTGATCGTGGTGCTGACGTTCGTCTTGAGCGACAAGCCGGTGCATGGCGACTATCTCCGCAATCCCCGGTGGATCGCCGGCGTGCTGGCCGTGCTGCTGGCGACGCCCGTGGCGACGTACTTCCTGGTGCGGCTGTGGCTGCAAAGCGACGTCTCGCGGTACCCGGACATCGATCGCGCCTGGGAGGAAGGCGTGCAAGCGCTGGCCGAGGAAGGGATCGAACTGGCCGACTTGCCGCTCTACGTCGTGCTGGGGTCGCCCAGCGACAGCGACGCCGCGTCGCTGGTGGCCTCGGCCCGACTGGCGACGGTGGCCTCGGGCGTTCCCAAAGGGAGGGCGCCGCTCCACTGGTACGCCACCAGCGACGCCATCTACCTGGTGTGCACCGGCCTGGGCCGCCTGGGCCGGCTTAGCGAATTGGCGGCCGGCAACGGGGGGCAGCCCCGCGCGGCGGCGGCCCCGCACGCCGTCGGCGCCACCATGGTAGCCGCCGCGCCGGTGAGCGTGCCGGCGTACGCCGGCTTTTCCCCGCCAGCGGACGATCGGGGCTTTGCCGCCAGCGGACCGATCATGGGCACGCTCGTGGCCGGCGGTTCGGGCAACGGCGAGTCGCCCTCGGCCGCCGGGCCCCCCAGCGGCTCCAGCGGGATGTCGCGCAAGGAAGCTGATGAACAATCCGATCGCTTGCTCCACGTGATGCGCCGCCTGCGGCGGGCCCGCCAACCCTATTGCGCCAACAACGGCGTGCTCACCGTGCTGCCGCATGCCATTCTGGCCGACGTGATCTATGCGAAGGAGATTCCCGACGCCGTGCGGGCCGATCTGGCCGTCGTGCGCGAGGCGACCGGCCTGGCGTCGCCGGTGACGATGCTGGTCACCGGCATGGAGGCGGAAGACGGCTTCACGGAATTGGTCCGCCGGGTCGGGCTCGAGCGGGCCCGCAGCAGCCGGTTCGGTAAGGGTTTCGACGTGTGGAACGCCGCCTCCGACGAGAACCTCGACGCGCTGTCGCTCCATGCCTGTGGATCGTTCGAGGATTGGGTCTACGCCCTGTTTGCGTCCGAGGAGGCGGCCGACCCGCGCTCCAACGGCAAGCTCTACGCCATGTTGAGCCGCATTCGCCGGCATATCCAGCCGCGACTGCGCGGCGTGCTGGTGAACGGCTATGCCGTCGAGGGCGAGGCCCGCAACGAGCTGCCGCGGCTGTTCAGCGGCTGTTACTTCGCCGCCACCGGCCGCCAAGGGGACGAGCAGGCCTTCGTCCGCAGCGTGTTCGACAAGCTCGATAAACTTGCCGAGGAGCTTCAGTGGAGCGACGACGCCCTGGTCGAGGAGCGGACGTACCGCGGGGTGACGTGGCTGCTGACGGCGGTCAACGCGGTGCTGCTGGCGCTGGCGGGTTATCTCATCTACGAGTGCATCGTGCTGCTCGTGCGATCGTGAAGGGGTGGCCATGCCGCAAGAAGCATCGAACCCCCAGCGCTTTCAATGGCACGATCCCGCGGACGCCGGCGGCCCGGCTCCGCCGACGCCGGACGAGGCGGCGCTGGGCGCCGCGGTGAAGGCGGCGCTGGAATCGGGCGACGCCGGCGAGCGCGTCCTGGTCGAGGAAATGGAAGCGCTCCGCGAAGTGGCGAGCCGGCACGGCGCCAGTCGGCAGGTCTCGGAAGCCATCGCGGTGGACCTAGTGGCGGCGATCCTCACGGTGAATTACCGCGGCTTGAAGCGGCCGCCGGATTTCTGGAAGTCGATGGCCGCCAAGATCGCCGCCGTTCTATTGGAATCGCCTTCGGCGCAAGCTCGCCTGGAAAACCTGTGGCGTCGCCTCATCGAATTGCATGGACCCGACGCGTGAACAACTGATCGAGCGCGGCCAGGGGCTTGTCCACTCGCTGGCGGCTTCCATCGCCCGCTCCGTGCCGGTGCGCACCGACCTGGAGGATTTGATCGCCTACGGGGAGTTGGGTCTCGCCCAAGCCGCCCGCGACTTCGATCCGAGCCAAGGGGCCGAGTTCACCACGTATGCGTACCATCGCGTTCGCGGCGCCATCTACGACGGCCTGGCGCAAATGACTTGGACCAGCCGCGCGCAGTATCGCCGCCTGCGGCGCCTGCAAATGGCCGAGGAGGTCGTCGCCGACGAGGCGCAAGCGGCGCCGCCGCCGGCGTCGGAAAGCCTCGAGGAAGGCGTCCGCTGGTTACGTTCGGTTTCGGACAAGCTGGTGGCCGTGTTTCTCACCGGCCACTCGGACGACGGCCGCGGACTGCGCGACTCGACGATCGAAGACCCGCACGCCACGGGGGCGGCGATCGTCGCCCAGCAGGAAATCAGCCAGCGGCTCCATCGCCTCATCGACGAGCTGCCGAACGTCGAGCGGCGGCTGATCCGGGCGATCTACCTCGACGGGGCGACGCTGCAATCGGCGGCGCAAAGCCTGGGCATCAGCAAGTCCTGGGCGAGTCGCCTGCATGCCAAGGCGCTGGAGATGCTGGCCCGGTCGCTGCGGCGCCTGGGGGCCGATTCCTAGGCAAAAATCGGCCAACTTGAAGAATGCTATTGTTTACGGGGGGATTCGGGCGCCAGGGACGCTCTCGCTCGCGGCTTAACCGGCGCGAGCGGTTCTCCGCTAATGCCACGCCGCCGAACTGACTGCCGAGCCCCCGACGCCGCCCGGCG
>QEVI01000007.1 GCA_003576855.1 Planctomycetota bacterium
AAGACCTTCACGTCAACAGCCTGTGGCAGCGGCTTCGGCGGAATCTGCTGTTGTTTCTTCAATTGCTGCTGGTGCTGCTGGCGATCCTGGCCCTGCTGCGGCCCGGCTGGCAGGGTGAGTCGCTCGTCGGCCAGCGGTTCATCTTTCTCGTCGATCGCTCGGCCAGCATGGCGGCCCGCGACGCCGACGGCGGCACGCGGCTGGATGCGGCGAAAAAGCGGCTGTTGACGCTCATCGAACAGCTCGAGTCCGACATGTCGGCCATGATCATCGCCTTCGACGACCAGCCGGACGTCGTCCAGGAATTCACCGACAACCGCCGACTGCTGCGCGAGGCCGTCGAGCGGATCCAGCCGACGGCCAAGCCCACCGAGATCCGCGGCGCCCTGGAACTGGCCGACGGCTTCGCCAACCCGGAGCGAGTGTCGCTGGGCGAAGGCGAAGCGGAGTTCGACGCCACGGCTCAAGAGCCGGTCGAGTTGTATATCCTCAGCGACGGCCGTTTCGGCGCCGTCGATGATTTCTCGCTGGGCAATTTGCGCCCCAAGTACCTGCCCATCGGCAGCTTTGATGCGAACAACCTGGCCGTCACGGCGCTGAACACGCGGCGAAACGAGAACCGACCCGAACAGCGCCAGGCCTTCGTGCAGGTGGCGAACTTCAGCGACGCGGAGCGGACGGCCACGGTCGAACTGTACCTCGACGGTCGATTGCTCGACGCCGCCGAGCTGAAAATCGCCGCGGGCGATGCGGCGGGGACGACGTTCAATTTGCTCGAGGCGAGCGCGGGGCGGCTCGAAGCCCGGCTGGCCCCGGCGCCCGACGCCGGCGACCGGCTCGCCTTGGACAACGTCGCCTACGCCGTGCTGGACCCACCGCGGCAGGCGCGCGTCTTGCTGGCGACGCCGGGCAACACGCCGCTGGAGCTGGCCCTCACGACGCAACGGGCCGAGCGATTCGGCAAGGTCGAGAAGATCGCCCCCGCGGCGATCGCCACGCCCGACTTCCAGCGGCAAGCGCAAGCCGAAACGTACGACCTGGTGATCTTCGACCAGTGCGCGCCGCAGCGGGCGGAGCAGATGCCGCCGGCCAATACGCTGTTCATCGGCCGCATCCCGCCGCTCGCCGGCTGGCTCGAAAAATCGTCGCAGCAGAAGGTCAGCGGGCCGCAGATCATCGACTGGCAGCGCAGCCATCCGCTGCTGAACCTGGTCGAATTCGGCAACGTCGCTATCGCCGACAGCCTGGTGGTGCGACCGCCGGCGGGCGGCAAGACGCTGGTCGATTCGACCGAGGGGCCGCTGATGGCGATTGCGCCCCGCGACGGGTACGAGGACGCGGCGATCGGCTTCGAGATCGTCGGCGTCAATCCCTCCGGCCAGCGCACGGCCAACACGAACTGGCCCCGCCACTACAGCTTTCCCAATTTTTGTCTGAATGTGCTGCAATACTTCGGCGGCGCCGCCGAAGTGCAAGCAGCGCACCACCCGCCCGGCAAACCGGTGGAGGTTGAACTACCCGCGCGACCGGCCGAAGCGACGGTCGTGCTGCCCGATGGGTCGGTCCGCGCCCTTGCCGTGCCCCCTGCCGGCAAGCTGGCAGTGCACGAGACCGACCAGCTTGGCGTCTACGAGGTACGGACGGGCGGCGAGCGGGCGGCCCAGTTCGCCGTCAACTTGTTCGACCCCAACGAGAGCGACGTCCGCCTTCGGCCGCGGCAGGACGACAAAGACGGGCTCCAAGCGGTCGAGTCGCTGGAAATCGGATTCGTCGACGTGGCGGCGCAGTCGCCCTCGACGCCCGTCCGGAAGGAACTGTGGACAACCCTATTGCTGGCCGCCTTGTTCGTGCTGGTGCTGGAGTGGTATATCTATAATCGCCGGGTCTACGTCTAGGGCGTACGGGCGGCTGCCCTCTGCGTTCGGGGGGTGGCGGTTCCGCGGCAGCGCCTCCAGCGGGGCGCCGCGGACGGCGTATAAGCGGCCATCGACGAACCTGTAGCGGGCCGCTCTCGATGGGTTGAATAGGCGGTATATTTTTTGCACCCGACACGCCGAGCCAATCCGCCTTCGCCTGCATTGTCTTCTGTCGCTGGCCGCTCGCTCGGCGGTCCGCGGGACATCGAACTTCGTCTATGCCTTCCACGCTGAAGCCCAAGAGACCTCGCCGACAGCGGACCGGCGGCAAGGCCCTCAATCGACTGATTGAGAACGACCTCATCCGCAAGGTCAGCTACGACGAGTACCGCGACAAGGTGCAACGGGTGTACGGCGGCCCCAAGGGGGCGGTCCTGTCGCTCTGCAGCTTGATGTCGCTCCACATCCCGCTCGGCGAGCGGATCTTTCGCAGCCGCAAGTTCGACCTCCGCGGGGCCAAGGCGATTCTCGACGTCGGCAGCGGCGCCGGCCAGATCGCCGGACACCTCCTCAAATACGGCGACCCGGACGCCACGGTCACCTGCACCGACCTGTCGCGGCAGATGCTCCGCCGGGCCCGCAACCGCTTGAAGAGCGGCCGGCCCAGGTTCGTCGCCTGCGATCTATCGCAACTGCCGTTCGAGGACGCCGCATTCGATTGCATCACCTGCGGCTACGTGCTGGAGCACCTGCCCCGCGCCGAGCCGGGCCTGGCCGAAATGTCGCGGGTGCTGCGGCCGGGCGGACGCATGTTCCTGTTGACGACCGAAGACAATTTCTCCGGCGCCTGGACGAGCCGGCTGTGGTATTGCCGCACGTACAACCGCGCCGAGCTGCGGCGGCTGTGCGAGCAGCTCGGCCTGCATTGGAAGCAGGAGCTTTGGTTCACGCGGCTCCACCGCGTCATTCGCGCTGGCGGCATCTGCGTGGAGATCGAAAAGCGGTAGAGCCGGCTGCGGCGTTTGCGCTGCCCATTTAGCGTCTGGTCCTCGACCGGGCGGTTGAATGCCGATGCCGCGCCGCTCAGATCCGCAGAAAAATCCCCCGCCGGTACATCCAGTAGCAGATCAGCCAGATGATTGTGCCGACGGCCAGGTTCTCAACCAGCGGCTGGTAGGGCTCGCCAAACGCCTCGAATGCCGCGGCGCCGACGTGGCGGTGCAAGGCGTCGAGCGTCCAGTGGGCGATGAGGTGAATCATCGCGTACGCCGCGATGGAATTCATGCCGACGACGATCGCCGGAAACCACAGCCGCCGCCAGGCGGCGATGTCGACGATCGCATAGAACAGCCCCAGCGTGATCAGACAAAGCCCGCCGGAGAACAGGGCAAAGCTCGGCGTCCAGATCTTCTTCACAATCGGGCAGACCCCCGCGTAGTGCAGGCCGGCGCCGCCCAGCGAGCACGCCAGCCCGGCGGCAAGCAACCAGAGCAGCTTCTGTCGCGCCGCCCGATCGCCGCGCAGTAGTTCGCCTGCCATCAGCCCCAGCAGCATGGTGGCCAGCGAGGGGATGAAGTTCAGCGTGTCGTAGCCGCCTTCATTGGCCACAAACGGCTCGCTCCGCGGAAAAAGATTGAGCAGCCACTGGTCGAAATAGTGCGCCGGATGGGCGTTCTTGTTCCAGTGCGCCCAGAAACCGTCGTAATACGCTTGCCCGTGCACCGCGGCGTAGTCGTAGCCGGGCGCAGGCAGCGGCCATAGCGCAAACAGCAGCCAGTAGCCCAGCAGGATCGCGACGAGGGCCGCAAGCTGCACCTTCCAGCCGCGGTTCCACAGCAAAAACAGCGGCACGTATCCCAGGCCAATCTGGGTGACGACGTCCTCGAACGTCCAGCGAGTCTCGGGGCGACCCACGGACCGCAAGAAGACGCCCAGCAGGATGAGGACCAGCGCCCGATAGACGGCATGGCCGAGCATCGTGGCGTACGAGTCGCCGCGCCGCGAGCGGGACGCGTAGGAAAACGCCGCGGCGGCGCCGACCAGGAACATGAACGACGGCTGGATCATGTCCCACAGCGCGAGCCCCTGCCACTCGACGTGCTCGAACTGGTACACGAGCCGCTGGACCCATGGCCGCTGGCTATTGGCCTCGATGATGGGCCGCGTCCAACCGTTCGGCCCATCCAGAAACACCAGCAGGAGCATCACCAGGCCGCGATAGGCGTCGAGCGATGCCAGGCGCCGTCTTGCGGGCGGATTAATGCTGGCCGGCCGCAGCGTCGTTCCCGCCAGGTTCTCAGATGCCGACAGCGAACTGGCCATAGCGCAGCATCGGCGTCCCGGACGCCTCCCTCGGAGTCGCGACAGATCATTGAAGGTTGCGCCGCCAATGAGCCGCTGCAGCCCCGGTCTTCGGCCGAGGATGGCTCTCCATCAGCACCAGCTCCGTCCCGATGGAAAGCGACCCCCGGGCAGGGCCCGGGGCTACATTCGACGCCAACGACGGCTCATTGGCTGCGCAACTCCCCAAGTCCGTTCGAAGCGGTCGCAGGCGGCGGCCTGGCGGCGCTCCGGGCGGCTTCACAGCACCGCGTCCATGTCGCCCTTCCACCGCACGAAGCCTTCGATGGCCTCGTACTCGGCGAGGCCCAGCTTATCATAAAGCTCGGCCGTGTAGCGATTGCGCTGTTCGGCCCGCTGCCAGAATTCGCGGGGATCGGGCCCCGGAAACAGCGCCTTGTCCTTCTGCGACTCGTGCTTGAAGATCGCCGCCCGCTTGCGGAGCAGTTCCTGGGGACTCAGCGGAACGGCCATTTCAATTTGGTGGGCCGGCCATTCCTGCCAGGCCCCGCGGTAGAGCCACACGACGCAGTCCTTGTACCAGTCTTCATGCTCCACCTGCTTGCAGGCCAGAAACACCGCCCGCAAGCACGTGCGGTGGGTGCCGTGCGGATCAGACAGGTCGCCGGCGGCGTAAATCTGATGCGGCCGGACCTTCCGCAGCAGTTCAACCGTAAGCCGCACGTCTTCGTCCGACAGCGGCTTCTTTCGCACGCGACCGGTTTCATAGAACGGCATATCGAGGAAATGAAGCTGCGACTCAGGAATATTGCATGTCCGCGTCGCGGCGCGGGCCTCGCAGCGGCGGATCATCCCCTTGATGCTCTGGACTTCGGGGCTATCGACCTGCCCCGGCTGCTTGCGCCGCACGAACTCGTCGACATGGGCTTCGAGCTGGGCCGTCCGTTCCACGTCGATCTTGAAATGGCGATTGAACTCCGAAACGAAATCGGTGAAAGCAATCGCGTCGTCGTCGAACACGGCGATGTTGCCGGAGGTCTGGTAGGCGACGTGCACTTGGTGGCCCTGGTCCACCAGCCGGATGAGCGTGCCGCCCATGGAAATCACGTCGTCGTCCGGGTGCGGCGAAAAGATGAGCGCCCGTTTGGGGAACGTCCCCGCGCCAAACCGCGGCACGTCGCCCGCCCGGCGAGCGTGCTCCGGTTTTCCGCCCGGCCACCCGGTGATCGTCTGCTGGAGCGTGCGAAAGACTTCGATGTTGATGTTGTACGCCGTCCCCTGACTGGCGAGCAGGTCCTGCAAGCCTTCTTCGTTGTAGTCCTCTTCGGTGAGCTTCAGAATCGGCTTCTTCAGCCGCTGCGCCAGCCAGATGACGGCCTTGCGAATGAGCTGCTCGTTCCACGCAACGCTGCCGCACAGCCAGGGGCTGGCGCGCTGCGTGAGGGCCTCGGCCGCCGCGTCGTCGAGCACCACCTCGGCGTTGGGATGCGTCTGCAAGAAGCTGGCCGCGACGATGGGCGACACCTCGCCCTCGACCGCCCGGGCGACGATGCTGGCCTTCCCCTCGCCGAAGGCCATCATGATGACTTTCTTCGCTTCGAGGATCGTGCCGACGCCCATCGTGATCGCGCGGCGCGGCACGTTGTCCTCGCCGAAGAAATCGCTGGCGGCGTCTTTCCGCGTGACCTTGTCGAGCGTAATCATGCGGGTGCGGCTGTCGCGCCCGGAGCCCGGCTCGTTAAAGCCGATATGGCCGGTGCGGCCGACGCCCAAAAGCTGGACGTCGATGCCGCCGGCGTCGCGAATGGCCGCCTCGTATTTGCGGCAAGCCTCCTCCACATCCGCTTCGGGCAGCGTGCCGTCGGGAATGTGCACGTTGGCCGCTTCGATGTCGACGTGGTCGAACAGGTGTTCGTGCATGAACCGAACGTAGCTTTGCAGCTCGTCCGGCTGCATGGGGAAGTACTCGTCCAGGTTGAAGGTAACGACGTGCTTGAAGGATAAGCCTTCGTCGCGGTGGAGTCGCACCAGTTCCGCGTACACGCCCGTCGGGGTGCTCCCCGTGGCCAGTCCGAGCACGCACGGCTTGCCTTGTTGGGCGCGCTGGCGGATGAGCGCGGCAATCTCGGCGGCGACCGCCTTACTGGCCTCGCCGGCATGGCGATAGATACGGGTGGGAATCTTCTCGACGCTGGACGCTTGGTGCATAGCTGCGCAATTACGGTGTGGGAAGGCTCATGCGACTGGTACACAGGGCCTCCAGCGGAAAACCTCCAGTCGCAAGGGGCGATCCGCCGCTTCGGCGCCGCCGGCGCCGTGCTGCACCCATTGTGCGGGTAGAAGTTCGGTGCGCAAAGGCGTTAAGGCGCACGGCGCCGCAGCGTTTGCGGCTTGTGCTAGCCGCGGGCGCCCGCAGGCCGGGAGCCGGCCATGCTGCGAGCCTGCATTTCGCAAAGCTTTACGGCGTCCTGCGCAAGTGGGCCGCCCAGAATCGC
Source organism: Planctomycetota bacterium (assembly GCA_003576855.1). Lineage (GTDB taxonomy): Bacteria > Planctomycetota > Planctomycetia > Pirellulales > Lacipirellulaceae > Lacipirellula. The sequence continues at coordinate 6,653 of QEVI01000007.1, forward strand.
GCTTTCGCGGTTATTGCGCACTGCATCCGTGACTTCGCGCAACTCGGCCTCGAAGGCGTTCATCGGATCGCCGCCGGACAGCGTCGGCCGCTCGACGCCGCCGGACTCCAGCAGCACCGTCGGCGGGCACAGATACGCCCCCTCGCCGCCGATCACCGCGAACTCGAACAGCATCGTCGCCCGCTCGAAGTGGATCTCGAACCCATGGTTGAACGCGCGGCCCTGCTGGTTGACGACGCCGGACGTCGCCTCGACCAGATACCCCGCGTCGCCGAACGTAAAATGCGAGTGCCAGAACTCCGGCAAGCCGTGGCGCATCCGCCCGCGACTGGCGACCTCCGTGGGCATGCCGAACGCCAGGCGAATGAAGTGGGCGTCGTGAACGTGCAAGTCGAACAGCGGCCCGCCGACCTGGTCGGCCGCCCAGTAGTTTCTCAGCCACGCCGGGTCGGCGATGACCCGGCGAAACGCCCCGCCCAGCACGGCGCCGTACCGCCCGCTCTGGATGGCGTCGTACGCCCAGGCGTATTCCGGGAAAAACGGCAGCACATGCCCGACGTACAGCCGCCGGTCGGCCTTGCGGGCGGCCGCGCTCATTCGCTCGCACTCCTCGAGCCGCAGCGACATCGGCTTCTCGCAGAACACATGCCGGCCCGCGGCGAAGGCCGTAATCGTCGCCTCGGCGTGCAGGGCCGGCGGCAGCGTCACGTCCACGAGGTCCAGTTCGGTCGAGGCGAGCATCTGGTCGATGCTGGTGAACGTCGCCACGCCGCTGAGGTCCATCTGCTCGCCGGCGGGGCCGAAGTTCCCTTTGATATCGGTCCAATCGCCGGTGAGGCGCTTCTCATTCACCTCGCAGATCGCCGCCACCCGCACCCCAGGCAGCTTGCGATACGTGAGGTAATGGATCATCCCCATGAACCCCAGGCCGACGATGCCCACGTTAATCATGCTACGCTGCTCCCTGCCTCAAACCCTGTACGCCTTAACCCCGACCTGGCTAGGTCGGGGCTACCCCCCAAAACCCTGCACACGCCCCCTAAACCCAATACACGCCCCCTAGCCCCGACCTAGCCAGGTCGGGGCTGCGCCGGGTACACGCTGTCACACGCCCAGCTTACGCCAGGTTGTGCTCCAGCCGCTTCAAGCTTTCCAGCACTTCGACCGCCGCGGCGATTTCCGCCTTCTGCCGCTGCGGCTCCTGCGGTATTTCGCGCTCGATGGTCAGCGGTCCCTCGTAGCCGATTTCGGCCAGCGTCCGCAGGTAGGCCGCGAAATCCACGTCCCCTTGGCCCAGCGGGGTCTCGGCGCCCCAGGTCTTGCCCGGCTGGTCCGACCACGTGGCGTCCTTGCAATGGACGCTGCGGACATACTTGCCGAGCGTCCGCAGCGCGGGAATAGGCTCGCCGCAGCCGTAGAGGATCATGTTGGCCGGATCGAAATTGATGAACAAGTTGTCTCGGCCGACATCCTGTAGAAAGCCGAGCAACACGTCGGCCGGCTCCTGCCCCGTTTCCAGGTGGAGGGCCTGGCCGTTGCGCTGGAGATAGTCGCACACGTCGCGGGTGATTCGCAGCACGTCTTCGTAGTCGGCGCTGGTGCGATCGTGCGGCACGAACCCGAGGTGGAGGCCGACCGCCTGCACGCCAAGCTGCCTGGCGAAGTCGGCGATTTCCTTGAGCTCCGCCGTCCGCGCTTCACGCGTCGAAGGCGGCGCCAGGCCCACGGTGCGGGTTACGGTGGGAATATCAGCGTAGCTCTCGCCCTCGAACCCGGCGAACACGACCGTCACGGCGATGCCCAGGTCCTTCAGCCGCTGGAGGAACTCCGCGGCCCGCTCACGAGTGCGGGACTGGCGGTGCGGCGTGTGCAAATGCACCGTCGAAACGCCCAGTTCCCGCGCGACTTCCAGCCGCACGCCCAGCCCCGCGTCAATGCTCGCGAACACGCCAATCGGCCACTTGCTCATCCGAATCGTCGCTCCTTGCCCGTTTGCCATCGCCGCTGCGACGGCTACCGGCGCCGCGCGGACTTTCCGCAGCAGTCTACCCGATCGACCGGCCCAGCACTATTCGCCTGGCGGATAACTTGCCCGTTGCGCCCGGCAACGCAATTGATCGGCGAAACTGCCGCGAATCAACCGGGAGCATCCCGTAAAGCGCCGCTGCGGACGGCCGTTGACTTCGCATAACCGCCTCCTTTTCATCAGGGCGACGCCGCGGGCGAGGCGACCCGCCACATGACGCGACTGAGCACGTTTACGCGAAACAGGTAGCTGAGCGATTCGATGCGGCTCGGCAGGTCGCGGTTCCGCAGAATCTGCGCGACGTCAAGATACTGCCGGCAGACCGCCGCCTCTAAACCGCCGTCGCGCAGGCGATGGATGTTGCGCTCGGCTTCGTCCGCCGAACCCGCGAGCCAATCGGCAAACGTCCGCTCGCGCCGCAAGCCGACCACTTCCAGTTGGTCCCCGAGCTCCGCATCGAGCGAATAGTACTTGGCGACCAACATCGCGGAGCGGCAATACGCAAACAGCCCCGCCGCCAGCGACGCATAGTCATGCTGGACGCCCGGCGGAAACCATCGGCTCAGGCTGGCCGTCACGCCCCCGCCGGTCTCCAGCACGCCATATTCCTCGTCGCTGATCATCAGTCCGAACTTCACTTGCGCGGCCGTCATTCCCTCGGCGTCGGCCGCCGGCTGAATGATCAGCGCCTCGAAGACCTTGGCGTTCGCCTCGCCGGCGCGGCGGTAAAAGTCGGCGAGCATCGCCAGCGGCGCGTCGGCCGGAATCGGCGGGCCGTCGTAATCGGCGGCCATCGTCACGTAGTCCGACGCCAGCTTCAGGTTGACCCACGCGCGGATCTGGTAGATGGCGGCCCGCCGCGCCGCTCGCAGTTCCGCCTCTTCGGAACTGGTCGGCAAATTCCGCAAGAGCATGTTAGCCGCCTCGCGATAGCTGGCGCCGGCCAGAAACGCATCAACTGCCTCGAGGTACGCCGCTAGTTGCTCGACGTTGGCCGGTTGGAAGTTTCGCAACGACGCGCCGGCGCTCTCCAGCTCGCTCGCCAGCCAGGCGTTGTCCCGCACGCGGGCGATCATCGCCTCCTTGCCCCGCGTCTGATAGACCAGTTCGCACCGCGCCATCTCCAAGGCGAAGTACCCGTTGGCCACGCACTGCACGTAGTCGTGCAACATGGCGGCCATCTCGCCTTCGTTTTCGAGGTTGTCTGAAAGATCGCTCAGGGCGATCGCCCGCGTCAGGTAGGCCCGCCCCTCGTCCGTGCGACGGTAATTCACCGGTATCTTGTTGAGCTCGATCATCGCCCGCTCGTCGCGCAGGGCCCACGCCTTGGTCGCCTCGTACACCGCGGCGTCGACCGCTCCGCCCAGGCGCCCGGCCCGTTCGGCCGCCGGCCGCGGCAGGTCCACTCCCGTCAGCAGGCGGTACGCCGCATACACGTCCAGTACCGGCACGACCTCCACGCCGAGCTTCTCCCCGGTGCGCACCAGGTGCACGTCTTCCTCGCGGTTGTTGTCGCGCTGGTAGGCGATGCCCGCCGGTATGAGCACCAGCTTCTTCCCCTGCTGGGCGGCCCCTTCGATCTTGTGGGCGATCCCCCCGACCGGGCCGATGATCCCGTCCGGGTTGATCGTTCCGGTCATCGACGCGTCGTCCCGCAGCGCATCGCCCCGGGCTGCGGCGAGTATGCCGACCGTCATCAGCGCGCCGGCGCTGGGCCCGTCGATCCATCCGCTGATGTCGAACGACGCCTGCAACGTCCGCGGGTCGAAATCGCTCAACTGCGCCGCCGTCAGCGCCGCCGTCCAACCGGCCGAGCGCCACTGGGGACCCGAGCCGCCCACTTCCGATTCGAAGAACCCGACCCGCACGTCGCCGGCGGCATGACCGCCAAGCGTAATGCCCAGCCGGCTGCACGAACCGTGGCTCACCCCCTGGCTGTCTCGCCACACGGCCAGCGGCCACACCTCCACGGTTCGCGAGGCCGCCGCCGCTGGCGGCGACGAATCGTCGCTCGGCGGCGGCGCCTCGCTCGGCGGCGGCGCAGCTTCGCCTTCCGCCGCCGGAGCGTCGGGAAAGCGGAAGCTCCCCAGCCACGATTTGTACGGTCGACTCGTCACGCCATGCCGGGTGGCGCCTGCGTAGCTATCGGCGCCGGGCAGGATCGTCACTCGTACGACGCCCTTCTCGCCTGGCTTCAAGACGCCGGCATGAACGGCGGCCGTGGCCAGGTCCGAATCGTCGGCGTACAGCCCGTCGCCCCAGACGCTCCCCTGATCGCTGCCGATTAGTTCAAATGCAATGGTCTCGCCGTTGCGGCCGCGATAGCCGGCGGCCGTCGTGGGCGCGACGGACACCACCGGCGCCGACGGCGACTCGTCTGTGGTGGGCGGGTCAGTTACGGCATCCGGCGGCTCGGTCGCGCCTTCGTCTGTTGCGCGCTGCGAGGATTCAAATCCCCTCTCCGCCAGCGGAGGCTCGGCGATGGCGTCGTCCGGCGGCTCATCGAACGCCGCAGCTGCGCCGGCGACCAGCAGACAACAACTGCACACCGCGACTGCCGGGACTCTAAGCGCCTGTCTCATAGGCCGCCCCCCGTGCCCGTGCCCAGGCGCAGCGGGTGCAACAGCGCACGAGCTGCGCCGGATAAAGAAGAAGAGGCATAGGTGCGCCAATGCAGCAATCAGTGCGCCAGACTGACGCGGCCGGCGCCCTGCAAAATCGCCGCGATGTAACGCAGTTTCCACCGGCGGCAACGTGCTGCTCCAGCGCCATGTGTGCCGCGGCGGCGCGCAAGCGCGCCGTTCGGATCACTCAGAAAAACCTGCGCCGCTCCACCACGGCATCCGGCCGACCCGCGCAACGGCTGCGCAGCTCGACAACGCCCTCCGCCGGCTCACTCCCCTCGACGGTCCGCAAGCGGGAGGGCGCCGGAACACCGCGAACAAGAACAACGCTTCCGGCATTGGCGCTTGAAATTGGCCGCGCCCTCGGTTAGTGTACATTCGCATCGTATGTTCTTTGGCAATTTGGTTCATGGATAACAGCTCGGCGCCAGCTTGGCCGTGCGCGCCAAAGTGTTTGCACCGGTCCGCGGGCAAGCGACAATAGACGAGGGCCCGACGCTCCCTATACTCCCAGACGCGCCGCTCTGGCTCTCGCCCGCTCTTGGCTCGCTATGCGGCTACGCCGTTCACAGATGTTTCGATATTTCGTGGCGTTGGCCCTTGCGCTGGCGGCAGTCGCGCTGCGGCTGGTCCTGGACGATGCGCTCGGCAAGACCGGTGTGTCGATCTTCCTGGCGGCGATCGTCGCGGGCGGCTGGCTCGGCGGGGTCGGGCCGGCGATTTTCTCGATCGTGCTGCTCCACGTGGTTCACGGGTACGCATTTCGCGAACCGCCCGGCATGTGGGATACCAGCCTGCCGGGCGTCGTCGGCACGGTCGCCTATTACGTCGTCGGCGTCGCCATCGGCCTGCTCAGCGAGATGCGCCGCGCGGCTCAGGGCCGGGCGCAGCAGGAACACGCGCAAGCCGTCGCCGAGCGGGAGCGACTGCACAGCGCGCTGGTTTGCATCGCCGACGGCGTGCTGGTCGCCGACGCCGGCGGGCGCGTGACGCTCATGAACGCCGCCGCCGAGGCGATGGTCGGCCGGCGGCTCGCCGAGTGTCGCGGCCTGCCCTGGCGCGAGGTCATGGCTCTGCATCGAGGCGACGATCCCCAGCAGCCTGACCTGCCGATCGACCGCCTGCTGGCAGGGCCGGCGGCCATCCACGGCAGTTCGCTGCTGGCGACGCCGTGCGGACCGCCGATCCCGGTCGCCTATAGCGCCGCCGCGGTGCGCAGTCCCGATGGCCACGCCGACGGCGCGGTGCTGGTTTTTCGCGACGAGTCCGAGCGGCTACGAACCGAGCAAGCGCTGCGCAACGCCGACCGGCGGAAAGACGAATTCCTGGCCACGCTGGCGCACGAACTGCGAAACCCGCTGGCGCCGCTGGCCACCGGCCTGGAGCTGCTCAAGCTGTCGGCGAGCGATCCCGCGGTCGTCGAAGAGCTGCGGGCGATGATGGATCGACAGGTGCAGCACATGGTGCGGCTCATCGACGACCTGATGGACGTGTCGCGGATTACGCGGGGCAAGCTCGAGCTGCGCCGCAGCCGGCTGGAGCTGACCGACGTCGTGCGGCAAGCCATCGAGGCGGCGCGGCCGCTCATCGATCAGGCACAACATCGCCTGGAGGTCCGCTGGCCCCAGGAGCCGTTGCCGCTGTACGCCGACGGCAACCGGCTCACGCAAGCGCTGGTCAACCTGCTTAACAACGCCGCCAAATACACGCCGCCGCAGGGGCGCATTGAGCTGTCGGTCGAGAGGTCCGGCGGGGAGGCGATGGTGACGGTCTCCGATACCGGCATCGGCATCCCGGCCGACAAGTTGGACGCGATCTTCGACATGTTCTCGCAGGGGCACGAGAACAGCGAATCGGGGCACACCGGCATGGGAATCGGCCTAACGCTCGTCAAGCGGCTGGTCGAAATGCACGGCGGCAGCGTGCAGGCCTCCAGCCCCGGCCAAAACCAGGGGGCCGCGTTTCGGCTGCGGCTGCCGCTGTTGCCCGAGGCGCCGGCGGCGCCGGGCGGCGCCCCCAATGGCCGCTGCCCGTCGCCGCTGGCGACCCGGCGCCGCGTGCTGGTCGTCGACGATAACGCCGACGCGTTAATCACGTTGAGCCGTCTGATCTCGCTTTTGGGCGGCGATGTGCGGCGGGCCCACGACGGCCTGGAAGCCCTGGAGGTCGCCCGGGCGTTTCAACCGGAAATCGTACTGATGGACCTCGGCATGCCGCGGCTGAACGGCTACGAGGCGGCGCGACGGATCCGCGAGGAACCGTGGGGGCAAGGCGTGATGCTCGTGGCCACCAGCGGCTGGGGGCAAGACGCCGACCGCGCTCGCACGGCCGAAGCGGGCTTCGACCGCCATCTTGTCAAGCCGATTGAGACATCGGCGCTGGAAGAAGTGCTGCACGGCGCCGGCCGGCACGGCGCCGAAAGGTTGGCGCGTTAGTTGCTGGCAGCACGAGGGCGGCCTGGCAGGCGATGCGACGGCACGCGCCGGCGCTGCCGAGGCCCCGGCGCCGACTCCCCGTAGCGACGTATTGCCGCGGGCCAGCACAACTACTTCACGAGCAGTCCGATGAATATCCTCGTCGTCGATGTGGGAGGAACGAACGTCAAGATTTGGAAAACCGAGGAGGCCGAGAAGGCCAAGTTCCCCTCCGGCAAGGAACTGACGCCCAGCGCCCTGATGGAGGGAGTCCGCCAGGCGACCGCGGACTGGCCCATCGATCGGGTGTCGATCGGCTATCCTGGCGAGGTGCGCAACGGCCGGCCGGTCGCCGAGCCGTACAACCTGGGCGATGGCTGGGTCGATTTCGACTTCGGCCACGCCTTCGACTGCCCGGTGCGGATGATGAACGACGCCTGCATGCAGGCCCTGGGGAGCTACGAAGGGGGGAAAATGCTCTACCTCGGCCTGGGAACCAGCATGGGGACGGCGCTGGTGGCCGAGGGCGTGATCGTGCCGCTGGCGCTGGGGCATCTCAAGCTGTGGGAAGGCGAAACCTTCGAGCACTATCTGGGCCGCGCCGGGCTTGCGCTGCACGGCAAAAAGCGTTGGCGGCAGGCCGTCGCCGAGGCGGCGGCGATGCTCAAGGACGCCTTCTTGGTCGACTACGTCGTCCTGGGGGGCGGCAACGCCGACGAGCTGAAGGAGATGCCGCCCGGCTGCCGACGGGGCGGCAACCACAACGCATATTTCGGCGGCCTGCGGATGTGGGAAGACATAGTCGACGGGACGCCGTCGCAGTTTACGGTGGTCCCCAAAACCGCCGAGACGCAAAGCGCGTAGCAGCGTGGAGGGAACCGCAATTGGCGCGGCGATTGCATAAGCGAGGCGTCGGTTTCGTAAGCAAACCATCCGCCAAGCGGTAATGCGCATTTGTAGCACGGCCTCTGGCCGGGGCTGCGGACCGGGTTCGCTTCGCGGGTGGTATGCGCTGGCGAGAAGCGCGGCGGGCACGTTGAAGGCGCGAACGCTGGGCGGGCTTCGCTGAATCGAATCTTTTCGCCGTGTCCAACACCGTACTGCAGGAGTGCCGGCCGTGGGCACGTTCCAAGAAGCGCTCGACAAGCACCTGGGCGCCATTCACCAGCGCGACCTGCCATGCTTCGCGGAGACGATTGCGACCGACGGCATCGTGCTCATCACCAGCGAGGGGAGGCTCATTCGCGATCGCGAGGCGATGCTCGCCATGCATCGCGACTGGTTTGCCTCGAGCGCCTGGCAGATGGGCGTCGAACCAGTCCGCCAGTGGGTAGGGAGCGACCTGGGCGTCGCCGTTGTGAAGCTCGACTACCGCGAGGAAGCGGCCGGCAAGCCGCCCATACGGGCCGAAAGCTACCTGACGCTCGTCTTTCAGCGCCAGGGCGATCGATGGATGATGGTCCAGGACCAGAACACGCCTTGTCGCGGCGCAGCGAGCGCCTGAGCGGCGGAACCGAGTGCTCCGCGACTCCGTGGTCGAACCCGAGCGGGGCAGGTATAGCTCGCCGCTTGTAATGAAGTCACATCGTTCTTTCAGCGAGTACCAGGGCATGCTGGATGGCAAAGTCTGTCTCGTGACGGGCGCCGGGCAGGGGCTCGGCCAGGCCATTTCAAAAGTGCTGGCCGAGGCGGGCGCCACGGTGGTTGCCGCCGATATCCGCGGCGACGCCGCCGAGCGGACCGCTGCGATGCTGGGCCGGTCCAACGTGCGACCGGCGACGCTCGACGTGAGCGACGAGCGGCAAGCCAGCGAAGTCGTCGAGCGGACGATCGGCGAATTGGGCCGCATCGACGTGCTGGTCAACAACGCCGGCGTTGACAAGACGGTTCCGATCGAAGAGCTCGGCTTTGCGGACTGGGATCGCATCATGGGGGTGAACCTGCGGGGGCCGTTCGTGATGTCGAAGCTGCTGCTGCCGCGGATGAAACAGCAGGGCGGGGGCCACATCGTCAATATCGCCTCGACCGCCGCCAAACGGGCCTGGGCGAACGCCTCGGCCTACCACGCCAGCAAATGGGGGCTGTTGGGATTGAGCCACGCGCTGCACGTCGAGACCCGGCCGCATGGCGTGAAGGTGACCGCCGTGCTGGCGGGCGGCATGCGGACGCCGTTTCTGTTGGACCGCTTTCCGGACCTCGATCCGCAGGTGCTGCAGGATCCGCAGAACGTGGCGGAGACGGTGCGATTTTTACTCACCCAGCCGGCCGAAACGGTCATCCCCGAGGTGCTGGTGCTGCCGATGCGGGAAACCTCGTGGCCGTAGCCTGCGGCGAAAGCCACTGTCGGCGCCAACGCAAACAGGCCCACCAGCGACACGTTGTCTACTGGCTTCGGGAAGCCGTACGAAAGCGGCGCGAAAACCCACGCAACCTTCACTCTTGCGCTGCGTCGGCCAACGCAGGGGCATGATCAAGCAGCCGCCAGTGTGAGCGAAAGCCGCGCACGACCTGGCCTTTGGGCCGCCAGGCTGCATCCTTGACGCTCCGGCGAGCCCGCTAAGATTCCTGTCAAAGGGCCGCCTCCCGCTCGCAGCGGCGAGCTCGCCATCCGCAGTCGGAACGTCTCTGGGGCGTCTTGCTACGACAGCACAAGGCTGTTCTTGATTCGCATGGAGCTTAGTTGCGAACTGTCACTCAGACTCTCAACGCACCGCCCCCGATTGCACTGTTTTGTTCCGCGGCGCGCTATCTCCGATAGGCCGTAGGCGGACAAGCGAGCGGGGCGCCGAGTTCCGAATAGCAACCTGTGGATTCACCTTTGGCCGGCGCGTTCCCGGCGGCGGGAACGCTCGCTACGCCGGCGGCAATTGACCCTCCGGGCCGCGATCTTTACAATCCGCCCCCTCCTGCCAAGAGGCAGCGATCCTCGACTTCGCAAGGAAGCGATTGCAGCATGGATGCTCAACAGTGGCGCCGGTGCGTGCGTATTTCAATCGCGGAAGGGGCCCTGGCGGCCGCGATGGGGACGCTCCTTTCTGGCGTGTTCCTCACCGGGTTCGCCATGGAGCTGGGCGCAAGCCGGCTGCAAATCGGCGTGCTGGCGGCCCTGCCGTCGCTGGCGTCGGTCGTACAATTGGCGGGCGCCTGGCTGCTGCGGCGGGGCTTCAACCGCAAGCGGCTCTGCCTCGGCGCCGTCACCGCCAGCCGGCTTTGCTGGGCGGCGGTGCTGGTGATCCCGCTGGCAGGGGCCGGCGGCTCCAGCGCCGCCGTCGTCGCGCTGATTGCGCTGGTCGGCGTCTCCAGCTTGTTCGGCTCGCTGGCCGGCGTGGCGTGGCTATCGTGGATTCGCGATCTCGTGCCGGCAGAAGAGCGGCTTGGCTTCCTCGGCTTTCGCAGCCAGATCAACACGGTGCTGGCGCTGGTGCTGGGCGTCGCCGGCGCGGGGTTTCTCGATTGGTGGAACAAGGCCCAACCCCACACGATGGGCGGCTTCTTCTGCGTGCTGGCCGCGGCGATCGCCTGCGGACTGATTGCCATCCCGGTGCTCAATCGGCTCCAGGACCCGGGCCGCGGGGCCGCCGCCGTCGATTCGTCGACGGCCGTCGGCAGCACGCGAGAATCTGGTGCAAACTTCCGGCGACTGGTCGCCTTCTACATGGCCTGGAACCTGGCGTGCAGCCTGGCGGCACCGTTCTTCTCGGTGTTCATGCTCGAAAAGCTCCACTTGCCATACTGGCACATTACGGCGCTGTACGCGCTGCAGAGCCTGGCGGGCCTGGCGGCGACCGGCTGGTGGACGTCGCTGGGGAAATGGATGGGTCCGCGGCGCGTGGTGTTCGCGGCCACGCTGGGCGAAGCGTTTTTTCCGCTGGGATGGATGTTCATGGGCGCCGAGACGACCTGGGCGCTGCCGCTGTTGTTTTTGTTCGGGGTGTTCCAAGCCCCGCTGGCGGTCGGTGCGCACACGCTGGTGATGAGACTGGCGCCCGATGAACGGGCCTCGTCGTGCCTGGCGGCGTTCAACGCCACGATGGGCCTGGTGATGGCCGGGGCTGCGGTGCTCGGCGGCTGGGTCTCGACGCTGGTGACGGCGCAGCCGCTGGTAGTGAGCGGCGTAGAAATCGGCGGCCTGAAGCTGGTGTTTTTCTTGTCGTTTGTCGGAAGACTCGCCAGCCTGGCGCTGCTCAACCGGGTGGTAGACGCCCAGGAGGCGCCGCTGAAGTCGTTGGCGACGCCGTGGGGCCGGCTCGGCTGGAAGGTTCAACCGCGACTGGCTGAGGCCGCCGAGCCGACGGCCGCTGAGAACTCGGTAAGCTGACTCGGCGGGGCCGAGCGACGGGCCGGCGGCTACCGCCGCATGGCGAAATCGGGCAAGATAGGCGGCGATGCCCTTTACGGACCCGCGATCGGCGTACATCCACGTTCCCTTCTGCCGGCGCCGCTGCGGTTATTGCGACTTCGCAATTGTGGCCGGGCGCGACGACTTGATCGGGCCGTATCTCCGAGCCATCGCGACGGAGCTAAGCTGGCTGGGCGAGGCGCGGCCGGTCGAGACGCTCTACTTCGGCGGGGGGACGCCCAGCCATTTGGATCCTGCGGATTTGGCGGCGCTGTGCGACGTTGTGCTGCGCTGGCACCCGCTGGCTTCCGGGCACGAATGGACGATCGAGGCCAACCCTGAATACCTGGGGGCGGACCGCCTGCGGGTTCTTGCCGAGCGCGGCGCCACCCGGCTGAGCCTGGGCGCCCAATCGCTCGAGGCCGGCAAGCTGCGGGCGCTCGACCGGCAGCACCTTCCCCAAGACGTGTACGCCGCCGTGGAACTGGCCCGCGAGGCGGGCATGCAGGTGTCGCTGGATTTGATCTTCGGCGCCCCTGGCGAGACGCTCGCGGATTGGCGGCGCGACCTGGCCCGCGCCGTGGACCTGGCGCCGGACCACGTCTCGACCTACGGCCTGACGTGGGAACGGGGCACGAAGTTCACGCGGCGGCGCGACCGGGGCGAACTAACGCCGGTCGATGAAGAGCTTGAACGGCAGATGTACGCCTTGGCGATCGACCGGCTCGCCGACGCGGGGTTTGAGCATTACGAAGTCTCGAACTTCGCGCGGCCGGGGTTCCGCAGTCGGCACAACGAAACATACTGGACCGGGGGCGAGTACTACGCGGCCGGCCCCGGCGCGGCCCGCTACGTGGCCGGGGTGCGGGAGACCAATCACCGCAGTACGACGACTTATCTGAAGCGGGTGCTCGCCGGCGAGTCGCCGGTCGCCGAGCGCGAGGAACTGGACGCCGCAGGCCGGGCCCGCGAGCGGCTGGTCTTCGGGCTGCGGCGGTTGGACGGCGTCGAGCGGAGGTGGTTCCGCGGAGTCACGGGCTTTTCGCTGGAAGAAATCGCCGGCGAGCCGCTGCGGCGCTTCGTCGCCATGGGTCTGCTGGCCGACGACGGCGACCGCGTCCGGCTTACGCGGGAGGGACTGTTCGTCAGCGATGCGCTGTGGCCGGAACTGCTGTGAGCGCGGAGGCGGTTACAGCGGGGCTCGCGGCAGGTCGCGGGGGTAGGGCGGATCGTCCGCCGGGGGCGGGAAACCGCCGGTTTCCTCGGCCCAGAGCCGGCGATCTTCTTCGCTGGCGTAGTAGCGGAGCCAGGCGTCGGGATCGCCGTGGGTGTTGGCGCAATCCCAGTGGAGGTAGTGGCCCTGCCGGCGGATCATCTTTTCGTACGACGGGAGGATGTCGCGGTAGATGAGGCAGTAAAGCTGCCGGTCGGTCAGGTGATCGGTGAAGTCGAGCACGATGTGCTTTTCGTAAAGCCGGCCGATGGTCTGGTAGAGGAAGTCGCGAAGCTGCCGGTCGTCGAGCCGGTCGGGGTGGGGCAGTTCCAACTTCGGCTGGAACCAGTCGCAGATGGGGAGCATCGGCGCGCGTTCCCATTCGAGCATGGATTCGAGGAACTCGTTTTCGGCGCCGGTGGTCATGACCTCGACGTTGACGCGGCCAATCGCTTCGTCGTAAAGCGGTTCGAGGGCGTCGCGTAGCTGCGCGTTGCGCAGGAGGTGCTCCACTTCGTCCGATCGCGGGGAATTGGGGAGAATCATTGGACAATCGCGGCGCGGAAAAAACGATCAAGAAATCCGAAAAACCGAACCCGCCGTGCGGACGCCCGGCGGACCAGTGACGTCGGCCATCCTGGCGGGGCCCGCCGGGAGCAACAACGCTTGCGCCCACGAGTTTGACTCTATCAACCTCGCGTTGCGGTGAGAATACTTCTGAAGCCTAATTGAGGCGAAGACGCAACAACGGCGAAATCAGGACCGCTACGACCGGCAAGGTTTGCCGGCGACGATGCCGGAACGGCCCCCCGGGGTGGGCGAACGGCTCAATCGACGGGCGTGCCCATCTGGCGCATGAGGAGCTTCATGTCGTCCCAAGTCTGCTTCTTGGCGGAGGGGTTTCTCAGCAGGTACGCCGGATGGTACGTGCAGACGACCTTGATGTCGCCGAACGGGTGAACCCGCCCGCGAAGCCGGCCGATGGATTCGGTCGTGCCCAGCAGGTTCTGGGCGGCGACGGCGCCGAGGCAGCAGATGAACTGCGGCTTGATCAGCTCGAGCTGCCGGTCGAGAAAGCGGCGGCAGTTGGCCGCCTCCTCCGGGGCCGGCTTGCGATTGTTCGGCGGGCGGCACTTGATGGTGTTGAGGATGTAGACGTCCTCGCGGCGCAGCCTGCACGCCTCGATAATCCGATTCAGAAGCTGGCCGGCGCGGCCGACGAAGGGCTCGCCCTGGCGGTCTTCGTCGGCGCCGGGCGCTTCGCCCATGAAGCACAGCCGCGCCCCGGGGTCGCCGACGCCGAAGACGGTTTGCGTGCGGGTACGGGCCAGTTCGCCGCAGCGGGTACACGCGGCGACCTCGAGCCGGAGCGCTTCGAGCGCCGGTGCGATCGAGCAGCGGAGGTCCGCCGGCGCCTCGATCTCCGCATGAGCGAGCACCGCCACGGAGGGGCGTGGAAGCTGCTTGGCGCCGGCGGCTTCGAGGCTTTCCAACTGCTGGCGCAGAGCGCGGCGGAGGCGGTCGGGGGAGGCGGTCATCTAGCGGTCTCCTGTCGCGGTTGTTGTGCAGTGTACGACTCGAGCGTTCGGCGAAAAGGGGGCGCGCCGCCGGTCGCCGTGCTACTCGCTGGCAACTTGGCGGATTATGATATAAGACTCCCCGCCGCTCGCTGTGAAACGCCCATGGCTGTTCCCAAAGTCGTCATCGTCGGCCGGCCCAACGTCGGCAAGAGCAGCCTGTTGAATTGGCTGGCCGGGCTGCGTCTGGCGATCGTCGAGGATCGCCCCGGCGTCACGCGCGACCGGGTCGAGTACCTCATGTCGCACGAGGACCGCTATTTTGAGCTGGTCGATACGGGCGGCATCGGGATCAAGGACGAGGACAACCTCACCAAGCACATCGAGGAGCAGATTCAAACGGCGATCGACGCGGCCTCGGTGATCCTGCTGGTCGTCGACACCCGGGCGGGACTGACGCCGCTGGATGAAGAGGTGGGCCGGCGCCTGCGCAACGTCGACGTGCCGGTGCTGTGCGTCGCAAACAAGACCGACGACGAGAAGATGGACGTGCAGGCGTCGGACTTCTACCGGCTGGGGCGCGGCAAGATCGTGCCGGTCAGCACCAAGCAGAACCGCCATCGGACGGTGCTGCTGAACCTGATCGTCGAGCGGCTGCCGGCGGACTCCGCGGGCGAGGCGCCCAGCGGCGATCCGGAGATGAAGGTGGCGATCGTCGGCCGGCGGAACGTGGGCAAGAGCACGTTCGTCAACACGCTCGCGCAGGCCGAGCGGATGATCGTCAGCGAGATACCCGGCACGACGCGGGACAGCGTGGACGTGCGATTCGAGCTGGACGGCAAGGGTTTCGTCGCGATCGACACGCCGGGCGTCCGCCGGGCGAAGAGCCGAGGGGCGTCGATCGACTTCTACGGCACCCACCGCGCACAGCGGAGCATTCGCCGCGCCGACGTGGTGTTGCTGTTTCTCGACGCGACGCAGCGGATCAGCAAGGTCGATAAGCAGCTTTGCGAGTATATCGGCGAAGAATACAAGCCGCTGATTTTTGTGGTGAACAAGTGGGACTTGCTGGCCAAGTCGATGCCCACGGAAAAGTGGGTGCGGTATCTCAACGACACCTTCCGGGCCCAGCGATACGCGCCGATCGCGTTCATCACCGGGCAAACCGGCAAGAACGTCAAGGCGCTGCTGAATCATGCGCAAATGCTGTTCAAGCAGTCGCGGCAGCGGCTTTCCACGGGGCAACTCAACCGGCTGCTGCGCGACGCCGTGCAACGGACGCCGCCGCCGCTCTTTCAGAACCGCCGGCCGAAAATCTATTACGGCACGCAGGTGAGCGTGCAGCCGCCGACGCTGGTGCTGTTCTGCAACGAACCGCAGGCGATCTCGCGCCCCTACCAGCGGTATTTGCTCAGCGCCGTGCGCGAGCAGATGAACTTCGAGGAAGTGCCGATCAAGCTGTATCTCCGGCGGCGGCAGCCGAGCGACTCGCGGGACGAAGTCGGGGCGGACGCCGACGGCGCGGCCAAGGCGGTCGGCGAGGGAGCGGAAGGAGAGACCGTACGGTAGGCGCTTGGGCCGACCGCCCGATCCACCGGGCGCGTGCCCGCGGCCCGCGGCGCCGCCTGCCCGCCAGGGGGGATGCCGCCGCTCAATCGTAATACGCGGCGGCGCCCGTGCGGTCGTTGCTCACGGCTACGTTCGCGCTCGCCGGGCTCTTGGGGCTGCGGGCGGAGTCGGCCCAAATCGCGACGATGCCCACCGTCCAGGCCAGGACGATGCAGAGCAGCTCGCCAATGCCGGAGAACGTGTAGATGTCTTGTCGCATGACTTCGTGCCTGGACTGCTGGTCGTGTTTCCAGCCGTACCGCAACGCCAACGGGCAGCCAAGGCGGCGGCATGACCTGTCCAAGCCGGAAGTAGAGCGAAATCGTTAAGAGTTCGCAAGGACAGTCTTGAGAAGCGCTTGCGGCGATTTAGCGGCTTAAGTACGCGGCGCCAGCAGGGCCGCCGGACGCGCTCGAGGCGTCACTTCAGCCCCGACCTACCTAGGTTGTGGGCTCCGGGAGATGGGGCGCGGGGATGGGGGACGCGTAAATGGTTATTGGACAAGCGCTTCGGCTTCGCCGCCGGCATTCAATTCGAGCTCGCCGGAGTCTTCCAGGCGGCGGATGACGTCGACGATCTCCTGCTGCTTCTGCTCGACGACCGACAGCTTGACGGCGCCCAGGTAGCCCATTTCTTCGCGGAGCAGGTCGGCCGCCCGGCTCGACATGTTCTTGAAGACCTTCTCTTTGAGCTCGTTGCTGGAGCCTTTGAGGGCGGTGGCCCACTGGGAGGTCTCGACGTTCTTGAGGACGATCTGCATGTCCTTGTCGGTGAAGCGGGCGAGATCCTCGAACACGAACATCAGCCGGCGGATTTCCTCGACGAGTTCGGGGGCCTCTTGGGCCAGGTTTTCCAGGATCGCCCGTTCGGTGGCGCGGTCGCTGACATTGAGCATTTCCGCCACGCTCGCCACGCCGCCGGCGTTTTCGAAGCTCTGGCTCATGACGCTCGACATGCGGCGTTCCAGGCCGTGTTCGACTTCGCGGATGATGTCGGGGCTGGTCTGTCCCATGTTGGCGATTCGCTGCACGACGGCGATTTGGCGGTCCGCCGGCAGGCCGGCCAGGATCGCGGCGCCCGAGGCGGGCGGCAAGTGCGACAAGATCAGCGCGATGGTTTGCGGATGTTCGTCGTTGACGTAGGTCAGGATGTTCTGGCTGTCGATCGTGCGGAGAAAGGCGAACGGCACGCCTTCGATCGATTGGCGGATCGAATCGAGCGTGCCGCTGGCGTTCTTGCCCAGGGCCTTGCTGACGAGGGACTTGGCCCGCTCCAGGCCGCCCGCCTCGGCCGCCGCGCCGGGATTGGCGCTGGCGAACTGCAGGATGACTTGCTCCTGTTCGTCGGCCGAGACCGACCGTAGCTTGGCGATCTCGATGGAAACGCTCTCGACTTGCTTGGGATCGAGTCGCGCGAGGATGGCCGCGGCGTCTTCCTCGGGCAGCGACGTCAGCAGGACGGCAGCCTTGTGGAGATCGTCGGCCATGGCGAATTGCGGCGGGTTGCGGCGGGGCGGGGGAGGGGGCGCTAGGGCGGCCGTCACCGTCGTGTTTCCGGGTAGCGCATTTAGCGGCCGGGGCTGGCGGGCTCGGCCCGCGAGCGGGCCGGCTAAATGCTGTACACGAACAACTGCTACGGCGCAGCGTTGGTGCGGCCGCTGAGATCGGGAGCGGGCGCCCCGTAATCCTAGGATCGTCGCGCGGCGGCGTGGAACTTGAGGCCCTGCGGGAGCGCGGCGGGGCTAACCGGCGGCCACCGGCTCGCGGACTTCGAGCCCGACTTCCAACCGCAAGGGTCCGAACTCGGTGTCGAACGGCACGGCGATGGCGTGCGCGCCGGTGGGAAAGCGGATTTCGTGCCCTTCGCCGGTGATGACGTTCGGCAGGCTGACGGACATTTCGTACTGTTCCAGCTCGGCTTTGGCGTGCCCGGCGACAACGTTCGCCAGCTCGCCGACGACGTCCAGGACGTCCTCGTTGACCCGGTCGACGGGCGTCATCAGCAGCTCGGCAGCGGCCCTGAGGGCGAGCGTTTCGGATAGGTTGATGACGACCGCGCCGGCGGCCTTGCCCGACAGGCCGATGACGCCGCTGATGGGGTAATGCCGCGCCCCGGACGAAGCCAGCGAAAGCTGCCCGCGGGTCACTTGGCAGTTCAACATCTTGTCGAACGTGTTGACGAGCGAGCGGATGAACGGGTTGATGTGTTCGGCCTGCATGCGAGGGTGACGGCGAAAGAGTGACCAGCGCGCCACGCGCGCCGCGGCGACAGTCGGCAAAGGAACAGCGGTGAGCAACTCTAGGCCGCCGCCGGGGCGGGTCAAACGCCGTGCGGCGATTGCCCTGGTCCACGCAACGATTGTGCGGAGCCCGTGGATTACGCCGGTTGGCCGGCGCAGGCGGCGGCGGCCAGGCGACGCCAGAGCGGCTACGCTTGGCCGCTCCAGCGGTAGACGCCCCACTGCCCGTCGCACTCGTCCACGCCGACCTCGATCCGATGGACGCCGGCGACGTTCTCCAGCGTCGGGCGGAGCTCGGCGGCGATGTAGCGGGCCAGGAGCTCGGCGGTGGTGTTCGCTACTGGCAGCAGTACGCAATCTTGCCGAGGAAAGACCCAGCGACGCCGCCCGTGGACGACGGTTACTTCGCCGGCTTCGCCGCCAGGCGTTTCCTCGACGCGGATCGTGGGGTGGCCCGTCGGCAGCAGCATGCGATGGTCGAGCGAGCTGACGACCCGCTGCAGTGCATCGCGCAGGGCGATGAAGTCGACGACGTACTGGTTCTCGTCCAGCAGGCCGTGGACCTCGGCGTACACGTGGTAATTGTGGCCATGGAGCGGCTCGCAGACGTCGCCGCCGTAGGTGATGAAGTGGGCGGCGCTGAAGACGAGGCCCGGCTTATGAATGCGGACGTGGTACGACTCGGTCATGGCGGCACTGCGGGATACGGAAGAAAATTGCGGCGGTGCGGTCGATGTGATCTTGCAATGGGGCAAACCGTTCACTGCGCCGCTTGGCGGCAGCGGCGTTCGCGCCATGGCGCCCCGTCAGTAAAAGCGTACAGGCCAAGCGAGCCGTTGCTCGCGCAGCAACACGAACAAGGCGGCGGCGATGATATCGGCCGTGGTTCCGGGGTTGCGGCGATGGCCATCGGATCGAAGCCAGAAATCGAAGTCAGCCAGCGCGGCGGCGTACGCCTCAGGGCCCCGGCCGGCTGAGTCTAACACGCTGGCGGCGGCCCGCGACGCTTGGGCGGCGATCTTCGGGCCGCATTTGCGAATGATCAGGGAATCGGGGTTCGCGGCGAGAAACTCCAAATAGCAGCGGACGATGGCGTCGCTAAGCGGCGAGCCGCAGGCATGCGTCGCGAGGCGGTCGGCGAGGACGAATACCTCGGTGAAGTCGTCGACGTACTGGCGGGCGACCATGTCCCGCTCGGCGGCCAGCGACATCGCCTCGCGGAGGGTCATCGGCGGGCAGGTCTCGGCGTTGACGTCGCCGCCATCCACGCGGCCCAGGCCGCCGGGCCTCGCCAGGCGAATCGCGGCGTAGGCGTGCTCGGCGTCGACATTGTCCAGCGAACGGAGCACGCCGCCGACGCCCGGCCGGAGCCCCAGCTCGGCGGGGACGGCCGCCAACGGCGCCATCAGCAGCAGCATGCCGAGATTGGTGTTCGTGCGCACGGCGGCGCGGGTCGCGGCGACGGCGGCGAGGATCGTGGCGCCGACGCCTTGCTGGCGGGCGCGATCGACAATGGGGCCGATGACGGCGGCGCTGGCGATGAAGTCGGCATAGGTGAGATCGTCGAAATCGGCGCCGCGGTAGACGTTTCCGGGCTTGGGCGCGGTCGCCTCCCACAGGCAGGCCAGCGAGGCGCAGGCCCCGACGGTCAGCGGCGGCGCCTGACCGGCTACGGCGGTTCGGGGTGCGGATGCCATGGGTTCAGGTGCGCGTGAGGAAGTCGGCCATCGCATGCTCGGCCTCTTCAGGAGCGTCCTCGACCACCCAATGGCCGACGTCCGCCAGGCGACAGGTTTCGGCGCTGGGCCAGGCGGCCAGAAAGCGGTCCAGGCACTCGGTCGTGAAGCACCAGTCCCGCTCGCCCCACACGAGCAGCTTCGGCATTTCGCGCAGCTCGGGCAGACGTCGCTCGATATGCTCCAGCGTGCGCCAGGTTGGATGTTGCGCGTTCAACGGGATATCGCGGACGAACTGGTACACCGCCGCGCGGCGACGCCAGCAGTTGTATGGGGCGAGATAGCCGGCGGCCACCGCCGGAGCGAGGCGGCTGCGGGCGAGCGTCATGGTGAGCGCAGCGCGGGAAAATGCATTGGCGCCTTGGACGGCGAGCCGCCCAACCACCGGCCAGCGGCACGCGCGGATGCGAAACGGAATGAACCAGGGGCGAAACGCACCGGTGTTGAACAGCACGATCCGTTCAAACCGGTCGCCCGCCGCCAGCAGGGCGCCCAGGCCAATGGCGCCGCCCCAGTCCTGGGCCACCAACGTGACTCGGCGAAGATCGAGATCCTCCACGATCCGGACGATGTTGGCGATGTGATCAGCGAGCCGCAAGGGACGGGGCTGCGGGTCGCTCAGACCGCAGCCGAGGTGATCGGGAGCGACGCAGCGGTACTCGCCGCGAAAACGGACGATCAGCCGCCTGAAGTGGAACGACCAGGTGGGATTGCCGTGAACGAACAGCAGCGTCCGCTCGGCGCCGGCGGGGTTTTCGTCGAGGTAATGGAGCCGCCGGCGTTCAACCAGGAGCCAGCGGGAGGCGAACGGATAGAGGGGCCGCCAGTCGGTCGCCGTTGCCGCGGGCGTTTGCGGGGTAGGTTCGACGGTGATCGTTTGGGGGGCGCTCACGGCGTGTCGACGGGGGAGGCGTGGGGGCGTTAAGCCGCAAGCGGCGGGGCGGGGACCGGGGGAGGACGGCGGGCGTATTATTGCGTATGCGGGGGCGGCCGTCGCGGGTTGGCAGGGCCTTTGACGGTTTGGGGGCGGCTGCGTACAACTGAGGGTCCGCATGGACGCCTCTCGCCGTGGGAAAAGGCCGATCGACGAGGGGCCCTTGCAATGGGGGCCTTGCGAACCTGGTCAGGGTGGAAACACAGCAGCCATAAGCTTGCGTCTCTTTGTGCGGGGGCCTCTCGTCGATCGGCCTGTTGTGGGGAGCGAATTTTCCCCGGGATCTGTCAGCCAGACAGCGGACAACTGGCCGGACCGCCGCGCGGCTAAGCAAAAGCGAGGCGAAGCGCCGTTTCTCCAGGACGTCTGTTGATGAATTGCGGGGCGGCGGTCCTCCGGCAGGGAGGCGACGAGCGGTCTGACTAAAGATCGCGGGCCGACCGGGCGTAGCGCCTGATGAGGAGTCATGGAAACGTCGCCGCCATCGCTGCCCAACGAACCTGCCGCTGGCGGCGAATACCTGGTGGTGGCGCGGCGCTATCGGCCGCAGACGTTCGATGAACTGATCGGGCAAGAGCACGTCGCGCAAGCGCTTAAGGGCGCGATCGCCAGCCATCGCGTGGGGCACGCATACCTGTTCACCGGCGCACGCGGGGTCGGAAAAACCTCGGCGGCCCGGATTCTGGCCAAAGCTCTCAACTGCGCCCGCGGCACGTCGCCCACGCCGTGCAATGAGTGCGAGATCTGCCGGAGCGTGTCCAGCGGCGACGACGTGGACGTGTTGGAAATCGACGGGGCCAGCAATCGGGGCATCGACGAGATCCGGCAACTGCGGCAAAACGTCGCCGTCCGTCCGGCGCGGGCGCGGTTCAAGATTTACATCATCGACGAAGTTCACATGCTCACCAAGGATGCGTTCAATGCGCTGCTGAAGACGCTTGAGGAGCCCCCGGAGCATGTGAAGTTCATCTTTGCGACGACCGAACCGACGAAAATTCCGATCACGATTTTGTCGCGATGCCAGCGCTATGATTTCGCGGGCATTGGCGCCGATTCGATCCGCGCTCGGTTGGCGCAGATTGCCGCGACCGAAGGCGTCGACGTCGAGCCCGAAGCACTGCAGATCATCGCCATGCGGGCGGCGGGCTCGATGCGCGACAGCCAGTCGTTGCTGGAACAGCTACTTTCCACGGGTAAACCGCGGATCACGGCGGCCGATGTGACGGGGCTGCTGGGACTGGCGCCGGCGGCGCGGCTGAGCCGGCTGGTAGAGCCGCTGGTGGAGCGAAATGCGGCGGCGGCGCTGGCGGAACTCGACGAGGCGATCGCCGAAGGGGGCGAAGTCGGTCAGCTCATCGACCAGTTGCAGGGTTACTTCCGCGATGCCATGACGCAGGCCGTCGGCTGCGGCGCGGACCAGCTTCTCTACGTGCTGCCAGGGCAGCGCGAAGAGGTTCAGGCCGTGGCAAGGCGCCTGGGCGTGCAGACGCTGCTGGCGATTTCGCAGGTGCTCGACCAAACGGCGGCGCGATTGCGCGTCAGCCCTCAGGTGCGGACCTTGGCCGAAATGGCGCTGGTGCGAATTTGCCATCTGCAGGACTTGGACGATATCGCCGTGCTGATTGAGCAATTAAACGGCGGGGGGGCGCAGGGCGCTAAGCCGCAAGCCGGTCTGGGTGACGCGAGCAGGGGTAGCGCGCGGCCGGAGGTTGCGACGGCTGCCGGATCGGCCGCGGCGAGCGTCGAGCGGCTGGGCAACGAGAGAGGGGCTGAACCGCCAGCAGCGGTGCGGGCAAGGCTTTCGCCGGAGTCGGTCGAAGCGGTCTGGCGGGAAGCGGTCGCACGGCTGTCCGGCATTGCGGCCGATTGCGCAGCGGTTGCCACGCGGCTGTCGGTCGATGCGCAGGGGCGCCTGGTGGCGAGCTTTCCCGAAGGCCAGAAATTTGCCCGCGACGCCTGCCTGCGGCCGGCGAACCTTAGCCGGCTGGAAGCGGCAGTGGCGGAAGTCGCCGGCGGCCGGGTCGGCGTGGTGCTCACGACGCATCACGATCCGCGGGAAAGCGCGGCGGCGGCCCCGCGGCGGCCTTCGCCGAAGCAACTGCAGGCCGACGTCGCCGCCGAGCCGTTCGTCCAGCGGGCGATGGAGCTATTCGATGGCGATGCCAGTCGCCTGCGGTATGTGGCGGCGCCGAGCGACAAGGCGCCTCAACAGGAAAACTGATGGACGGGACGGCGCTGCTGCTCGGCGCCGGGCGGCGATTTGCGAGGAGACACATCGTGCTCAAAGGCCTCAGCAACCTGGCGAACCTGCCGGGCATCTTCAAACAAGCCCAGGAGATGGGCGCCAAGCTGCAGCAGCTCAATGCGGAACTGAAGACCAAAAAGGTCACCGGCGCGGCCGGCGGCGGCCTGGTCGAAGTGGACGCCAACGGGGTGGGCGACGTGCTGGCGGTGCGGATCGATGCTTCGCTCATCGAAAAGCAAGACCGGGAGCTACTCGAGGACTTGCTGCCGGCGGCGATTAACGCGGCGCATGCCAAGGCCAAGGAATTGCATGCGCAGTCGATGCAATCGTTAGCCGGCGGACTGGACTTGCCGGGGTTGAGCGATGCGCTGGGGGGTCTAGGCAGTTTACAGCCGCCTGGCTGAACGTCGGCCGGCCGCTTCGATGCGGGCTGATGCGCCTCTGCCGATCTTCGGGGTAGAATTCTCTGGCCCGCGCCGTGTAGCTATGACCCGATCGACGACGGGGCGGTGCTCCGCAGCGAGCGCTTCGCGAGCGGCCGGCGAATCGGTTCATGCGGCGTAGATGGCCGGCAAATGCGCGAATCGTTTGACCGTGGTTATTCTCGACCAGTATGCTACTTCGTAGGATTTCAAACGGCGCGCATTTTGCAGGCACAAGCCTTCGTAAACGGCGCTGAGGGTCTAGCCCGGCCCTGCTAGGCGTTAGTCTTTCGCTCTCCCATCCCACTTGCGATTTGAAATAGCCATGCGACTTTCCCTCGGCCAGAGCATGCAGATGGCTCAAAAGCAGGTGCTGGCGCCGCGGATGATCCAGTCAATGGAGATTCTGCAGCTTCCCATCATCGCGCTGCAGGAGCGGATTGAGCAGGAGATGGAAGACAACCCGGTGCTCGACCAGATCGAGCCGACCGGGGAGGAGGAGTCGTTCGAGGCCGAGGCCATCAATCCCGACGCTCCGGAGGACACGGAACGGGAGTTGGTCGTCGACGACACGACGAACAACGAGGACGATTTCGAGCGGCTCATCAACATGGCGGAGAATCTGCCGGACGACTACGAGGAACGAAGTCGCCCGTCGCGGGGCCAGATCGAGGCTGAAGGGGACCGCCGCCACGACCAGATGGCGAACATGGTAGCGCGGCCGGAGTCGCTGCAGGATTACCTCGATCACCAGTTGAGTTGGTTCGACCTGGATGACGAAACCCGCAAGATGGCGGACCGGATCATCTACAACCTGGACAGCAACGGGTATTTGAAATCGCCGCTGGA
Source organism: Planctomycetota bacterium (assembly GCA_003576855.1). Lineage (GTDB taxonomy): Bacteria > Planctomycetota > Planctomycetia > Pirellulales > Lacipirellulaceae > Lacipirellula. Next base: position 30,819 of record QEVI01000007.1, read on the forward strand.
GGACCTGATTCTTCCGCCGCCGCCGGACGTCAACGGCGAAGCGCAGAAGTGGCGGGAGCAGCAGTTGCAAATCGCCGAACGGGCGCTGGCGGTCGTGCAGCGGCTCGATCCGCCGGGGGTGGGCGCCCGCAGCCTCAAGGAGTGCCTGCTGCTGCAGCTCAACCCGGGGCTGCTCTTCTACGAGGAGCTGCAGGTGCTGATCGAGCACCACCTGGAGGATCTCGAAAACAACCGACTGCCGCTAATTGCCAAGAAGACGGGATTCTCCATCGAGACGATCAACGAGGCGTGGGAGGACCTGCGAACGCTCAAGCCGAAGCCGGGGGCCGACTTCAGCGAATCGACCGCCCCGGCGGTGACGCCGGACGTGTTCGTCGAAAAAAACGAACATGGGCGCTACGAGGTGCGGCTGGAGGACGGCGACTTGCCGTCGCTGTACATCAGCCCCTACTACCGCCGGCTGCTGCAGGACGCCGGCACGTCCGCCGAGACGCGCGATTACATCAAGCGGAAGGTCAACGCCGCGCAATGGCTGATCGAAGCGATCGAACAGCGCCGCAGCACGCTGACCCGCGTCGCGCAGGCGATCGTCGATCACCAGACGAAGTTTCTCGACGACGGGCCGGAGTTCATCGAGCCGCTGAAGATGCAGCAAATCGCCGATAAGGTCGGCGTCCACGTCACGACAGTCAGCCGGGCGGTGGACGATAAATGGATCCAGACGCCGCGCGGCATCTTTCCGTTGAAGCGGTTCTTCGTCGGCGGCACGACGGGCGCCGACGGCGAAGAAGTGGCCTGGGATCGCGTGCGCCTGAAGCTGCAAGAGATCATCGACAACGAGGACAAGACCAAACCGCTCTCGGACGATGCGCTCGTCGAAGAGCTCGGGAAGGCTGGCGTGACTGTCGCTCGCAGGACGGTGACGAAGTATCGCAAGGCGATGAACATTCCCAGCAGCCGGCAACGTCGCGATTGGTCGCAGGTGGCGAAGTAGCCGGCGTCGCGCTACTCTCCTGTTTCCTGGCGAAGGCGGATGTGGATTGCCACGGCTGCCGACGGCTCGACGCCGGTTGATGCGGCCGGGCGCCTGGGGCAATGAGCACAGGCGCCACGCGGGCCGGGCGCAGCCCCGCGCGGAGCGTGACGGGCGGGGCCGGGGGCGGCCCTTCTGATTGCCCGGGCGCGGGTCGACGATCGGCGACCCGGTTTGCCGCGGAATTGGCTCCCAGGCCGTTGACGAGGCTGCGGTATTGGTACATATGTGAACCGTAGCTACTTTCCTCGCGCGTCGCATCGAACGCCGTTGTTCGTTGCCCCGGCCCGCTCGTTTGTGAAGGACCGCGTCTTTGCATCCATTCCGGCTCGAGTTGGGCGTCGCCGCCCTGGTCGTCGTAGGCGCGTTGTGCGGCTCGGCCCTGGCGGGCGGGGGCGGAAGCCGTCCGAACATCGTGCTAATCATGTCGGACGACGCGGGTTACGCCGACTTTGGCTTTCAGAACCAGTTCACCGGCCAGACGACGCCGCTGCGCACGCCGAACCTCGATTTGCTTGCCTCGCAGAGCGTGGCCTTCTCGAACGCCTACGTCGCGTCTTCGCAATGCGCGCTCTCGCGCGCCGGGATGCTGACGGGCCGGCAGCCCGACGCTTACGGCTACAGCTTCAACGCGCTGGATGACGATCGCCCGTATGAGGGGCTGCCGTTGTCGCAAACGACGCTCCTGGAATACGCCCAGCAGGCGGGATACAGCACCGGCCTGGTGGGCAAGTGGCATCTGGGGCAGGAGCCGGCGCACCAGCCGCAGAACCGCGGCGTGGATTACTTCTTCGGCATGTGGGAAGGGGCGATCAACTATTACCGCAATGATGCCAGTGCGACGAAGATCCGCCGGGGCGACGCGCCGGTGGCGTGGTGGAATGAGCCGTCGTTCAATAATATTCCGCACGATCCGACGCGGGGTCGCTACCTGACGGACGCGCTGGGCGACGAGGCGTCCCAGTTCATTGCTGAGCGCGCCGGCGTAGGCCAGCCGTTCTTTCTGTACACGGCGCTCAACGCGCCGCACAGCCCGTTCGATTCCAAGGCGCAAGACTACGCGCAGTTTCCGGCCCTCTCGGACCAGCGCCGGCAGGTGGCGGCGATGACGCTGGCGATGGATCGAGCGATCGGCAACATCTTGGCTCGCATCGACGATCCCAACGGCGACGGCGACCAAGCGGATTCGATCGCTGACAATACGATCGTGCTATTCCTTAACGACAACGGCGGCCCCAACGGCGCCTACAGCAATAGCCCGTTGGCCGGTCTCAAGGGCACTGCCTGGGAGGGCGGCCTCCGGACGCCGATGCTGATTCGAGCGCCCGACGCGGCGCCGGGGGTGTTTCATGAGACGGTGACGTCGCTGGACTTTTTTCCGACGCTCATGAACTTGATGGGCCAGCCGGTGACGACGCCGACCGACGGCGTCGATCTCATGCCGTATCTGTATGGTCAACTGTCGGGCCCGGTGCATGACGCCATCTACTTTCGCAATCGCGTCAATTACGGGGCGATTCGCAAGGGCGATTGGAAGCTGGTGAAGCCCGACGCCGGCTCGACGTGGAAGCTGTTCCGCTTGAACCCCGACGGGACGGGCGAGACGGTGGATGTGCTGTCGCAGCATCCGGACATTGTGGAGGAGTTGATCAAGGATTACGTCGCCTTCGACGTCACGCTCGACAAGCCCCGCAACAGCGGCCCGAGCAAGGTGCATTTCAACGACCTGTTCATTCGTCGCAATGAGGCGGGCGCCGTGACGAGCTGGGCGCATGGCGCGGGCTGGTGGGACGGCGACGCGCCCACGCAAATCATGTCGATCAGCCGCGACGATCCCTCGCCGAACATGATATTGGCGTTCCGGCCCAACAACGCGGCCGACTATCGTTCAACGAACGACGTCAACCGCGCCTCGGGCATTTCACGGGCCAATCTGAACCAAGGACTGCAGGATTTGCGGGGGCTGGGCGAGGTCATGCTCAATGAGATCCGCTTGGAGGGGACGTTCAGCGGATCGGCCAATCGCAAGGCCACGATTGACGGCAAGCCGCTGCTGCTGGTGAACGACCTGCAGGGCAAGCCGCCGACTTTGCGTTTGGACGCCATGCAGGCGGCTGGGCAGTTCACGTACACGTACAACGTCGATCTGAACATGTACCTTTATCACGATTTCGTGATCGAGGGGGACGGCAACGCCAACTTCCGCATTGGCGGAGCGATGAGCAGTTTCGACCCGGCGTCGGGCGTAACCAAACGGGGTTCGAGCAGCGTTACGCTCAGCGGCTACAACACGTTCACCGGACCGGCGATCGTCGAGGCGGGGCAAGTCACGCTCGATGGCGCCAACGCGGCCATCGACGGGGCGTCGCGAATCGAAGTGTATCCGGGCGCCACGCTGAAGCTGCAGAACGGAACCATCAAGACGCCGCTGCTGGACGTCAACGCCGGCGACTTCGAGGTTTCGCGCGGCACGGTCTTCGCCGACCAGGTGTTCAATATCGCGGGCACGGTTTCCGTGGGCCAGTCGGGCGGAACGGCGACTTTGTGGGGCAACTACTGGCAGCCTTCGGGAACGCTCAAGGCGACGCTCGACGGGCACGCGCCGGGCTCTGCGCCGTTGTTGCTGGTTTCGGGGCAAGCTGAGCTCGGCGGCAGCCTGGTGCTGGATTACGACGGGACGACGCTCATTCCGGTCGGGTCGAGCATCACCATCCTGACCGCAGCGCGCGGCGTATCTGGCCTGTTCCAGGACATTACGCTACCGTCCGGCACGTTTTGGTCGGTGCTCTATTCGCCATTTGCCGTGAGCATTCGGCGCGAGTCGTCGCCTTCCACGACGCCCATCGTATTTGCGGACTTCGACGCCGACGGGGACGTCGATGGCGGCGACTTCTTGATCTGGCAACGGAACCTCTGGGGCAGCGGTCCGGCGGGCGACGCCAATCGAGACGGCCTTGTCGATTATGCGGATTATGACGTGTGGCGGAACCAGGTCGGCGCCGCGCCACAACAGGCGCTGCCGGGCGTTCACGCAGCGCCCGAACCTTCGGCGCTGCTGCTAGGCCTGCTGGCAGCGGGCAGCGCATTAGCCGCCGCCCGGGAACGGGCATCTTGCCGCCGGGCGACGTGACGCTTTCCGCTGCGTGCGATTCTGACCCTTGAGACGGCGTCGCCGCTTGTTTGACCAGCCTGGGCAGCCCGAATACGATAGAGGCGTCGATGGCTGGGGGGCCACGTTCATTGTCGCGGTTTAGGCGGCGAAACAGCCGCTTTCCCGCTCGTAATGACGATTGCTAGCGACCGTCGCCGGCGGCAAGCATGGTGCGCGTGGACGTCGCTGTTTCTCGACAGGCGTTGCGGGAAAGCCTCAGCTTGCCATGGTCAGTAGTACGCGCAAGCGGGGGCGCGATTAGCGCGTGTGGACCATCGAGCATGGCACATTCGGCATTTTGCGCCCGGCGTGACGCCGTTTGGTTGTTTTATTTCAATCGCGATCGGAGGCCGACCGCAACGTATAGCCGCGTTTCATGCGCGGCATGGAACGTGCCTGTTTGGCAATCAACTGCTCGCAGCCGCCGCAAACTGCCCCTCCGTGGCGGAAATATGCCAACACCGATAGACTGAGTTGCTGGAGGATTTGTAGTTCTTTCACGGGCTTGAAGGGGACGGCAGCGATTGGCTTGCGGCGAGCGCGCAAGCGGCGTGTCAAGAGAACCAAGCGTCGGTTCTGGCAGGTACGTTGGGGGCGTTTCGCCGTTTCACGCCCGATGGCGGCGCAAGCCTAACGGCAAGCTGTCGGCCGCCAACGATGAGCCTTGGTTCGTGACGATGGATTTGCAGGCAACTTGGGAATACCCGCTTGATGATCTCCTCTGAATCGACTGAAGCGGCGCAGGACGCGGCGGCATCGCCGCGGAGCCTGGGATCACCTGCCGAACCGTCGCTAGCCGCGGCTTCGGCGCCGGCGGCCGTGGCAACGCCGCTGGAGATGCGGCCGCCCGCGTCTCCCTGGCGGAGTAAAACCCGCGTGCCGCTTCGCGACGAAGGCATTCGCACCAACCTGATCTTGCCTTCTCCTCGCAAGGACGGGCAGTTGCCGTACTTTCGGCAATGGTCGATCACGTGCGCGTCGCTGGTTGCGGCCGACCTGGCGACTGTTCTGGCGGTGATCAGTTTCTGTTCGATGATCGGCCTGACCTGGTTGAACCCGGCCGACGAATCGTCGCGGGCGGTGGTCTGGCTTCCCTCGATCGGCCTGGCGCTGGTTCTCATCAACACGTTGATGGGGCTTTATCCAGGCGTATGCCTCGGACTGGTCGACGAGATCCGGCGGCTTTCGCTCTCCATTACGGTGGTCGCGCTGATCAATTTGGCGCGAATTCGACCGATGTCCGAATGGTTTTACGACAGGCTTTTGTTTCTTTCGGTCGCTTACGTGCTGTGCCTGTTTTTTACGCCCATTGTGCGCAGCGTGGTGCGGAAGACGCTCGCTAAGACTTCGTGGTGGGGATTTCCCACGCTCATTTGCGGCAACGATTCGGCCGCGCTCAACGTGGACCAATGGCTGCTTAACAATCAACGGCTTGGTTTGCGGCCCGTAGGCGTCATCGCCGATCCGCACGCCATGGAGTTGGATGGTGAGTCGACGCGCTACATTGGCGACTGGTCGGAGGCGCGGTTGATCGCCGAGCGCCGCCATGCCTACTGGGCGGTGCTGGTTGAGCCCGAAGACGCAAGACAACTCCGCGACGGCGTGACGTCGACGATCGAGCAATACTTAGGAAACATCCCTCAGGTATTTGTGATCTCCAAGTTGACTGGCATTCCGGACCATTGGAATCGCCATCAGCTTGACGAAGGACTGGCAGGCGTATTGGTCGAGCAGCACCTGCAGCTCCCGATACCGCAGCTCGTGAAGCGGGCCATGGACCTGGCGATCGCCTTCGTGGCGTGCCTGTTTTTCGAGGAATCGCAGCATCCGACATGCCCACACTCCAGGCACAAGCGCAGGTGGACCCACTCGTCCCCCATCGCGAGGCACTCCTCGCACCC
>QEVI01000274.1 GCA_003576855.1 Planctomycetota bacterium
AGCCGCGCCCCCGCCGATGTTCACGCCGCACGCCGCCCCGGCCGCTCGCTGAGCGGCGGCTACGTTGGGGCGCACCTAAACCGCCAGGCGATACGCCAATCCCGACGCCGCGCAGCCGGCCAGCGTCGGCAGCATCCCGGCGCGAAAGCGAAACAGCGCCGCGAAAGCCGCCGCCGTGATCGCCAGCGCCGCTGCGTCGAGGGTCCGCCAGTCGGGCGTCAGCAATCGCACCGGCCCCGCGAATCGCTCGTTCACTTCGCCGAAGAGCGTGTGCAGCGCAAACCAGATGGAAAGATTGAGGATGACTCCCACCACCGCCGCGGTGATCGCCGAGAGCGCCGCGTTAAGGCTTTGCTTGCCGCGGAGGTATTCGATGTACGGCGCCCCCAGAAAGATCCACAGGAAGCAGGGCACGTACGTCACCCACGTCGTGATGACCGAGCCCGCCACGCCTGCGGCCAGCGGCGCCAGTTCGCCGGGGTTGCGATACGCCCCCAGAAAGCCGACGAACTGCACCACTTGGATGAGCGGACCCGGCGTCGTTTCGGCCATGCCCAGGCCGTCGAGCATTTCACGAGGCTCGAGCCACCGGTACTGGTCGACGGCCGCTTCGGCCACGTAAGCGAGCACCGAGTAAGCTCCGCCGAAAGTAACCATGGCCGTTTTGCTGAAGAAAATCGCCTCGCGCGAGTAGACGCTTTCGCGGCCGGCGTACCACACGACCGCGGCGACCGGTCCCCACCAGACGAGCAACCAGGCGGCGAGCACCCGCACCGTGCGGCCCGCGCTGGGCCGAGCGGCGTGAGCGTCGTCATCGTCCAACAGCGTGCGCTCGCCGGCTTCGGCCAAGGGCGGCGCCCCACGCCCTTTGCTCACGACAAACATTTTCGGCCACATCTTCCCGCCGATGTAGCCGATGGCCGCCGCCGTAAACACGATCGCCGGAAACGGAACCTGCAGGAAGAAAATCGCCACGAAGGCCGCCGCGGCGATGGACGCCATGACGCCGTTCTTCAACGACCTGCGGCCGATGCGCAGCACGGCCTCCGCCACGATGGCCACCACGGCCGGCTTCAGCCCGTAGAACAATCCCGCGACAAGCGCCAGGTCGTGGTACTGGGCGTAGAGAACGCTGAGCGCCAGGATGCTCACGAATCCCGGCAACACGAACAGCGTCCCGGCCGTTAGCCCGCCCCAGGTCCCATGCAACAGCCAGCCGATGTACGTGGCAAGCTGCGTGGCCTCCGGGCCCGGCAGGAGCATGCAGTAGTTGAGCGCGTGCAAAAACCGCGACTCGCTCACCCACCGCTTTTCGTCCACCAGGATGCGGTGCATCACCGAAATCTGCCCGGCCGGCCCGCCGAAACTGAGCAGCGCGACGCGGGCCCACGTCTTCGTGGCCGAACCAAACGACGGCCGACGGGCTTCAGAAGACGGCGACATGGCGGTCGACTCGTTTGTCATCCGGCGCGCCGGCAGGGGCTTGGGGAGGGCGTAGCAGTCGCACGCTCCGAACCACCCTCCCTAACCCTCCCGCTCGCCGGGAGGAGCCGGACGACGAGTCGGTAACCTACCCGCACTCCGCCGCACGCTCAAGCTCGACGTGCCGGCAGTCGGGCAGCGACTCCAGGAACGTGCGTCCATAGGGCTTCGTCCGCACGCGCGGATCGAGAATCACCACTCGTCCCTGGTCGCGCCGCGTGCGGATGAGTCGGCCAAAGCCTTGTTTGAGCTTCAGCACCGCCTCGGGGAGTTGGTAATCGCGGAACGGGTTCCCTCCTGCGGCGCGAATCGCTTCCAGCCGCGCCTCCAGCAGCGGGTGGTCCGGCACGCTGAACGGCAGCTTGGCGATGATCACCAGTTCCAGGGCGTCTCCCGGCACGTCCACCCCTTGCCAGAAGCTGTCGGCGCCCAGCAGCACCGAGCGGGGATTAGTCTTGAACAGCTCCAGCATCCGGCTGCGGGGCGTGCCGTCGGCCTGGCTCAGCAGGTTGAGGTTGTGTCGCGACAGCCACGGCCCGATGCCGGCCGCCACGCGGCGCATCATTTCGTAGCTGGTCAAGAGCACGAACGCTCGGCCGTCGCTCTCGCGGACGAGGTGCTTGATCGATTCGATGCACGCCCGCTCGTAGGCGTCGCGCTCGGCGCCCGGATCGGGCATGTCGCGGAGCGTCACCAGTTCGGCTTGCTCGCGGTAGTTGAACGGGCTATCCAGCCGCAATTCGTCCGCTTGGGTCAATCCGATCCGCTGGCGAAAGAACTCGAAGGACGGTCGCTTGCCGATCGATAACGTGGCGCTGGTGAGGACGACGGTTTTCACCTTCTGGAACAATTGGTCGCGCAGCGCCGGCCCGACGTCGACTGGCGACGCCGCGAGCGTCAGCCGCGGCGTCCCGCGGCGGTTCCAACTCGACTCGATCCAATACACCGCGCCAGGCAGCGTCTGCTGGAGCCACGACGCCGCCTCGCCGGCCAGGCCCACCAGGCGATCGTGAGCCGCGGTAAAGTCCTGCCGCTCGACTTCGTCGGCAATCGCGGCGCCGGCTTGCTTCACCCCGCGAGCCAACTCCAGCAGCTCCGGGCTGAGCTTGTTCGCTATGTCGAGCGCCTCGGCCACTCGGCCGTTGGCGGGGGCCGACGACGTCTTCCACTGCCAAAGGTCGGCGAAGAACTCGCTCGCGGCGTATCGGCACTGGTCGACCCGCTGCTGGAGCCGTTTTAGATCGCGGTGCACCAACAGCCCCTTCTGCGTGCGGTCGTTGTACAGCCGGGACAGGACGAATTCGATTTGCCCGCTGGTGATCGACAGCCCCAGGTGGTCGGCGGCCACGGCTTCGACCGTGTGCGCCTCGTCGAGTATCGCCACCTCGTAGTCCGGCAGAATGCTCACCCCCTGCCGACGCAATGCCAGGTCGCTGAAGAACAGCGCGTGATTGACGACTAGTATCTGCGCGTTTTGAACCCGTCGCCGGTCCTGGTAATAGAAGCATTTGCGATACGTCGGGCAGCGGCGGCCCATGCAGTTGCCATGGTCGCTAGCCACTTCGTCCCACACCGCCGGCAACGGCGTATACGGCAAATCGCTGAGCGAGCCGTCGAGGGTCGTCTCGCTCCACGTGCGGATATGCTTGAGCTGCTCGCGGGCCTCCTCCTCCAGCAGGCTCGACCCACGGGCCAGCGCGGCCTGCAGTCGTCGCAGGCTAAGGTAGTTTCGCCGTCCCTTAACCAACACCGCCGAGAACTCCCGTGGAATGACGCTGTTCAGCAGCGGCAAATCCTTCTGGATGAGCTGTTCCTGGAGGCTGATCGTGTGCGTCGAAACGACGATCCGCAACGGCTTGGCCAGCGCCGGGTCAGTGGCCGCCAGAATCGCCGGCGCCAGGTAGGCGAAGCTCTTACCGACGCCGGTACCGGCCTCGACGCACAAATGCCGCCGGCCGGCGATGGCGGCGGCGACGGCGTCGGCCATCGCCAACTGCTGCGGCCGCAACTCATAATGCGCCAGCCGCCGGGCGATCGCGCCTTCTGGCCCGAGGATGTCGGTCGCTGTCAAGTCCATTGAGTCAGCGTACCAGAGCCCGTCAAAGGCGAGTAGACGATGGCTCCGAGCCTACTGAACAGCGAACTCACAATCGCCGCGTGCCCGCAGCTATTCTCATTTCTCGCGCTGACCGCCCAGAAAAACGATTGGCGACAACCCGAAATACTCGCCAAGCTTGAAGGCGTTCTGCTTGCTGATGCCGCGGCGGCGGGCCAGAATATTGCTGATGGTTGCGGTCGGAATCCCCGTCGCTTTGGCCAGATCGGCTGGCTTGACGCCTTTGGTCGCGAGCAGCTTTGCAAGCATCTCCGCCGGGGGGATTACAGGAATCGGATACTCGCGAGACTCGTACTTCTCAATCAAAGTTGCGAGCACTTCGATGAGTAAGCTGCGCGCCGCATCGGGTCGGGGAACCATCAACTCCTCAAGCGTCGCCAGCGCCTTCGCATACGCCGGCTGCGAGCGAATTGGCTGGGGCGCATATTTCGTCAACAATTGACGGTATTCAGTAGCGGTGCTCACTTCTTCCCTTCCTTCCCCGACGGTATGCAATCCTTCCGCCATTTCCCCTTATCGTAGTCGGCATGCGTCAAGAAATGCTTGACGAGCAGCGTTCCATCCGTCCACGCGTTGGCATACGTCATCCGGCAAATGAGCCGGTAATCATTGCCGCTGGCATTGAACACCAGGCATTGCCCCACTTCGTCGGCGAGCGGATAAAGCACGCGCACGTCCGCCAACCGCGACCATGCGGCCTTGCTTGCGGCCGCCCACCAGTCATCGAGCCAGCTAGCCGCTCGGGGATAGCGCTGCTTCGCGGCTTCTATAGCCGGGCGGGCAATCACATGCATCGGCCGAACCCTCGATCCACTCAAGTGTATTTGCAAAATGCAAACTAGTCAAAGTGCAGGTTTGCGAAATGCAAAGCAGGGGGGACTAGTCGAGCCGATATGCCGCGAGGCGCGGGAAAGAATGGCCGTCTACTCCGGCGAGGCCACGATGAGCCCCTCTTCCGGGCTGCTCGCCGTGGCGTACAGCCGCTTGGGGATGCGCCCGGCGAGATACGCCAACCGGCCGGCGTGCAGGGCGTGCCGCATCGCGTCGGCCATCCGCAACGGGTCCTTCGCATGGGCGATCCCCGTGTTCAAGAGCACGCCGTCGACGCCAAGTTCCATGGCGATCGTCACGTCGCTGGCCGTGCCGACCCCGGCGTCGACGATCACCGGGTAGTCCGGATCGCCCTCTTTGAGGTACTCCATGCAAATGCGGATGTTATTGGGGTTGAGAATGCCTTGGCCCGAGCCGATCGGGCTCCCGGCGGGCATGACGCTCGCGGCGCCGGCCTCCTTGAGCCGCCGGGCGACGATCGGGTCGTCGGTCGAGTAGCACAGCACCTGGAAGCCGTCGGCCACGAGCTGCTCGGTGGCTTCGATCGTCGCCACCGGGTCGGGCAGCAGCGTTTTCTTGTCGGCCAGCACCTCCAGCTTCACCCAGTCGGCCCCGGGGTTTTCCAGCCCCAACAGAATCTCCCGGCCCAGCCGGGCGACCCGTATCGCGTCGGCGGCGTTGAAACAGCCGGCCGTGTTCGGCAGGAGGATGTACCGGCTCGTGTCGATGAAGTCCAGCAGGTTGTTGCCGGCCGCGTCGATCAGCCGCTCGCGCCGTACGGCGACCGTGATGCACTCGGTTCCCGAGCGCTCCAGGCATTCGCCCATCAGTTCATAGCTGGCGTACTTGCCCGTGCCGACGATCAGGCGGCTGCGGAGCGTGTGGTTGCCGATGGTGAGCGAGTCGTCAGTGAGCAAGTCGATGGACATGGCTGGGCGGTCTTGAAGGCGGGCCTAGTTGAAAACCAAACGCGGCGCACCGTTGAGGCGGCGGCGACCCCCTGGACTGGTCGCTTGAGCGAACAGTCGGCGGCGGCGTACGTGAACCGCCAAGCAGGGCAAGTGCAGGCGGAACGATTAAGCAGTTTTAGCCGCCGCCAACCAGCGTGACGACCTCCAGCCGATCGCCTTCGGCCAGTTGCGTCGCGGCGTGATCGGCCCGCGGCACGAGCTCCAGGTTGCGCTCCACGGCCAGTTGCCGCGGATCAAGGCTCAGTTCCGCCAGCAGCGAGGCGATCGTCGCGGTGCGCTCAACGTCGCGAGGATTGCCGTTGACGATGATTTGCATGGCTTTGGTGAATCGGGCGCCCGCAAGACGCCGGCTCAGGGATCTCGTACAAACGCGTCGCGGAACGAACCTTGCGCCACCTTGATGAAGCCGCCCCGCTGGGGTGCGCCGCCAGCCTGAAGCGTCGAATTATAGGGCAGGGCATACGCCGCCACCTGGCCGCTGCTGGCCTCGGCGACGTAAATCAGGCTCTTGCCGATCTGCGTGGGTCCGGCGCCGCGGGGCAGCCCGGCCAGGCCGGTCACCATCAGGAACTTCGGCTGATCGCTGGCCGCCTGGAAATCCGCCAGCACATTGTGCTGGAAGTAGGCGGTGAACTGGGCGTTGCGGCGGTTGACGATGGCCGCCCGCAGGTCGCCGGTCAGAAAATCAAGGAAATACAGGGCCTCGATTTCGTCATCCACCAGGCCGGTGGCGATGGCGAAGTTGTCCGAGCCGTGCGTCGCCACCGCGCGGGCCGGCTGCAGGCTCGTGGCGCCGTGCCAGCCGGCGACCAGCGCCGCGCCCAGGGCCATGCCGACTATCACGATCGCCGAGTGATTGCACAGACGCTGGATCATCGCCGTTCTCCCGCAGGGGCGGTGGGATTGCCGCGTCGCTCGCCAGCGACGAAAGTCGCTG
>QEVI01000275.1 GCA_003576855.1 Planctomycetota bacterium
GGTCCGGGGGAAGGGACCTTGGGGCCTCATGGTCCCTTCCCCCGCGCCCCGCCAAGCAACGTCAACTCACCCACGAATTCCGCTGAGGACCCAAAAAAAGAATGTGCTGTCCGCGCGAAAATGCGTCGCGATCCAGCGTCCCCTCGAACAATCGGTTGTCGCCTGTTCTCTGTGTGATGCCTGGTTGCCTGTCGACCGCTACAGCAGGTGCGCCAAGAGCGGGATTACGATGGTTCTCCGTTGTCCGTTGTCCGTTATTGAATCGCGTACGTCACGGAGTGCTTTTTCGCTACGGACAACGGACGACGGACAACGCACGCCCGCCGCCGCAATCTGCCGCTGCAATCTCCCTTGATTGTTACCCCAGCGACCGGTTACCGCCAGGAAATGGGTTCCGACGCGGATCTCGTCCACTTCGTGCGTCTTGTCGCCGTCGAAGTTCGCGAGGCTGATGCGATCGAACGCAAAATTGCCGCGCAGGACCGCATCCGCCTCGCAGGCGCCTTCATCGCGGAGCGACGCGGGGTTGCGGAACACCTCGACCGTGTCGCGGTTGTCGACGCCGAAACTTATCTTAATCACGAAGAAGTTCGTATCCGTCGTTTCCTCTCCCAAGGCGGGGAAATTTCTCGGACCGTAAATATTGACGTTGGAAGTGGCCCCATAACCGGCGCCGTCCGCCCCGTTGCCGATGCACAAGACCCGGTTGCCGTTGCCGTCGCCGCGGTGCAACTCAAAACCGTAGAATCCGTCCCCCGCCCGCGAGACCTGCTGCAGGAAGCTGATGTAAACCCGCTTGCCGTCCCGGCCGATCAGCCGAACGTCGTCCTGGTTCTCGACCAGCCCCTCGGCGTCGAAAACGCCGCCGACCGAGGTGGCCAACTGCCGACGAATGCGGTTGTAGTGCCCCGCGATGCTCGCGCGGTTGCCTGTCGGCACCAGGCCGGCCACGGCGAGGCTGCCGGCTTTCACGCTGTTGGAATCGGGACCGAGCTCCTCCTCGGCCGACGTCGTGAACCAAGGTCCGGCCCAACCGAACCCCCCGTTCTGGGCCTCCAGCGGGCCCGCGGGATAGCGGAACCCTTCGTCGGCCAGCAGTCCGTCGTGCGGGCCGTCGGCGGGCATGATGTTCCGGACGAATTGGGCGTCGTCGGCCGGGAATTCAGTGACCGTCGTCGCGCGCGGCAGCACGCGGGCCGCCTCGGCGGCGTTCAGCGTGATGTGCCGGAAGGCCTTGCCGTCGGAGTCCAGAACGTTGGCCTTCACCAACCCGCTGAAGACGTGAAGCTCGGCGGCGCCCGATTCCTGGGCGATCAGGCCGAACTCGGCGCCGGCTTCGAGCAGTTCGAGCGACGGGGTAACCACGCGGAAGCCGCGCGCCCGTTGCGGCACGACGGCCGCGAGGCGTCCCACGTGAAGATCGATCTTGTCCGAGGCATCCACGTCGAAGGCGGCCGGACCCTCGAGCAGGACCGTTGCGCCGTCGGTGAACGTTATTTCGGCCAGGCCCTCGGCCAGCTCGATCCGCTGGCCTTTGACCAAGAGCGAGCCATAGCCGACCGTCGATTGCGGATCGCGCCAAAGGCAGTTGTGCGTGCCGGTGATGCGTGCCACGACGTCGGCGTCAGACGGGCTGGCTTCTTGCCGGGCGTTCGGCGCCGCCGCGGCTACAGGCGCCTGGCCGTCAGTCGGCCCATCGCCCAGCCGCTGCGTAAGCCAGCTCGAAACGGCCGCCACGGCCGCCAGCGACGCCGCGACCAACAACCACGTTCCCTTCTGGCGCAGCGACTGCCGGCCCGCGGAACGGAGTCCGCCGGCAAGCCGCGCGGCCGCTGCACGCTCGTCCGGCGGCACGGCGCCCGCCCGCAGGCCGCTGCTGGCCAGGGCGCCCCCTTCGGCGTACAGGCAGGCATGAATCCACATGTAATTCGTATACAGCCGTCGCGCCTGCGGGTCTGCCTGGAGCAGTTCGTCCAACTGCCGCCCCTCGGCGTCGTCGATCGTGCCGTTACACAACTGGCCCGCGGCTTCGAACAACCGGTCCGGCGTCCATGTACCCTTCATAGCAATCCCTCGGCCGAAAGGGTGCGGTCGATGCACTCGTGCAGCGAGCGGCGGATGCGATTCAGCGCCTTGTACACCGTATTGACGGGACGACCGAGGTCCATGGCAATGGCCTTGAAGCTGGCCGATGAATCGCCGTAGCACCGCTGGACGAGCTGACGGTCGCTCGCGTGCAGCTTCATCAGGCAGCGGCGCAATGCGTCGCGGCGGAAATCGAACAGGTCCGCGCCGCGGGCGGCGTCGGCGGCGAGCCGTTCGCACGTCTCATCGCTGAGCTGAAAGCCGCTGCGCTTTGATTCTCGGCGGAATCGGCGGACCTGATTGTGGGCGATGACGCTCACCCACTTCACGAAGTCGGTTCCCAGTTCGAACTGGTCGTAACTCCGCCAGACGACGACGCATACTTCCTGAAACACCTCTTCGGCGTGTGCGGGATTGCCCAACAGCGTGACCAAGTAGGCGAACAGCCAGCGATCGTGCTTGGCGAAGAGGCGCGCAAAGGCGTCTCGCCGCTGCGCGGCGGCGCTAGCGCCTTGGTCAATTGCATCAGAATGAGCAGGCCGGTCCGCCACGACTGCCGCCGCACGCTAGGTAACCGAACGACGATGGGGCGCACTGCCCCGTAAAGGTAGTAAGGCGCAAGCTGCAAACGATTGGTATCGAATTCGGGAAAAAAAACGGCGGCGGCATGCTCCGAGCCCGGCTAATCGCCACTTAACTCGCTACAGAATAATCACTTGCGCGATTCCGCGGCATATGCCTCGGCCAGTAGTTCGACCGGATGGCACACCCGGACATGCGCGAGCCGCGGATCGCGGCGCATGCCGGTTTCCAATTGCAGCAGGCAGCCGGGATTGCCCGTGGCGACGACCGCCGCGCCGACGCCGGCGAGATAATCAAGCTTGCGGGCCAACAGCTTCGCGGACTGCTCCGGCTGGGTGAGCGTATAAACGCCAGCGGCGCCGCAACACCAGTCGGCCTCCGGAAGTGGAACCAGCACGACGTTCGGGACAAGCCGCAAGATATCCAGCGGCTGCCGAGCGACCTTCTGCCCGTGCAGCAGGTGGCAGGAAGCGTCGTAGGCGACCGTCAGCGGCTGGTCGGGCAGGCCGCGGGCACTGGGCCGCGGCGCCCGCACGCCGATCTTTACCAGCCACTCGTGGATGTCATGGACCTTCGCGTCCCACGCTTCGGCGCGGTCGCGGTAGGCCGCGTCGTTGTGCAACAGGTGGGCATACTTCTTTAGGTGCGATCCGCAGCCGCCGGCATTGCTGACAATCGCATCCAATTCATCCACGGGATAGAGATCGAGATTGCGGCGCGCCAGGTCGCGGGCCAGTTCCAGCTCGCCGTTGTGGGCGTGGAGCGAACCGCAGCAGTACTGCCAGGGCGGCGTCACAACTTCGCAGCCGTTGGCCAGCAGCACATCCGCCGTTGCACGGTTCACGGCCGCGTACAGCAGGTCCTGCACGCAGCCGGTGACCAAGGCGACGCGGTGCTTTGCCGCGGGCGGCGTTTCACGGGGCGCGATCCGTTGATGCGAGAAGGGCGCCCGCACGACCGGCGTCATCGATTCCAGCCGCTGCAACCCGCGGGGCAGTAATCTCACCACCGCCAGGCGGCGAATCGCGGTCTGCACGCCTAGCCGCTGATAGAGCCACAGTAGGCGCCCCAGCGCCCGCAGCAAGCGCGGACGGCGAAACAACACCGACATCGTCGCCCAGCGAACGAGCCGCCGCCGCAGTCCGCCGGCGACGCCGCGGCGCTCGACTTCGCCGCGGGCCGCCTCGAACAGCGTGGCGTAGTCCACGCCAGCCGGGCAGGCGGTCTGGCACGCCAGGCAGCCCAAGCAGTAAGACATCTCGTCGGCAAACGCGGGCCCCACGTCCAACCGACCGTCGGCGACTTCGCGCATAAGACGAATCCGCCCGCGCGGACTGCTCCGCTCGAACTTCGTCGCATCGTAGGTGGGGCACGTCGGCAAGCACATGCCGCAATGCATGCACTGCTGCAGCACCGAGTAATCCAGCGACTTCAAAAGATTCGATTCGGACAAGGCTGGGCTCGGGTGGTTTCCAATCGTCTCTCGCGGAGGCGCGGAGGCGCAGAGCATGGATGGCAATAAAACGCCGCTCATCACCGCTGATCTACGCCGCGTGTTCAGCGTCGATTCATAAGTCGGGCGTTTGCGTGTGCTGTGCCCGCCGCCACGTCGATTACTCTTCGGAGCCGCAGGCCGAGGCCGCTCTCACTCGTCGAATATCTTCCCGGGATTCAGCAGCCCCTCCGGGTCGAGCGCGCGCTTCACCAGCCGCAGTAGTTGGTAGCTGCTGTCGCCCAATTGTTGGCGGAGATACGGCTTCTTGGCTAATCCTACGCCATGCTCGCCGGTTATGGTACCGCCCACGGCAAGCGTGCGGTCCACGATCTCGCCCAGGGCCAGCTCGACCCGGTGCATCTCGTCATGATCGCGCTCGTCGGCGAGAAACGTCGGGTGCAGGTTCCCGTCGCCCATATGGCCGAACGTGCCGATGGCTAGCCGGTGCTTCGCGGCCGTGGCGGCAATGAACGACACCATGCCGGCCAATTCGCTGCGCGGCACGGTCACATCTTCAAGTATCGTGGTCGGCCGTACGCGAGCCAGCGCCGAAAAGGCGCTACGGCGAGCCGTCAGCAGTCGCTCGGCGTCGGCCGCGTCGGTCGCCGTGCGAACTTCGATCGCGCCGCGCGCCGCAGCGATTTTCGCCATGGCGGCCGACTCTTCGGCCACGACTTGCGGATGGCCGTCCGTTTCCATGATGAGAATCGCCGCCGCCTCGGTCGGCAGCCCCACCTGGGCGAACGCCTCCACGCAGCGGAGCGTCTGCTGGTCCAAGAACTCCAACGTACAGGGAATAATCTTCGCAGCGATGATGTCCGACACCGTCTCGCCGGCGGCCTCGATCGACGTGAAGGAGGCGAGCATCGTCTGCCGCGCCGCCGGCAGCGGCAGCAGTTTCAGCAGCACGCGAGTGACGATGCCGAGCGTCCCCTCCGACCCGATGAACAGGTCGCGGAGGTTGTATCCGGCGACGTCCTTGACGCACTTGTTGCCGAGCCAGACGACTTCGCCGCTGGCGAGCACTGCCTCCAGGCCCATCACGTAGTCCCGCGTCACGCCGTACTTGAGCCCGCGCAGCCCGCCGGAGTTCTCGGCGACGTTCCCGCCAATGGTCGAGATTCTTCGCGAGCCGGGATCCGGCGGGTAAAACAAGCCGTGTCGGGCGGCGGTCTCCTCGACCGTCGCCGTGACGACTCCAGCTTCGACGGCGATCGTCAGGTTGCGGGGATCGACCTCCAGCACGCGGTCCATCCGCGCCAAACAAACGACCAGGCATCCTTCCACCGGCACGCTGCCGCCGCTCAAACCGGTGCCCGAACCCCGCGTCACGATCGGCGTGCGGCCGCGTCCGGCCGCTCTTACGCACGCGGCCACTTCCTCGGTCGTCGTGGGAAACACGACGCACGCCGGATTCTGGCGCAGCACGGGGGTGCCATCGTAGGCGTAGACGGCAACGTCCTCGGCCGCCGTCAGCACGCGACCCTCGCCGAGCAGCGCTCGAAGTTTTTCGGCGAGCTGAGCGGCATCAGGCGTCATCGTCGCTCCCGGCGGCAAGAGCCCGGCAAGCAGAGCATGCGATTCAACGGTGGGTGCGTAATCGCTTTCCCGAACGTCATCGGACTGGGGCCCGCAGGAGCATTTGGCCGCAACGGCGACCGCCTTATTCCTCGTAGATCAAAAACTTCTCGCGCCGCTTGAGAAACTCCTCGAGATCCGCCGCGAAAAGCGATTGCATCTGCTTCCGGTCCTTGCCGTCCAGAATCGCCTCGTAAACCCGGCGATTGATCAACAACCGATTGGCCGGCTTGGTTTGCCAATCGTGGGGATACAGCCGGCGCAACGTACTGGCCAGCTCCAATCCCAGAGCGACGGGCTCGAACTCGGCTCGATCCACGACTATCACGTTCACGCCGCCGCACTTCTCGCCTTTGAATTTGCTCTGCTGGGGCGTGAACTCGATCGGCACGAACCGCACGCCCTGCAGCCCGGCCGCATTCAGTTCGGCCGCGAACTGCTGTGCGTCGATCCAGGGCGCCCCCAGCACTTCAAACGGCGTATCCGTGCCCCGGCCCACCGACAGATTCGTCGTTTCCCACAAGCCCATGCCGGGATACAGCAGGGCCTGGTTCAGGCTGCGCATGTTGGGCGAGGGCGTGGC
>QEVI01000276.1 GCA_003576855.1 Planctomycetota bacterium
ACCCTGGCGGATTTACCTACCAGGCGGCTTGCCGAGGGCGACGGACACTTCTAACCGTACCGCTCACCCTCCGGACGTTGTCCCTCCATCAGTACACACAACCGGCGCAGGAATGTTGACCTGCTGTCCATCGTCTACGCCTTTCGGCCTCGACTAAGGCGCCGGCTAACCCTGGGCGGATTTACCTTCCCCAGGAAACCTTAGGCTTTCGGCGGGCAGGATTCTCACCTGCCTTATCGTTACTCATTCCGGCATAATCACCTGTACGCCCCGACACGGCTCCTTACGGTACCGCTTGTATCTGACGTACAGCGCTCTCCTACCGCTTGCCTTGCGGCAAACCTGCTGCTTCGGCGTCATGCTTACTCCCGTTCATTATCGGCGCAGAATTGCTTGACCAGTAAGCTGTTACGCACTTTTTAAATGGTGGCTGCTTCTAAGCCAACATCCTGGTTGTCACGGCAATTCAACTTCCTTAGTGACTGAGCATGACTTCGGGACCTTAGCAGACAATCTGGGTTGTTTCCCTCTCGACCGCGAAGCTTATCCCTCGCGGACTGACTCCTGAGATAGTCGCAAACGGTATTCGGAGTTTGGTTCGGCAGGGTACCCCGGGAAGGGCCCCAGACCAATTCAGTCTCTCTACCCCCGTTGCGTAGTGGCTCAAGGCTAGCCCTAAAGCTATTTCGGAGAGAACGAGATATCTCTGGGTTTGATTAGACTTTCACTCCTCCCCACAAGTCATCCCCTCGGTTTTCAACCCAAGTGGGTTCGGTCCTCCACGCAGTATAACCTGCGCTTCAACCTGCTCATGGGTAGATCACCCAGTTTCGCGTCTACCGCCAACGACCAATGGATCGCCCTATTCAGACTCGGTTTCCCTGAGGCTTCGGCCCGGAAGGCCTTAACCGAGCCGCTGACGGTAACTCGCCGGATCATTATGCAAAAGGCACGCCGTCACCCGTTTCCCCGAAGGGACATAGGGCTCCGACCGCTTGTAGGCGTATGGTTTCAGGTTCACATTCCTCCCCTAGCAGGGGTTCTTCTCATCTTTCAGTCGCCATACTGAGTTCGCTATCGGTCATCAGGGAGTATTTAGCCTTACGGGATGGTCCCCGCCGGTTCAATCGGGATTCCACGTGGCCCGACCTACTCAGGTACCCCTCGAGAGACTGCTCGTCTTTCGCTTACGGGACTGTCACCCTCTGTGGTCGACCTTTCCAGGTCGTTCTGCTAGTCGGCAGTTTTGTGACTCTCATGTGAGGAGCCCTACAACCCCGCAGGGGAAACCCCCGCGGTTTGGGCTGTTTCGCTTTCGCTCGCCGCTACTGACGAAATCGATTTTTCTTTCTCTTCCACCAGGTACTTAGATGTTTCAGTTCCCTGGGTTAGCCACGTGCAGCTATGGATTCACTGCACGCCAATTCGGGAATCTCGGGATCATCACTTGTTTGTCAGCTCCCCCGAGCTTTTCGCAGACTTCCACGCCCTTCATCGCCTCCTGATGCCAAGACATCCCCCATACGCCCTTTGTAGCTTGGCCACATTTATCGAACGCTCTCGAACGCCGGGCCCGAAGACGGGCCGGCTCGCTAACGCCTGACAAATGCCGCTACAAAGGAGCTGACTAAACGTGCGAGCCAGGATGGCTCGGCTGCTTAGTCGCTCTGAGTAACGCTTGATCTCGAATCTAAGGACAAAGGATCCCACGGCTTGCTTGCCCAGCTCGCGGACGAGCCGGCTCGCTTGCAGTGGTAATCAGATGCCACTCTTGCTCGAAAAACACCAAATTGTCAAAGATCGATGGGCCAGCCTTGCGACCGGCCGCGGCCCTCTAGACCGCTATCCCACGCTGCCGGCCACCAGGTCGAGCTGGTCGAACCAGCTTGGCCCCAGTCGTCGGCGGGAACCCTTGATTTTAGAGATTCCCGATCGGCTGTCAAAGGGGTCTTTCGCCGCTTTACGGCAGACCGCTGAGTTAGCCATTATCGGCGTCGCCGCGGACTCGCTTGAGCCCCCACCGGTTTTGCCGAAGAAGGAATAATACGCTTGTCCAGCGGATGAGCAAGGGGGCCCAGCGATTTCGCCAAAGATTCCTTCGCGCAGCCTGCGATTTCGCCCCACCGCCGTATCCCTACGCCGTCCCCAGCCGAAGGTTCGACCGGGTCCGCCCAGCCGCTTGCATGCGTCGCCCGCGGGCGCCGGCCTTCGGCCGAAGCGAGTCTACGGGATTTCGCCGTCGGCAGCGTCGGTTCGATCCCAGCCGCGACGTTCGAGGAAGCGGCGCGTCGCCGTCGCGGTTACGCCGCCAACGACTGCGGCGACGAATTGGTACAACGCGAAGCTCGCCACGCCAGCGACCTGCCAGCCAATCACCAGCGGCAAAACCGCGGGAACCAGCGCTCCCAAGAACATCGTCTGCCGATGCCCGCGGCAATAGAGCGACAGCGTTCCCAGGGCGACGACGACCGCCATGATCCAAACCGGCAGCAACCAGTCGAGCAACCGTAGCCGCAGGCAGCGCTGCAGCGCAAGCGCAAGCGCCAGTACCGTAACGAGCAGCAGCAGCGAACGGACGCTGAATTGCAGCGGCTTCGAGGGCGGCATATTCGTGGCTCGCGCCGCGGCGGATCGGGCGCCCGGCTACACGGTCGCCAGTTCGGCCGCGGGCTGTTCGGGGTTCTCTGCGCGTGCGGCGGCCTCCATGTCTCCGCGGGCGCTGGCGATCGCGGCGGCCGCGTTGTCATCCGGTTGAACGGTCGCCGCCCCCATATCCAGCTCGAGCCGG
Organism: Planctomycetota bacterium; assembly: GCA_003576855.1. Lineage (GTDB taxonomy): Bacteria > Planctomycetota > Planctomycetia > Pirellulales > Lacipirellulaceae > Lacipirellula. Next base: position 2,789 of record QEVI01000276.1, read on the forward strand.
ATTTGCCGCGAGCCCAGCGGAATTGGACACAAAGATATCGACGTCTTAACCCGCTGTCCAACGATCCGGGCGGCGCTATCCGTGCAGCCCGACAGCAGGACGATCAGCTCGCTGTCGTCGAGCTTGCCCAACAGGTCCATTTCGCGGAGCGCCGATTGAATGAACGCAGCCAAGGCGTCCATGAGCATCGCGCCGATCGCGTTGCCATACGTCAGTTGAAGCTTGGCGAAATCTTTCACCCGGAAGCACAACAGCGTGAGCGGGTAGCCGAAGCGATGGCTTTCAGCGATCCGCCGGCCCAGCTCGTCGGAAAACGCGGCCCGGCTGACGACGCCGGCGCGGCCCTCCGCCTGGCCGCCGGCGATGGCCGGCAGGGCCCGGCCGAGCGCTTCGGTCGCCGTCGGCGTAACTCGTACGCAATGGTCGCCGTTGTGCCAGTAGGTGCAGTTGCGACCATCTTTTTTCGCGGCGTATACCGCTTCGTCGGCGCGGCGGGTCAATCGCGCTGGCTCCTCGTCGGCGCTATGGGTCGCCATGCCGATGCTCGCCGTTACGTGCAGGACTTCTCCCTCGTAGGTCACGGCGAGCGTTTCAATCGCCCGGCGGATCCGCTCCGCGGCGATCTTGGCTTCGTCGGCCGACGCGCTGGCAAGCACCACGGCGAGTTCTTCGCCCCCGTAGCGGCAGGCAAGGTCGCCGGAGGATACGGTGCGCGTCAGCGTCTTGCCGACGCTGCGGAGCACTTCATCGCCGGCCTGATGGCCGTGCACGTCGTTGAATCTTTTGAAGTGATCGACGTCCAGCAGCACGAGCGAAAACGGCCGCCGCGTCCGCCGGTGCTTGTCTACGCATTCCATCAGGAAGCCGTCGAACGCCCGCCGATTGGCGAGCTTCGTGAGCGCGTCGGTGCGGGCCTCGAACTGCTGCGTGCGTATCTCCTCGGCCTGCGCCTGGATTTTCTGTTCCGCGTCCTCCAGCCGCGAAGCGAGTTTCTTATTAGCGTCGACGATCTTGGCGACCGCCTGCATGATGAGCACCGTATCGCTGCCGCCGGCTTGGGTGAGCGAGCCAAGCTGGTCGGCGATGCCCTCGACTAACGTATTGTGGGCGCCGACGTCGGAGGCTACGTGCTGAGCCAAGTCGCGCAATTGCTGCGCCGCCATGTCGGCGCGGGCGATTTCGTTGGCCACCGCCACCGGCGGAGCGTGCTCGCCGCCGGCGGCCTCGGTCGGCGCCGCCGCCGGACGCTTTACCGCCGGCCGCCGCAAAACGTGACGGTAGTAAAAGAACGCCGTAAAGAATCCCAGGAAGAACGCCGCAAACGCTAGACTGACGTCCAAAAGCACGCGAGTCAGCAAGGCGCCGAGGAGCTGTTCCATGGGGATAACTCAACAAGCCAGCTCGAGAGCGCGATCGCGGCGGCAACGGTGCGCAATATTTCGCAGGATTTCAGCGGCGGGCATCGGTCGGCGTCGGGGCAAGGCGGGCCGAAATCGAGGGCTGTCAAAACGTAGGCCGCCGACGCCCCCAGTCAACCAGGACGCGGTTCCGACGAGCCGGCGCCATCGCTGCGGCCGGCAAGATCCGCGGTGCATGCACCGCCATGCAGGATGCACGTGCGCGGTGCATTGGGCCCAGGCCGGGGAACTCGCGGAATCGGCAAGCCGCAGACAGCCCGACCGCTCAAGAACGCCGCGTAGCGGGCCGCCTGGCAATCGCCTCTAATGGATAGCCCGCGCGCCGCTGTCGCCTTCAACGCGCGTGCGGGCACGGCCCTCGACGGGCTGCTGTGCTGGCGCTCGTCGGGGCGTGCGAACCTGCCAGACGCCGCCAATTGCTCAAAGCTCATGGGAATGGAGAGAACCACCGAAGCGACCAATGTCGGCCAGGACGCTGTCTCCCGAGCGTCGAGACCCGCGCTTGTGGTTCGCGGCCTGCGGCTGCAGTGTCCACGGTGCGGCCGCGGCGCGATTTTTCGGGGCTGGTTCGCGATGAACGACCGCTGCCCGGTGTGCGGGCGGCGTTTCAATCGAGCCCCGGGGTACTTGCTCGGTTCGATTTACGTCAACTACGGCGTCACGGCGCTGCTGGTCGTCGTCGCTTACTTCAGTCTGTACTTCAGCGAAGTTTTCTCCGGCCGGCAACTGCTGTGGGTGCTGACGGCGTTCAGCATCGTCTTCCCGCTGTGGTTCTTTCGCTATGCGAGATCGCTCTGGATCGCCTTCGACGAACGGTGGGACCCCTGGCCGAACGAGCAAGAAGCTCGGGAAGAGGCGAACCGGCCGTAGCCAACGCGTGTCTTTTCGCACGAAGTTGGGGGAAACTGCGTCTCGTACCGATGGCTATTCGAGATTCATCCATGGACGAACAAACGCTCGCCCGGCGGTTCCCACGGAGTGCGAAGTACAACCCGGCGTGGATCAGCGAGAACGGCTTCGGCGGCAATGCGATCTGGCAGACCGAGTGGCTGTGCGAACGCTTGGCGCTGGAGCCGGGGATGCGGGTGCTAGACCTGGGATGCGGGCGGGCCAAGTCGTCAGTGTTTCTGGCCCGGGAGTTCGGCGTCGAGGTGTGGGCGACGGACCTGTGGGTCTCGGCCAGCGAGAACTGGCAGCGGATTCGCGATCTGGGCCTCCAGCGGCAGGTGTTTCCGCTGCACGCCGACGCCCGGCAGCTTCCGTTTGCGGCGGAGTTCTTTGACGCGATTCTTGCGGTCGACTGCTATTCGTACTTTGGCACCGACGACCTGTACTTGAACTATCTCGCCCAGTTCGTCGGCGTCGGCGGGCAGATCGGCGTCGCGGGCGCCGGCCTGGTGCAAGAGTGGCAAGGCGAACCGCCGGAGCACTTGCGCCAGTGGTGGATGAGCGATTGCGCCTGGTGCCTGCACTCGGCCCAGTGGTGGCGGCGGCACTGGCAGCGCACGGGGATCGTCGACGTGGAAACGGCCGACGTACTGGACGACGGTTGGAAATTCTGGGCGTACTGGCACCGGCTCAACTGGCCGGACAACGTGCTGGAGATCGCCGCCATCGAGCGAGACGCCGGCCGGTACTTGGGCTACAACCGCATGGTCGCTCGACGGCGCGACGGAGCGCGATTGGAGCCGTTCATTTGGCCCGACACGATGCGGTCGATGCCGTTTAGCTATGAGAAGACGCCGCTCTTGCGGGAGGACGCCGGTTGAGGTCGGCGAGATCCAGGACAACGCGCCGGCGGGCTGTTAGCCCGCGGCTGCTGCGCCGCTAGCCGAGGCCCGCTGGGCTTCGGCCTTCTTCACCGCACGATAGGCGAAGCTGCCGAACGTCGTGAGAATGATGAACGGCATCGACATCATGAACAGGATGCTGTAGTAGTATCCGGCCGCCAGCGACCGGCCCTGCGGATCGTTCTGCGCGACGCCGTCCTTGCAGGTCGGGCAGGCCCCAGCCAAGTCTGCCGCGCACAGCACCAGCGCCACTACCACG
>QEVI01000277.1 GCA_003576855.1 Planctomycetota bacterium
GCGTCAGCCGGCTTTGGCGGCGCGAACGATCGGCCAGGCCAGCGCTGCCTGGCACGCCATTATACGGCGGCGGACGCGGGGATACAGGGCGCCCGCCGACCCGCGGCGTCGCGAGCCGCCTATTGCAGCCCAAACAGGCCCAGAATGGAATCCAGCAGCGAGTCGTTCAGCGCTAAATTGGCGTCCCAACTCCAGATGTTCCGGACCATGTCCAGCATCAACACGACGCCAAACAGCAGCAGGAACATGCAGCACCCCAGGGCGATGAGGTTGACCACCGAGTATTCGCTGTCGGCTCGCACCGCCGCCCCGGAATAGGCGACGGCGAAATCCCCCGCGGGCGACTCGGCGTATTCGTCCGAGACGACCACGCCCTCGGCCTCTTCGCTGAACATGTCGGCGCTCAACACGCCGCCATCGCCGGCGCCCAGTTCATCCAATCCCGCGTCGAGCGCAATGACTTGCGAGCTGCTGTCGCCGTCGTCCTCGCGCTCGCCGAGCGGCGTCAGGTTGAACGTGTCCTCGGTCTTGAGCGCAGCCACGGCTTCGGTCGTGCCGAGACGGGGGTCGCTGCCGACCAGCGAAAGATCCGACGACTCCGCGCCCTTGCGCCCCTTGCCCGACGAAAGCGAATCGAGAATCGCCGAGCCGCCGATTTCCAGCGGGATGTCGTCGAGGGCCAAGCCGCTGTCGGAAGGTGAAACGAGATTGATGCCGCTGTCGCCGCTATCGAGCGTGATATCGCTGCCGCCTTCGCCCGCCAGGACGAAGTCGTCTTCGTCGGTCGCCAATTCCAGGTCCGAGGTTGGTCCGCCCCCTTTCTTCGAAGTCGCCCGGTCGGACTCCAGGACTTCCGCAGCCGGGTCGGTCCCCTCGTCCTCGCCCGCCAGCGTCCCTTCATTAAGCGTCAGATCGCTGTCGGGCGGCGCCGGCTTCAAAGGCGCTTGCTTGCCGGCTTCGGCCATCTCCTGCGGCGCGAGAATCCGGCTGGACTCCGCCGCTAGATCGATTTCCAGCTCTTCTAGGTCTTCAAACGCGCTGGCCCCGCCCGACGGCTTGTTCAGCTCATCCAGCACCCCGGAACCGGCGACGCCCGACACCAGGACGTGCGACGCCCCCGGCGCCAGCTTCACATCGCTCTCGTGACCGGCGGGCTCTCCCTCGGTCGCAAGTTCGAGGTCGGCGTCCTCGATCTCGCCGCGACCGATGATGGTGCTGGGAGCGTTCTTCGTCGATTCGCCGAGCGTCTCTTCGCTCAGCAGGATTGAATCCGACGGGTCGCTGGGCTCATCCATGCCGGCATGGATGTTGAGGTCCGCGTCGCTGGCGCCGGCGGTGACGGTGTCTTCCTGATCAGCCGCCAGTTCCAGCTCGCTGCCGCCCAGCGACAACTCGTCATCCGCCAGCTTCAGCTCTTCAAGGTCGTCGAGGCCCTCCAGCGGCGAAGCCTCTACCAGGCCGCTTTGGTCAACGAGGCTGATATCGCTCGGCGGGGCCGGTTCGGGCACCCCCTCGTCGGCCATGCGGTCGACCTCGTCGGCGCGAAATTTCCAGCTCGCGCCGTCGCGGTAAGCCCGCAACTGGCCCTCTTCGCGAAGTTGATTGAGCCGATCGGAGCTGATGCCGAGCTTGGCCAAAGCCTCTTCGAATTTGACGAACTTCTGTTCCATCGCGACCTCGCATGCGGCTCGCCGCGGAGCGGACGAGCGGTAGGAGCGCGGCGGCGATTCCATTGCCTGCCAGCGATTTATCTTGGTTTCAGGGCAGGCCCCGAGGGACCTACTGCTGGGTTCGCTGCAACCCCTTGCGAATCTCCTCCGGCAAGGGATTGCCGCTGTTAAAGTACTCCATGCCCAAATCCCAGGCGATATTCCGGACGCTCTTCAGTTGTATCTCGCCTGAATCGCGGCTGACATGATAAACGGCAATATGGCGGGAAATCGGATCAATAATCGTAAGGGCCGAGGGTTTTTCCCCTTCGCCCGGCAGGCAGTAAGTGATTAAGTCATTGCGACCCGTTCCGGAGGCGTACGTCGCGCTGGGCGCGACGGTTTGGGCATCTGCCGACCAGCCAACGGCGGCCAACAGCGCCAAGAAAGCCAGCACGAACGTCCGACGCGAACTCCCCACGGCTCGGTCCTCCCTGCTAAGCGCGACGCTCGCGGTCGCGGCGACGAGGGAGCGGCTCATTCCATTCTAAATGGGCCGCTCCGAGGTTCAAGAAAAAATCGCCCGATCCCTATACAGGGTTTCGAGTTAGTCATAGACGCTATAATCGTCGCCTGCGGCGGGGCGATCACCACTTGGCCGCCGGCCGGCACGGCGCTGCTGGCGAGGGATCGCCGCCCGGCGCTGGGGTCAACCCGCACGGCCGCGCGGCGCACGGGGCGAGTCTAACGTGGCACGGTCGGCCCTCACAACGCCAGACGCGGCCGAATTGCCGCAATGGGTCAAAGTTTCTGCGCCCAAGTTAGCTGGCCGAAGCGCTAGCCAGTTGTTAGTTTTCCACTTATGAGCATTGCAACCGTCGATATTTCGGCCGCCCAGGCGCGGCTCCGCCTCGCTGTCGATGCCGCCCGCGCGGCGGGCGACGAGACCCTCCGCTGGTTTCGCCAGGCGACGTTGGCGGTCGAACGCAAGGGGGACGGCTCGCCCGTAACAGCGGCCGATCGGGCGGCCGAAACGGTCCTGCGGCACGCGATCTCGGCCGCGTTTCCCGAGGACTCCATCCTGGGCGAGGAGTTCGGCGAGACCGTCGGTTCCTCGCCCTACCGCTGGGTTCTCGATCCCATCGACGGGACCAAGAGCTTCATCACCGGCGTGCCGCTGTACACGACGCTGGTGGCCGTGCTGGAAGACGGCCATCCGCTGTTGGGCGTCATTTACGCTCCGGTTACGCGGGAAATCGTCTACGCCATCGCCGGCCAGCCGACGCTCTACAGCGTCGGCGACGGCAAAGCGGCGCCCGCCAACGTGTCGTGCATCGAGCGGCTTTCCGACGCCACGTTCCTCACCAGCGAAGCGGGGTCGTTCAATCACGCCGGCCTGAACGGCGGGCGAAACGTGTACGAGCAGCTTGAACGGGCGTGCCGCTTGACCCGCACCTGGGGAGACGCCTACGGGTACATGCTAGTGGCCACCGGGCGGGCCGACGTGATGGTCGACCCGGCCATGAACCTGTGGGACGCCGCGGCTTTACAGCCGGTGATCGAAGGCGCCGGGGGCCATTTCTCTGATTGGCAAGGCCGGCCCACGGTCTACAGCGGAAACTCGGTCGCCACGAACCCGAAGCTCGCCGGCTTGGTCCTGTCCATCACGCGAAGCTGCTAACGGCCTAGCGGTTCACACCGGTTGCCGGCGGCGGGTCGTTCTGTATACTAACCCGTTCGCTGCGTGGAAGATACGACCCATTCGGCACGTCGCGGCCGCCATTGTGGCGTGCGGCCGTCGCGACGGCGCCATAGCTCTTGAGGGTTACGACCGATATGGCCAGACAGTGTGAAGTGTGCGGCAAGGGCGCCCAACTGGGCAACCAGGTGACCATCCGCGGCAAGAAGAAGTACTTGGGCGGCGTGGGTACGAAGGTCACCGGCATCACGCGCCGGCAGTTCAAGCCGAATCTGCAGCGGGTGCATGTTAGCACGCCCAACGGCGCCCATAAGTCCATGAACGTCTGCACGCAGTGCCTGCGGAGCGGCGCCGTGACGAAAGTCGTGCGCCAGGCGCCGTTCAAGGTGCCCGAAACCGTCGCCAAGGCCTGACGCAAATGGCCCTGACCCGCGCCGAAGTCGAAAAAGTGGCCCTGCTTGCCCGGTTACGACTGACCGAGTCGGAACTGGCGACCATGACCGAGCAGCTTAGCCAGATCGTCGGATACGTGGACCAGCTCAGCGAGGTCGACGCCGACGGGATCGAGCCGATGGCTCATGCCGTCGAAGTGGTCAACGTGTTCGCCGAGGATCGCGTCGAGCCGAGCTTGCCGCGCGAGCTGGCGCTAGCCAATGCCCCTCGGCACAACGACCGAGGCTATCTCGTGCCAGCGGTGCTGGGCGAGTAGCCAGCGTGACTTGCCGCGTGCATCCCCTTGCTGTGCGAAGTAGCGGGCTAGTCGCTGTAGGCCAATTAGCCCCGACCTAGCTAGGTCGAGGCTGGGCTGGGAAGCGTATACCGGCCTCGTCTGCGTTTTTGGCCTTACCTCTCGGCGGCGAGACGGGCCTGGTTCAGCACACGCCTTGGCCCTGCCGCCGTATGGGCCGTCAACGCCGCGAATTGCTCATTACCGATGTCCATCGTCCACGGCTCGGCCGCCGAACTTGCGAAGTTGCTCGCCGCCGGCGAGATCAGCTCCGTCGAGCTGACCCGGCAGTATCTGGATCGCATCGACCGCTGCGACGGCGAAATCGGGGCGTTCATACGCGTCGACGCGGACCGGGCGCTTGAGCAAGCGGCGGCCGCGGACCGCCGTCGCCGGGCCGGCGAAGACCTGGGGCCCCTGGCCGGCTTGCCGGTCGCCGTCAAGGACGTGCTGTGCGACCGCGATACGGTCACCACCTGCGCATCGCCGATGCTCGCCCAGTTTCGGCCTCCCTACGACGCGACCGTTGTGGCGAAGCTGAAGGCCGCCGGCGCCGTGCTCATGGGCCGTACGAACATGGACGAGTTCGCCATGGGCGGCTCGACGGAGAATTCGGCCGTAAAAACCACGCGCAATCCGTGGGACGCGACCCGCACGCCGGGCGGTTCCAGCGGCGGCTCCGCCGCGGCCGTGGCGGCGAGCATGGCGCCAGCGGCAATTGGCACCGACACGGGCGGCTCGATCCGACAACCGGCGGCGCTGTGCGGCGTCGTCGGGCTGAAGCCGACATACGGCCGCGTGAGCCGGTTCGGACTCGTGGCGTTCGCCAGCAGCCTCGACCAGGTCGGGCCGATCGGGCGGACGACGCAGGACGCGGCCCTGGTCTTGGAGGCCATTGCGGGGCACGAGCCGCGCGACGCCACCTCCATCAATCGCCCGGCGCCCCGTTACGGGCTTACCGTGAATCAGCCGCTGGAGGGTCTGAAGCTCGGCGTGGTGAAAGAGCACTTCGCCGCGGGGCTGGATAGCGAAGTCGAGTCGGCCGTGCGGCAGGCGATTGAAACATACCGCTCGCTCGGCGCCGAGATCCGGGAGATCTCCCTGCCGCATAGCAAGTACGGCGTGGCAGCGTATTACGTTATTGCGCCGTGCGAGGCCTCGAGCAACCTGGCCCGCTACGAAGGAGTGCATTACGGCTATTCCACCGACCAGACGGCGATGTTCGCGGAATTGAACGCCGAGCGGAAGCGGCTCACCGACGCCGGCGACCTCCAGGCGGCCGATGATCTCGATCCGCCGTTGGTGCGCATGTACCGCCGGACGAGGTCCGAAGGCTTCGGACCAGAGGTCAAGCGACGCATCATGCTGGGCACGTACGCGCTCAGCGCCGGCTATTACGATGCGTACTACTTGAAGGCGCTGAAGGTCCGCAGGCTGATCCGGCGAGACTTCGACGAGGCCTTCCGGCAGGTTGACCTGATCATCGGCCCGGTCACCGCCGGGCCGGCGTTCAAGCTCGGAGAGATGGTCGACGATCCGCTGGCGATGTACCTGGTTGATCTATACACGGTGAGCGCCAATCTCGCCGGCATCCCCGCCATCAGCCTTCCGTGCGGCCTGACGCAGGCCGGCCTGCCAATCGGCCTGCAACTGCAAGCCCCGCCGTTGGAAGAAGAACGCCTGCTCCGCGGGGCGCGGATGTTCGAAGCAGCCACGCAGTGGAGCGAAAAGCGGCCCGCGAATCACACGAATGGCCGCGAATAGAACCTCAGCCGGCGAACTAGTCCATGAGCGACTTGCTTTTTCCAGCCGAGAGCTACCAGATAGCTGGCGCCTGCTTTGAGGTCTACAACGAGATGGGATGCGGATTTTTGGAGGCCGTATACCAAGAATCGCTGGAATACGAGTTCAGCGCCAGAGGAATCCATTCACGGCAAAGCCGCCGCTAAACCTCTATTATAAGGGGCGGCCGCTGAAGGCATACTATCATCCGGATGTCGTTTGCTTCAGCATGATCGTGCTCGAG
>QEVI01000008.1 GCA_003576855.1 Planctomycetota bacterium
GAGCACCGGGCGCCCGTAGTTGGCCAGCACGATCGCCAGGTCGGCGGCGTCGACGGCGCCGTTGCCATCGGCGTCCGCCGGCGATGGGGCGGTCGTCGCCACGGCGCGCTGCCACGCGAGGAAATCGCCGCCGTCCACGCGATTGTCGCCGCTCGCGTCGCCTACGACTTCGTCGCTGACGCGAATGACGACCTCCGGCAAGTCGCCCGCCAGCGTGATCTGCCGGTCGCCGGCCGGCCCGGCGCGGTAGACCGGCCCCATTTGGCCGGGCGAGGCGAACATCACTTGGGCGTCGGCCGTCAGCTCGCCGGCATGGCTCATGCCGCGGGCGCCAATCTGCAGGTGGAATCCCGTCGGGCCGTCCAGCGGCAACGAGCGGACCGTGAACGACGCCACCCGCCACGCCGGTCCCAGCGGCGTCGCCGCGCTCGACGCATCGCCGGCGAGCGGCCAGGGGCCGATGCCAATGCCGACCGAGCCGCCGAAGGTCGTCTGGTTCGTAGCGGTGAGGCCGTAGACGCCGTCGGCGAGGCCCAATGCGGCGATGTCGTCGGGCGAGAGCGTCTTCAGGCTGAGGTTGGGATTCAGCGGATCCACATACGCCGAATCGTATGCCATGCTGAATCGGCTCACGTCGGAACCTGGTTGGTCGTCCACGTCGAAGCGGGGGTTGACCAGTCGCACGCTGTCCAGCACGTCGACGACCGCGGCGCTTCCGTCGCTGGCGACGATGTTCAGCGAGAGGTTTTGCAGTTGCTTGAAGAAGCCCGCCGCATCGCGGCCGGGTTGGGCCCAGATGTGAAAGGCGGCGTACTCGCCTTGCGCCGCGCTGGCGGGGCGGAGCAGATCGACCTCGAGCGATCCCGACGGCCCGACGTACCCCGCCGCCGGATCGACGGCCGAGCGGGAAATCCAGAACCGGGCCGGCGCCGGCTGCGGTTGGGCTAGCGCCGCAACGCGGGCGTCCGGCAGCACCTCGTCGAACAGGAACGCCTCGTCCACCAGGCCGTCCAGCACGGGCGAGCCCGGGCCGCGTTGGCCCATCGCGAGCACGTCAATCGATGCGGGATTCACAACGCCCGTTCGCGTGGCGACTGGCAGGCCGTCGATAAACAGCCGGGTCGTCTGCGCGCTGGCGTCGAACGTCTCGACGATGTGCCGCCAGACGCCCGGAGAGAGCGCCGCCGGGCTCGCGGCGTACGGCGAGGCTCCGCCGGCGAAGGCCCGAACCCGCCCGTCGGCGGCGTAGGCGATCCCGCCGCCGTGGTTGACGTCGCCCAGGATGGCGGCCTCGCCGGCGCCGGCCGGCGGAGTGCGGAACAACACGTGCGCTCCGAGCGTGAACGACTGCTGGCCGGCGACGAGCTGGCCGGCCTGGTTCACCAATCGCGACGATACGCCGTCCAGCGACACGGCCTGGCCGAACCGACCGGCGACCAGCGGCGCCGATCCGCCCGCCAGTGTGAAATCATGGCCGTGGCCGCTGCTATCGGAGTAGTCGCGATCGAACGACCAGCGGCCGAGCAAGGCGGCTGCGGCGGTCGCCGGCCATAGCAGGGCGACGCAGGCCGCCGCCCTGATCCCGACGTCGATCGCGACGATTGCGCAGCGAGAACGGCGCATAGTCCACCGCCAAGTTCTGAGCCCGTGGTCTACTCCGCTACGGCTACCATCGCGAAAAGCATGCGGAGCGTGCCATCGTACGCCACCAGCGGGCCCCGCTGCACGGTAGCAGCAGCGCCGCGAAGCAGCAATCAAATCCAGATTTCCCGCCCAAAACGGGGGGGCGAGTGCAGTGGCCCCTGGCTGGAGCCAAGAGGAGGGATCGCCTCTCGCGGGAGCGTGAGGACTGCTTGGCTCGAGCGGAACGAACTGCAAACGTCGCTGCCGCCTTCTGACTTTGACATTGACCGTCAGGCGTATACCAACTGGACCAGGTCGTCTACGATCGCCTCAGGCATTTCAAGCACGAATCGCTTGAACATTGTCTTGCATTGATCCAATAGCCCGCTCGACAGCTCTCTGGCGAACTTGGCTTCGTCGAACTCGCCGTTCTTGGCTAGCGACGCCAACGTAGCGCGCTTTAGCAATTCGGTAAGGGCGCCAAAAGTATCCGTAGTGAACAAGGCGATCACCCGCTTGTACAAGTAACCCTTCACTTTCGCCTTGATGATCTCCTGGCCCATGCCGAGCGCGGGCGCGACGAAGCCGTCGATTCTTTTGAAAACAGTCTCCCGCGTGGCGTCGACAAGGGAGGCGACCAGCGCGGCCGCGGCGGCGGTTGCGCCCTTTGCTATTGCGCGGTTCACCGGCTCCGCCTGGCCAGTGAACGCACGTAACCGGTCCTCCGCGCGGATGGCCCGCACTTCTTTGGCGGCTTCTTTGATAAAAGCCAACACGGCCGCCTGCGTAGCTTCGGGGACGACGCCGACGAGCGCCTTCGCCAGCAACCGCAGCAGGCGCACCAGACCGCGACGAACCAGGGCCCTAACCAGCTTGCGCTTTATTTTCTTGAAGATCGCTTTCCCGATCGACGCCGTGCCGAAAGACGCACCGGTTTCGGCGATGAACTGCGCAGCCTCCGTGAATGGCTTCAGATCGCTAGCCATCGTCCGCATGCGCCAAATGAATCCCAAGTCGTCGAATCCCGTACGCCCATAGAGACTCCAACGCACAGGATGCCCCAAGGGGATGGGCGGGCTTTGGTCCATCAGAAGCACCTTCTGCATCCATAGCGCGCCGTCGCCGGGCTGCGTCGGGATGATTTTTTGTATCACCCAGGCCGTCGGGTATTGAGCCTGTTCCACCCCGACGAACAACAGCGCGAGTTCCAGCAACGGGTCCATTGCGGCGGGTTCGCCGTTCATCGCGTTCCACACATCGGGATAGCACCGCTGTAGCTCGTCGAGCGTAATCGTCCCAGTAAGGATCAGATCTCCTTCGATATAGAAGCTGCGCCCCTTGCCATTTGGATAGGTGAGCTTGTCAACGGCTGGGTTGTACTTCTCGTCCTTGTACTCGTTCATCATGGGCCTTCCGTGCCGCTCGTAGATCTTCAAGATCGCGCCCATGGTTGCTCCTGATCATGATGGCGTGTAACCGGCAATGAACTGGCCGGTTGCCCGGCCGCTGCCAAGGAATCGCCAAACGCCGCTGAACAGTGACATGGGTAACGGTGAAGCGCGCGAGATGGGTGGCGCAGGCGGCTTGCCGACGATGGCGCTGCCAACTGTCCGGCCCGCGGGAGCACGTACGCGAGAGAACTCGACAAATCTGCTGCAATCTTGCGCAGTTCCGCCGACTTCTCCGGTCTGTGCCGTGTGATGTGCGGACTCGTGTGCACTGTGCTCTTTGGATCGCCTTTGGCGGCGGCGGGTGTGCAGCGCTGGCACACTCGACGTTGAATAAGCGCGCTATTGCCGCTGGCGGTGTATCGACGCCTGGCCCCGCCTTGGCTGTCGCCCGTTGAATGGCGCCGCGGCGGTGCATGAATTCTGGTAGTGGTCGATAACCCTCGTCGTGGCGGACCAGCCAGATCGCTCCGCGGCCTGGAGACGCGAATACGGGCGGGCTTGCGGCGCAGGGCTTGTTTTACGTAGTCATCTCGCTCCCGCGAGATGAGACTCCTTTCGCTGAGCGAGAGCACTACAGTGCGTTTGCTGCGCACGCCCCGACAAGCGTTATTAGCCACTAGCGCCAGATGTGATGAGTCGCCTCGCTGGCGCGGGGCCGCGGCATGACTTAGGACGAAGACCATTTGCGGCGGAAGACGCCTCACCCAGCGTGGGCGAGGCGTTGGTCTTCGGGTTGCGCCGCAATCTCGTAAGGGGCATAGTCATGATAGGTGCACACCCGACATGCTGTACTGAGGGCAGCCGGGCAAGTCGAAGGCTCGCCTTTGAGTTGATGGAACCGCGATGCCTGCTGGCCGTCGATTTCGACGCCAGCGGGTTGATCGACGCCGGCGACTTAACGGTGTGGAAGTCGAACTTCGGCGTGGCCGTCGGCGCCAGTTACTCCAACGGCGACGGCGACGGAGACGGCGACGTCGATGGAGCGGACTTCCTGAACTGGCAGACCAACCTTGGCCGAACGTGGGTGATCGAGCCGAGCGGCCAGGTTGACGGCGTGAATCTGCAGCGGGCGCCGGTCGAGACGACTTCCACCGAGTACGCGGACATCCCCGGGATGTCCACGGTCGTCACGAATACCGAGACCAGCAACTTCGCTATCACGTTCAGCGCCGAGTGGGCGAGCGTCACGGCCGGCAAGCGGCTGTTCGTGCGAGCCGTCGTGGACGGCGCGCCGGTAAGCGACGTCGTCTTGGCCTATGACAACGCGCCTCGAACGCGGTCCTTCACCTTCCTCGCAGCGAATGTAAGCGCCGGCTCGCACACGGTCACGTGCCAATGGGCGGTCGACGCGGGAGGCACGGGGCGGGTCTACGACAGTTCGCTCGCCGTCGTCGCCGGAGCTGCCGCGGGGGGCGACGCCGTGGTGGCCGGCGTCAGCTTGCAGCGCGCTCCCGTGGAGACGACTTCGACGAGCTATGTCGATGTGCCCGGCATGTCGACGTCCGTCACGACGGAGCAGGCCGGCAACCTGGCGATCACCTTCAGCGCCGAGTGGGCGAGCGTCACGGCCGGCAAGCGGATGTTCGTACAGGCCGTCGTGGACGGCGCGGCGGTGAGCGACGTCGCCTTCGCATACGATGAGTCACTGCAAACGCGATCGTTTACCTTTCTGCGGGAAGGCCTGGCGCCGGGCCGACACACGGTCAAGGTCCAGTGGGCAATGGACTCGGGCGGCACGGGCCGGATCTACGATAGTTCGCTCGTGGCGGTCGCCGCTCCCGCCAGCGGGGAGGAAAGCCTCGTGGCGGGCGTCCACCTGCAACGCGCCCCGGTCGATACGACTTCGACCGGCTATGTCGACGTGCCCGGCATGTCGAAGACGATAACGACGCAGTACACCAGCAACCTGGCGATCGCCTTCAGCGCGGAGTGGGCGACGGTCACCGCCGGCAAGCGGATGTTCGTGCAGGCCGTGGTCGACGGGGCGCCGGTAAGCAACGTGGTGTTGGCGTACAACGAATCGACCAAGACGCGCTCGTTTACGTTTGTCCGCGAAAACGTCGCACCGGGCAGCCACAACGTGAAGCTCCAGTGGGCCGTCGATGCGGACGCGGCCGGACGGATCTACGACAGCTCGCTTACGGTGATCGCCGCCGCCAACGCCCTGCCCGATCTTGATGCGAAGTTTGGCGCGCTCGAACCAGTGCGGAACAATGCGAATCTGCTGACGATCCTGTGGGATCCGCACCGGCCAGAGCATCCGGCGCCGAGCACCGACGACGTATATGATCTGCTCTACGGCAGCGGCGACAGCGTAAAGCAATACTTCCTCGAGAACTCCGGAGGGCAGTTCACGATCCAGAACGCCGGTTTTACCGGGTGGTACGATGCACTTAACCCGTGGCAGGACTATTGGCAGCACGACCCCAACTCCGGCGACGGGTGGATCGGCGGCCACAGCAAGAAATGGGCCGAGGCCATCCGCCTGGCCGACGCGACGTTCGACTATAGCCTGTACGACGCCAACGGCGACGGCACGGTGATGCCCGACGAGCTGGGCATTTTGATGGTGATTCCGCAGAACAGTCCGTTCGGGACGGTGCGGGGAGTCGTCGGCCGCGAGTTGCCCGTCGTTGAGCCGTTGATCGTCGACGGCGTGAAAATCACGCTGATCGCCGAGGCCTATATCGGCGCACCGGTCAGCATGGGCCTGGCGGCTCACGAATTGAGCCACCTGTTTCTTGACGCGGCCGATATGTACTTCACGTTCTTTCAACCTTACGCCGCGGGGCGGTATTCGATCATGGACCAGTCGCCCAGGGATCCTGCGCATTTGGACCCCGTGCACAAGCTGCGATTGGGCTGGCTCGCGCCGCACCAAGCGCTGTCGAGCGGTTGGACCCAGTTGCGCGACGTGGAGTCGAGCGGCGAGGTGGTGGTTTTGGCCGACCCGCGTAGTCGGCCTCGCGAGTACTTTATCGTCGAGAACCGGTGGCCGGGCGCCGGCTTCGATCGCATCCTGCCGGACCGCGGACTCGCCATTTGGCAGGTGATCGAAGATCCGGCCGCGTATGGAAGCCTGCCCGCGCCCAGCGGCGTCGATGCTACGAGTTGGAACGGGGTAGCCGCGGGCGATTGGGGCCGGCGGGCGATCCGGATGATTCGGCCCGTGTACGGCCCGCCGTTTAACGACCTGCTGGCGCTGTGGGACGGCAGCCAGCCGGCGACGGGCTATGACGTCGCCCTGAAGTGGTCGGACGGCGCGAGCAGCCCGTTTACGATCCGCAGCATTTCGGCGGCGGGTCCGCAAATGTCGTTTTACATTGACATCGCCGGGGCGCCGCTGGCCGAGGCGGCGGGGCCGGAGATGAGTGCAGCACTCGCCGCGGCGGGGGCCGAAGCGGCAGGCCGCGCGAATCGCGACGGGGCAATCCCGGCGGATCAGGTCCGCGCCGCCTACGCGCTGGCGCTGCGGAATTACTGGAGGGACGTCGCCCTGGCGTCGGACGCTGCAGCGCCGATCCGCCGCGACGTACGCCTGGTCGAAGCGACGCAACGGCCGCCTGCATCGGCGACAAGTCCGATGGAGTCGGCCCGTGGAACGCGCTGGGGCGGCGATGCCTTGAGTAGTCTCAAGGACGAGGCGAGCGCTACGCGGGATAGGGCGCTGGGGGAACTCGAGGGTCTGCGTCCGCTGACGGAGAACCTGCTAGCTCCGTTCACCGCAATCGAAGCCTAGCGACGGTTATGCAGACCGGCATGGCATGGTTGTGCAGGGCGCGCCGCGATGCAGCGCTGCGGATGGACGCCGCTGCCGTCGAAACGAACGTAGCAATCTCGCTCCGCGAGATTAGACGACGCCTCGGGCGCCGCTCCGGCGGCGCGTTGAGCCGCGGCTGGCGGGGGTCTCAGCGGTGCTACTCGGCGGCGGCTGCGGCGGTTGCGCTCGGCTCGGCGGCGCCGGCCTGCAGGATGCGTCGCAGCTTCTCTTCGATCCACTGCCGGTTCTTGGGGAACTCGCCGTAGGTCTTGATGTCCTCCAGCAGCGCGTCGCCCGGATCGATGCCGGCCGTTTGCAGGATGGCGTAGTCCTGCAACGACTCGGCGAAGACTTCCCAGCGGAGGGAGTCGATCGGCCCGTCGGGGCCGGGGTAGATCATGAACGGGTCGCCGTAGGGGATGCCGGGCCACAGGTCGCCGGACAGCTCGGTGAACGGATCGATCGAGCGTTCCTGCTCCAACGCGTGCCAGTAGTTGAAGCCCCAGTGGAGGAACCCGCGGGCGCGGAGCTTGTAGAACAGCCAGCCCGACATGCGAATCTTCGCCAGCGGCGTGTCGAGGAACCGGTTCAGCCACGGGCCGGAGGGCGAACAGCAGTAGTAGACCCAGTGGGGAATGCCGGCCTCGATGTACGCCTGGGCGGCGCTGACCATCGGGATCGGAATGTCGGTGAGTCCTTGCTTGCCGTAGTCGATGTCGCTGAGGGCGTCCATGACTTTCATCCAGGGGGCCAGCTCGCGGAGGATTTGGCGGGCCCGCTTGTAGTTCTCGACATGCTGCCCGGCCCCCGGCTCGTCGGAAAGGTGGAAGTACGAGCAGCCGAGCAGGTCTTCGCGCTTCAGGAAGTCGTGGAACTCAGGGAGGAACTGCCGGAGGTAGTTGACGTAGACGTCGGAAAACGCGCTGGTTTCGGGCGGCCAGAGCATCACGTACCGGTCGTCCGCCTTGGTGTAAATCCGCATCGGGTTCTCGACGCCCCAGTAGATCCACATGTGGGGCCACTCGAACTCGCGAAAGCCGATCTCGCGGCACAGGTCGACGAACCGCTTCACCAGCTTCCAATCGAACTCGTAGCGGCCGGGCTGCGGCTCGTTGACGACGAGCAGTTGGCACGGCCGCTTGAACGTCTCGCGACGATTGAAGTACATCGGCACGTAGACGACGTTCGAGCCGTGGTCGTACATGTTCTTCAACTGGTCGCGGGTAAGCTGCCACCACCGCTCGTCCTCGAACATGCCGGTCTTGTAGTGGTCCCAAGTCGCCTCGCCGCGCCACCAGTGAGTGACGGGGAAGTTCTCGCGCGGCTTGACGATAAACGGGCTAATCTCCAGCGACACCGGCAGCACGAACTCTTGCCGGTGATCGCCGAGGTAAAAGCGGAACTTCAGCTCCCGCTTGCCGGGCTCGGCGTCGGCCGGGATTCGCAGCGTGATCCAGTAGGAACGGCTTTCATGCTGGCCGATGAGCGTCTTCGTTTCGGGGTACAGCGGGTCGGGGACCAGGCCGGGGATGTGCCCGACGCCGTCGAGTTCTGCGGCCGTCGTGCCGTTGGTGTGGTGGGGCGCCGGCACGAGGCCGACCAGGCGGGTGCGGCCGGCCAGGTCGTCGGCGCCCTCGACGGCCCCGTCGACGCGGAGGGTGTAATCGCGCTCGTTGCGGAGGCAGGCCTGGAAGGAAACCGTGCCATTGCGGGGGGCGAGCAGCTCGAGCCGCGCGGCGCCCGGTTGGGTCTGCGGGAACACCCGCGCGAGCGAGCTTTCCAGCCACAGGTAAACCGTCGGCGCCGCCTCCTTGCCGAGCGTCACGTGCAGGGCCTCGTCGGCAACGGCCGGCGCCCGCCCGGCAGCGGACCACAGCAACAGTGCGGATGCAAGCAAGCAAGGCAGTCGGTTCATGGCAAGCGTCCTCGAAGCGAAGGGGAGCGCGCTGTTGGCGATGCGCGGCGTTGGCGGGTCAGTCGGCGCTGGCGGGCTCGGGTTTCGGCGTCAGCTTCAGCAGCACGCCTTGGCCGGGCGCGAGGCAGTACCAAGGTTCAGGAAAGGGTTTCAACTCGCCGGTAATGGGCGACACGTACTCGACGGCAGCCGGCTGGCGGAAGTCAGGCAGGCACTGCACGGAGTTGCGAAGGTGCTTGTTGACGATCATCACCCAGCGCGAGCCGTCCTGGTGAGTGAAGTCGCCGACGATGAACGCCTCGCCCGCGCGAAGTCCCTTCACGAGCGAGTCGCCGGTGATCCCCTCGTTCTGCTGGGGGACTTCCCCCACGTGATAGACGCGGTCCGACTTCAGTTTTAGGAAAATCGGTGCAACGTTTTGCAGTTGACGATTCAGATTGCGCATCCAGGACCAGGCATGCGTCTTTTCGCCGAACTGGTCGAGCGGCCCGTTGCGCCAGTCGCCGAGATCCGGCGCGTCGAGGATCGGCAAACTGCGGCTGATGAACTTGTAATAACACACGCCGCGAGCGCCGTAGACCAGCGAGCCCCAAGCCTGCAAGCGCAGGTGGGCTTCCGAAGGCTCGCCGTAGGTGAGGTGTGCCGAACTGAGCACGATCGTCCAAAACGGCAGGTTGTGCCGCAGGCCGGCCTTACGGACCTGGGCGATGTTGGCCCAAAAGCCGTAGGAGAAACTGCCGTCCTGGCCGACCGGGTAGTTATCGTAGGAGAGAATGTCGGGCCGGCACGTGTTCACAAACAAATCGAGGTAGCCGTCATAGCCCTCGCCCATGCCGGGAGGCAGATTGATGTAGGGCCACTTGCCGGGCGCTAGCTCGTTCACCAGGGCGACGGCCTTGGCGAGCTCGGCGAACTGGCTGGGGTCGGGCTCGTCCTTGATGTGGTAGCCGTAGACTGCCGGATGATCGTTCACCCGCGCGATCAGGCCGCGCAGGACGTCCGCGGCGGGCTCGAACTTGAACGGCTGGTCCCAGTCGGGCGTCACTCCTGGCTGGTAGACGATTGCCTTGACGCCCGCTTTGGCACAGGCGTCCAGCGCGCTGGGCGGCGCGAACGCGACCAGGTTGACGCCGCAGTCGGCCATCAACCGCAGCGTCGACTCGTCGTCGGCGTAGTCCCAGGCCATGATCGGGAGCGTCGCGTCCGACGACTCGGCGGCGCATGCCGGCGGCCAGCTCATGAGGACAAGCGCCAGTAATACAAGCAGGGCGGCGTGCATGGCGTCAGTTCGATGCGGCGAATTCAACCGTCATGTCGACAGGTTCGGCCAGCCCCGCCAGTCGCAGCACGTGGCCGTCGATCGCCGGCTCGGGGCCGCGGGACGATTTCGCCGCGGCGATGGCCCAGCCTGCGGGATGGCGAAGATGGATGCGGATTTCGCGCGGCGGCGTGCGCGTCGGCGGATCGACTCGGATCAACGCGGTACGCGAGTCCTTGGTCTCGATGCGAAAGCTCACCGGGCCGAACAGCGTCGGAGCGTCCATCGCTTCAATCCGCTTCGACGGTTCGAGCCAGGCGCTGGGAACGCCGCGGGCGATTACCAGGTCGCCGTCTTCTTCGTCGAGCAGCAGGCAGCGCAGGAGCCGAAGCTGCTGCGTGCAGGAGTACGTGTGGGGCAGCGTGTAATGATTGTCGCCCGACTTGTAGAGCGTCACCTCGACCGGCGAGTACGTGTCGCGGCTCATGCCGTAGGCCATGAAGCTCCAGAATCCCAGCAGCGTTTTGCGAATCTCGCCGGCTCGCAGCCGGTTCATGAGGTAGCCGCAGGCGTAGGCGTGGTCGATGCCTTCCTGGAATTCGCAGACGCCGGCCGCCAGCCCGCCGCGGTTCTCCAGCATGCCAATCAGCAGGTCGGCGCGGTGATCGTCCTTCGCGAAAAACTCGTTCTCCATGAGCGTGCTGGCCACCAGTCCGTAGTACTCGCCGCCGCGGTACTTGGTCAGCTTGAGCAGCCGGTGGGTGTCGGGTTCGATGGGAATCATGCGCACGCCGTCGCGAACGATGGTCGCGGCGTCCATCGAGTCGAGGATGTCTTGCCGATAGCTGACGGCCTCGGCGGCGTAGCGCCGCGCGGCGTCGGCATCGCCGACGTCGCCGAGCGCGGCGGCCGCGGCTTCAAGCCCCTGGCAGCAGTAAATGTTTCCCTGGTAGTTGAAGACCGGATCGTTGTAGTCGTTGTAGGGACGGAATTTGATCAGCCCGCGGCACATCCCCTCGGCCGGGGCTTCCGCCCGGCGCGCGAGGATCCACTCGCAGGCCCGCTTGAGCGGCTCGGCATGGGCCTTCATCCAGGCCGAGTCTTTGGTGACGAGGTAGTGGGTCGCCAGCGACAGCGTGAAGCCGCCATGGTCGGGAAGTCCGCACTCCTGCAGGTAGTGGCCGTCGGGCTTCTGCAGCCGGACCTGGGCGGCCAGGACGTCGGCTACATACTCCGGCATCCGGTACAGGTCGAGCGCCATGGCATGCAGCGCGACGCTGTAGCCGAACTGGAGGTCGTAGAACCCCGCGCCGTCGTGGATGCGAAGCTGCCCGTCGACCCGGTCGGCGTTCAACATCGAGTACGCCAGCCACGCCCGGTACGCCTGGTCGACCCGGCCATCCGGCAGCTTGAACGACGCACACTTCGCCAAGAGGTCGCGCCACGCCCGCTCGGCCTGGGCGCGGGCGGCCTCGAACTCCGCTTCGGAGATCTGCTCGGCCGTCTGCGGGTTCGGGTGTTTGAATCGCAGACACAGCGTCATCGCGCCGGCGGGGGACGCCGCGGGGGCGAGCGCTACCTGCTTGTGATCCCGGCCTGCCAGGGCGATCGTCTTGGGCAGCCTGGCCGTCTCGCCGCCGGCCCAAGCCGTCAGGCGCACGTAGGCGTAAAGGTCGGCCGTGGGACTGAAATCGTCCGCCCAGCCGAAGACCGTCATTTCGTAGTCGACCTCCTCGCGCTGGGAGTTGAGCGTGACGATCGGCACGTAGCCGTCCAGCAACCGGCGGCGGACGCTTTCAGGTTTGTCGGCGAACGGGGCCCGCTCGTCGCCGATTTCGAACCACGCCACAGGGCCTTCCCACGGGCTGGCGTCGAGTCGGCCGAGCCAATCGGTTCCAATATCGAGCGGGTGTCCCGGCACGCCGACGATTTCCCGCTTGAACTTCATTTCCGGGTGGTAACGGGCAACCTCCTCGAAGGTCGGATCGCGCTGGCCGTCGGCCAATAGCTGGGCAACCGGATCGAGCCGGGGCTCCGTGAGCCACCGCCGCTCGTCGTCGTTCATGTGCAGGGCGTCGGCGGGCGTCGCTTCGATCTCCACGCGGGCCAGCAAGCCGCGGTTGCCGCGTCCCACGGAATCGGTAGGAACGAGCGTCGCAGCGTTCTGGGCGATGCCAAAGTTCTTGCCGACGACCACCAGCGCCGGCGGGCCGGCGTACTGGGCCTTCCGCTCGATGGTGCGCAGCGTGCGCCATTGCCGCGGGCCATCGCCGGCCGCGTATTGGAAGCGAATGCAGTCCTGGCCAAGCTGAATGCGCATCAGGTGGGCCGCATAGCCGGGGCAGCCGGTGTGATCCACGTCGGTGGTTCGGCCGGCGGCGGCGTCGATGCTATGGAAGCGGGCGAACGGCGTCGGCGAAATCTTGCCCGTACCGACGAACGTGCGGTCGTCCCAGGCCAGGTACACCGTGGCCGCGTCGTGAATGCGGGCGGTCACCGTGACGTTGTCCACGCCCAGCGTGCGGCGGACGCCGGCGTGGCGGTCGGCCGGCGACTGGATTGCCAGCAGCCGGTCTTTCGCCGCGACGCTCGTGCCGTCTGGCTGCACGACTTCCCACTGTTCCGGCAGTTCCGCCGCCGTGAAATCGAACGTCGCCGGAAGTGCCAGCGGCTCTGCGGCGCTCGGCGTCGAGCACGCCGACAGCAAGGTCGCGATTAGCAAACAGGGCAGGCCGAGCGTGTGAATTGGCATGTGCGTTCGTAAAGCAAAAACCGCAGGGGAAATGACGAGCCATCGCTATCGGCGGCTCATGGCGTCAGCTCGATTGCTTCGACGGCGGCATGTTCCTGGCCGTTGACGACGACTTTGCTGACGGCCAGTTCCGGCGGGACGTGCAGCACGATCCGCTGCGGTGCATGCCGCCAATCGCCGTGGAAGCTCACGTCCAGCGTCTTGCCGTCGTCGCGAAGCTGGAACGCCAGATCGACGGGCCCGAACTGCGTGGCGATGTTCTCCAGCCGGGTGCGGTAATCGGACACGACCCAGGCCTTGGGAACCAGGCGCAGCAAGTGGAGCTCGTCCGGATGGAGCACATCGTCGATCACCGACAGCTTCATGGCGTAGAACATCAGCGCTCCGGGCGCCGGGAGGCTCCAGATGCCATGGCGATGCTCGCAGCCGCTGAAGGTCTGTTGGGACAACGCCCCCGACAGCAGCGCATAGACGCCTTCCAGGAAGTGCTGCCGGTCGCCCAACTGCCAGGAACAAAGGATGTTGAAGCTGTAACACGGTTCGCACGTCGAGATCTCATGGGTGAGGATCGGCCGCTGGTGCATGTTGCCGCGGGGGTCGTAGAGCTTCACGTCGGGTCCTTCGCGGTAGTAGGCGACCGAATCCTTCATTAGCGGGTCGTCGGCCGTGAACAGCCCGGCATAGACCAGGACCATCGGCCCCGCGTCGAGAAAGAACGGATGGCCGAGGATTTCTTCGCCCGACAATCCCGTGGGAACCAGCCGTCGCTCGACGCCCGCGTCGTTCGTCCAGGTCGGCATCGTGGCCGTGCGCTCGCGGAACGCCTTGACGAACACGTCCTTGAACTCGCGGGCCTCGGCTTCGTACTCGTCGGCCAGCGGGTGCCCGACCCGCCGCAACAGCCGCACGGCCGAATCGAGACCCTTGTAGTTCCAGGCGATGTTCCACACGGCTTGCGTCGGCACGCCCGTATCAGTGGAGACGGCCGGCGGCAGGACGCCCGGTACGCCGTCGTGCTTGATCTTGGTGCGCGCGTCGCGGAGGAACTCGCAGCCTTTGACGATCGCCTCGAGCGAGTCGTGGAGAATCTTTTCGTCGCCCGACAACAGCGCGTTCTGCGACATGGCGTGGAGAACGGCGCCGTGGTCGGTGAGCCAGTCGATGGAGCTGAGCTGCTTCGGCGCCCCCAGGTATCCGGGATGGAGCGTGTAGGCGGCGCCAGGCGGCTTGGTCGTCCCCTGGTGATTGCGGAAGATCGCCAAATTCTCGGCGACGAACTGGTGATAGCCGAGGTGATCCAGCAGCATGTGGGTCGCCATGCAGGCGGGCGTCGGCCAGAGCGTGTCGTAGTTCCAGTTGCCGGTGAGGAGCGCTTTCTCGCCGGTTTCGGGGTTGGTTTCGCTGACTACCTGGGCGATTTCCACCATCCGGCGGACGGCGCGGTTCACCTGCGGCTCTGGCGTGTCGAAGACGGCCGCCGTCGCGGGGCGCTCCGCCCAGTAGGCGTCGCTTTCGGCCAGCGCCGCGTCGTAGCCGAGGTCGGCTTCTTGGCGAACCGCGTCGGCATCGCCCGGGATCATGGGAATGAGCAGGTCGATGTGCGTTCCCTTGACGGCGGGAAGATCGACCTTGAGGAAATAGTCGCGGCTTCCGGCGGTTCGCTCCTCGAGCATCGCCGAGCCGGCGGCTAGCATGCCGACCAGCCGCACGCGGCCGTCAGGCTCGACCAACCGGCAGCAGGAGAGCGGGCCGTTCTGATACGTGTCGCGGGTGAGGACGCGCGGGTAGTTCGCTTGATCGGGATAAACCGTAAGGTTCTCTTCGTGCCACATGCTGCGGCCGACGTGCGGCTGCCCGATGTGAATCATCATGATGGCGTTCGGAGCGGCCAGCAGCGGATCGACATGCTCGACCGACAGCCGCATCCACAAGTACAGCGGTTCCTTGCCCGTCTTGATCGGCTTGCCGCCTGGCGTATGCGCGAAGACCTCTTCGCGCAGTACGACGCCCGTGCTGCCGGAGCGGTGATTCATCGGCCAGCGGGTCGCGAGCACCGGCGCCGCGTGGGCGTCGTTCCACGACTGCATGCCGACGCCGCCGTCAGGCCGGCTGCTGAGCTGGTAGGAATGCCCGATGGCCGCGGGCAGGGCCCCGTCGAACGAGGGCGTCAGCGTCAGTTGCACGCCCTGGCCGGCGAAAGGATCGAGGTATTGCTTCGTCGGCCCGTGCATCGAACCGCGAAACGGATGGGGCTCGGCGACGACCGTGCCGTTGTACAAGAGCGTGAAGCGGAACGGATGGTTCTTCAGCCCGACGGGCGTCCAGACGTTACGGAGCGGGGGAAACCAGTTCTTGGCGGATTCGAAGCTCGGCTCGTCGGTCGCGGCGACGGGCGACGCCGCCAACAGGGCGATTAAGGCGGCCGACGACAACGCGAGGCGAAGGAAGTTGAGGATCATCGTGGCCTCAGGGCTGGCTGGAGGGGAGGCTGGCGCCGAAGTCATGGAGCACTGTCAGCACGCGGCGGCAACCGATGGAATCGAAACCTGCCGCGAGCGTGGGCGCACATCCCGGGGAAGCTGGAGGGGTCAGGGCGTCTGCTCGAGCGTTTCGCCGCCGCGGATGGTGGCCATGGCGTGATAGACGCCCAGCTCGACGTCTTCGTTGATGAAATGGACCGAGCCGTCGACGTAGACGAAGTGGAGCCCGCCGGGGTGCATGCTGTTGAACCCGAACTGCGAGCGATAGGGGAACGTGTCGACATTGGGATCCATAATGGGCTGGCCGGGCACGGCGAAGTTCGGGGGAATCGCCGCGGTGGCGCTGGCCTCGACGCTATGGAACCACGCGTAGCCCAGTCCGTAGCACTTGCCGTCGACGCCGCAGCTGGCCCGCGAGATTTCGAAGGCTTGCTCGCCGGCCATGAGCGTGCGGCTCGTGCCGTCCTCGACGTTTTCCATGCCCAGCGGATTCTGCCAGGCGAAGATCGCCATGACGCCGTTGCCATTGAACCAGGGCTCGTTGCCGCCCCCCTCGACGTTGTCGTTGAAGAACAGCGGCACGTTCGACTGAGCGCCCATGACGCCGTCGTAGTTGGTCATGCCGATGCTCCGCACGCCCTTGACGTACCAGGTGTTGCCGCGCGCCAGCGGGTTGTAGTCGGCCAGCTCGTCGCTGGGGCACTGCAGCGCCGGGATGACCGCTTCGAGTGCGGGGTTGTTGGGCATCGGCGCTTCGGGGATCTTGCCTTGCTGGAAGACGGCCTGCTGCTCGATATGCGGCAGAATCGTCGACAGCCAGCTCCACGCGCGGCACGGCAGACCGGGACCGTTGACCTGCGGCCCGCCCCAGAAGGAATCGGGCACGCCGTAATTGCCGCTGTAGCGGTTGTAGGGCAGTTCCTTTTTGCTGGACTCGTAGTTGAGGACGCCCAGGCCGATCTGCTTCAGGTTGTTGGTGCACTGCGAGCGGCGGGCCGCTTCGCGAGCCGACTGGACGGCCGGCAGCAGCAGCGCCACCAACACGCCGATGATGGCAATCACGACCAACAGCTCGACCAGGGTGAAGGCTTTTTTTCGTGCGATGAGGGGCGACACGACGCATTCCTCGATTTGACGGTAGGTGAGCGCTCGTTCAACTGGTCACGGCAAGGTCGTAGGCCCCGGCGGGCGCTTCTTCCTTGACCTCGACCGTAAGCGGCGTCGAACGGGGGTCAGAGAACTTCTTGTTGCTCAGCGTGCGCGGCAGGCCGTTGTAGTTGCCGCTGGCGTCCTTGGGCGTCTCGGTCACTAGGACCGTCACGCGGTACTCGCCCGCCGGGGCGCCGGGCCCCTGGCGATTGATGATGGAATACGTCCCGTTCGACTGGATCGAGCCGACCAGCTTCGACATGGGATTGGCGACGCTGATGAACACCACGCCTCCCTCGGCGGCCGGCTTGCCGTCGAGAGTGACCTTGCCGCTCACGGGGATGAGCTCAGGCCCCGATTGGCCGCAGCCTGCCGCACCGGCGATCAGACAACACGCGAGGAGAGCGACGCCCGCCCCCGGCCTCCGATGGCTGTTGTGTACCCGCGTCCCGTGCACCTCGTGAATCTCCTTGGTGTGCCAAAAGCGCCGCTCGCCCGTGCCCCCGGTCGGTGCGAGCGGCGGTCGCGCGACGCCGCGCTGTGACCCGTTACGCTCCGCGGCTGTTCCTCCGAAAGATGGAAGCGGCCAAGAGGCCGGCGGCTGCCAGCGCAGCGGCGGCCGGCTCCGGCACGGCGCTTGCCGCCGGCGCGGCGGCCGTCTGGCCGAAGTGGCGTTGCCAAATCAAGAAGTCGTTGCCGTCGCTGTCGGCGTCGCCGTCGGCGTTGGAGCCGGCGTCCACGCCGAAGTCGCCTTTCCACTGCGCGAGGTCGGCGGCGTCGACCGTGCCGTCGTCGTCAAAGTCGCCGGGAATGTCGGTGCTGCCGCCCACCGTCAGGACCAGGTTGTTGCCCGAAACGCCCAGGGTGAACGCGGACGTGTCGCTGGCATGGAGCACCAGCCCCGCGGCGTTCAGTCCGCCGCTGGCCGTCAGAACGGTGTAGGAGCCGGTCGGCGTATAGCCCGGCTCCAGCGTCACGTC
The DNA here is from genome assembly GCA_003576855.1 of Planctomycetota bacterium. GTDB lineage: Bacteria > Planctomycetota > Planctomycetia > Pirellulales > Lacipirellulaceae > Lacipirellula. The sequence continues at coordinate 17,369 of QEVI01000008.1, forward strand.
GAGCACGCCCGACAGGGTCGCGCTGCCGGTGATGTTGAAGTAGTCGGTATTGGTCGGCCCCAGGTCGATCGCCAGCGCCCCGGTGCTGGTGAGATTCGCCGCGATGGGCGTGGCGCCGGCGGTGCCAAGCGTGCCGGAGTTATTGATCGAGCCGCCGCCGCTGACGCCGACGTTCAGGTTGACGGCGCCGGAGGTGGCGAGCGTTTTGCCGCCCAGGGCGACGCTGTTGTTGAAGTCGAGCTGTCCCCCTGCCGCGACGGCGACGGTGGCGTTGTCGAGCACGTTGACGGCCGCCTGCAGCTCGTGGGCGCCGCTTTCGACGTTGATCGTCGGATTGACCGTGCCGCCGATCGTGTTGGCCTTCAGCGCAATGGCGCCCCCGCCTCCGACGACGTACTTATTGGCGTTGTCGAAGCGGAGGCCGTTGACGGTTTGCGTGGCGTTGGTGAACACCGTTTGCGGCGCGGTGATGCGGTCGCCGAAGATCGCCAGCGGCGCGTTGGCGCCGGCTACGGCGTTGGGAACGATGTTGGGAATCCACGACGGATTCGCCCCCCAGTCGCCCGATCCGCCGCTCCACACCGCTTGCACGAAGTCCTCGCCGACGGCGGTGAAGTTGTCGATCTGCCCTGTGCCGCTGCGCAGCATCAGCGAGGTGTCGAAGGTGTAGGTCTGGCCGTCGCCGTCGTCGCCGAACGCCCCGCCGAAAAAGGGAAGCCGTCCGTTGGGCCCGGGACCGGAAAGCTGGAACTCCGGCGTGCCGGCGGTCACATTGCGGGCGAACGCTTCGTAGTTCTGGTTGTCTAAGTCGATGCCGAAGCGGAACTCGTAGACGTTGCCCGCGACGTACGTTCCTACCGTCGGCACGGCGAAGTCGTGGCCGACGATGATGTCTCCCGTCCCGCCGGAGACGCTCGCGTTGGTCACCTGGATGAACATCGGGCTTCGGCCGCCATCGCCCACGAAGACGCCCAGTTGGCCGTTGGCCAGGCTGTTCGAATCGGCGCGGAGCAGGAAGGAACCGGTGATGTCAGCCGCGTCGGTTCCGTCCTCGACGCCGAACACCGCATAGCGACGGGAGACGTCGCTGCCGCCGGTGGCGCCCGCGGCGGCCGGGTCGATCGTTTGCGTGTAACGCACCGATTGCGCCCCGGCCAGCGGCGTGGCGGCGGAGATCTCGACCGTACCGTTAACCTCGCCGCCGAAGAACGGATCGGCGAAGATGTAGGCGCCGGTGTCCCAGCCTTGCTGGCCGTTCAACGCGCCCGGCGTGTAGGGCGGGTTTTCAAAGGTGTAACTGACGGCCATTGCGGCGGGCGCCGTCGCCAGGACCAGCCCGGCGACGGCCAGCCGCGTGGCAGGCCCGCGACGCCGGGTTCGCGCCGCCCCCAGGCCGCCGACGACGGCGAGCAGCGCTAGCGCCATGGCGGCCGGTTCGGGAATCGCCGTGACCTGGATGTTGTCGAAGCGGCCCGTACCGCTGCGGAGCATCAGCGAGACGTCGAACGTATAGCTTACGCCGTCGCCGTCATCGGGGAAAATGCCGCCGAAGAACGGGAACCGATCGTCTGCCGCCGGGCCGTCCAGCTTCACCTGCGGAGTACCGGCCGTGACATTGCGCGCGAAGGCCTCGTAGTTTTGGCCATCGAGGTCGACGCCGATGGTGAACTCGAACACGCTGCCGCCGGCGTAGTTGCCGACGTCCGGCAGGGCGAAGTCGTGGCCGACGAGAATGTCGCCGGCCGCGGAGGCGCTGTTGGCGCCGGTGATGAGAATCAGGATCGGGCTGCGTCCCCCTTCGCCCAGGAAGAAACCGACGGAGCCGGCGCCGACGGAGTTCGTGTCGGCCGTGAGCAAGAACGACGCTTCCAGATCGATGGCCGGGGTGCCATGCTCGCGGGCCGTGATGGTATCCGCGCGGCCGACGTCGCTGGCGCCGGTTCCTCCCGCCGTCGGCGGATCAACCGTCTGGTTGTAGAGGACCGATTGCAGGCCCGCCAACGGGCTCGCGTCGGTGACGGCGACCGTGCCGTTGACGACGCCGCCGAAGAACGGATCGGCCAGCACGTAGGCGTTGGCGTTCCAGCCATCCTGGCCGGCGATGGAGGCGCCCGCGGCGTATGTCGGCGGTTCGAAATCGAGGCTAATGGCGGTTGCTTGGGGCGCGGCGGCCAGCGACGCCAGCAGCGCCGCGACGGCGACCATCGATGTCGGGAAACGACGACGGCGCTCGAGGCCGAGGCCTAACAGGCTGGCGGCGAGCAGGGCGATGGTAGTGGGTTCAGGCACGGCAGCTCCGAGGAATGTGAGGGTGAGCGAGTTACCTTCCGTGCCGAGCGCGAAGGATCGCGCATCCTCCGGGGCGAGCGTCAGCCCGCTGGCCTCCAGCGATCCGCCGGCGGTGAGGATCGTCAGCGCGCCGACCGGCGCGGCCGCCGGGCTCCAAGCGACGTTGACGGTGCCCGTGAGGATCGCATCGCCGGCGACTACGAACGAATCGGCGCCGTCGGCGTCGACGCCGACCAGCAGCTCGCCGGAGCTAATCAGGTTGCCGGCGAGATTCACGGCGCCGCTTGCGGCCAGGGACCCGCTGCTCGCTAGCGTGCCGCCGCCGATGGCGGAGTGATTGATGCGGACCGTGCCCGAAACGTCGAGCGTGTTGCCGTTCAGGTCGATCTGGTTGTTCAAATCGAGCGAGGCGCCGGCGGCCACGCTAATGGTCGTGTCGTCCTGCAGCTCGATGGGCAGTTGGATTTGATGAGCGCCGCTGGCGACGTCGAGCGACGGCGGCGCCGTCGCTGGGCCGGACGTGTCGGCCTGAAAGCCCAAGCTGCCGGCGCCCGCCAGGAAGTACGGCTGGGCGCTGTCGATATCGAGCGAGTTCAAGGTGCGCGTCGAGTTGTTGTAAATCGTGGTGGGGGAGTCGGCGGGGCCGAGCGTAACGTGCTGCCGACCGGCGACCGTGCCGGGAAGACCGGGCGGGTCCCAATTGGTGGCGATGTTCCAACTGCCGGAGCCGGGGGCGTTCCAGGCGAAGTCGGTGACCAGCGGCCCGACGCCCGCCGTGAGCGTGATATCGTCGATCTGGATATTGCCGCCGCGCAGCAGCAAGCCGACGTCGACGACGTATTCGCCGTTCGGACCGCTGGGGGCGCCATAGCCGGCGAAGAAGGGAGTGGTCTGCGAGTAGATATCGCCGAAGTCGAGGTTCTCCAGGATGAGATTCATGCTGGCGTTGTCGAAGTCGACTTCGTAGGTCACCTTGATCCGTTCGCCCTCGGCGAAGAAGAACTCATTGACGGCGTCGATGGCCAGGTTGGCGCCGACTTCGAAGACGCCGCCGTTGATGCGGCCGAAGATGGGACTGCTGCCGCCGGCCGCGCCGGCGCTGAGAAACACGCCGCCGAAGGGCCCGCCGAGCGAATTGGATGTTCCCTTGATTACGTAGGAGACGGTCACGTCGGTCCCCTGTACGCCCGGGGTAATGAGAATGACGTCGTTCTTGCTAATGTCCGAAAAGCCGCCGGCGACGGTCTGGGTGTACGAGAGGGACTGCGTTCCGGCCAGCGGCGATGCGGCCGATATGGTTGGCGTGCCGTTGAGCGTCGGGTAGTACGCATTTTTGACCCAGCCGTCCTGACCGATGACGTCGCCGGGCGCGTACGCCGGCGGCTCGAAGTTGATAGTTACCGCCGCGCACGGCGCGGCCGTCGCTACGAGCGCACATGTCGCCGCTAGGGTCCGGCGCCAGGTCCGGGTTGAACGCCTTGTCATGAGAAGCTCCTCACACGGGGGGGTTCGATGTCATTCGACACGCAATGACGCTCACACTTTCTCTGTTCAAATGCTGCGTATTGATACGGAGCGCGCGGCAGCGGCTCGTCTTAGCGACCAAGCCGAAGCGACGCTTCGCGATGCGCTGCTGTTACGACAAGCCATGACCTGCCGTCCGAGTTGAACTGCGGCGCTGCCCGGACGGAAACGCTTCGGGCCTGGGACGAACGACGGGCGGCCGCGATCAAAAAACGAGGCGATGGAATAAGCACAGGGAGCGGCTTGATAGGCGCCTGCGGCGGTTCGCGTCACCCGGCGCCGGCGGCATTCCGGCCGAAGCGCCCGATCGGAGCGGCAGATGCCCATGAAGCCAACGACCGGCATGCTACGCTGCCCAGCCTGTGGCCGTCAATGACTTTTTTTACATTTTTGGAAATTTATTCCTGACAGGGTCCGCCGGGCGTGTACGATAAAGCAGCGGCAGAAAAACGCAGGTAAGAGCCCGAATCCGGCGCACGACGCCGATCGGCCTGTCCAGTAATATTCAATCCTGTAATAATAAAGCCCCATCGCCGGCAGACAGCAAAAAGCTCGCCAATAGCGTTCGAGGAGCATCACGGCATGGCGAAAACCAGCGGCACGAAGAACGCCTCGGCGAAGCCGTCGGCGCCCATGTGGCTGCACAACGGCGGCACGCGCTCCAAGCGGGCGTACAACCGTTCGCTGGTCTGCGCGGCCCTGTTTCACGAGGGGCCGCGGTCGCGCATCGACTTGCAGCAAGCCACCGGGCTGCCGCTATCGCGGCTGTCGGATATCTGCGGCGACTTGCTCAGCGACGGCGTCATTCGCGAAAGCATGGTGACCCCTGCCGTCGGCGGCGGGCGAGGTCGCCCGCGGTCGCTGCTGGAGCTCGACCTCCGGCGGCTCGGCGTGGCGTGCGTCCACTACGATCAAGATCAGGTGACGACATCGCTGGTGGACCTGGCCGGCGCCGTACACTGGAAGCGCCGCTGGAATGCTCCCGATACCGACGACGCGGCCAACCGGCTGCGAACCATCGCGCGGTATCTCAAGCAGACCGTCAGCGTAGCGCCCGAAGTGGGCATGAATCTGGTCGGCGTCGGCGCGGCCGATCCCGGCACGGTCGACATCGCCACGGGCCGCGCCATCCGAGCCGTTAACGTCCCCGGATGGAGCAATGTGCCGGTCGTCGAGAATCTCTCCCGCGCGACGCGGCTGGCGGCGCTCATTGAACGCAGCGACGGCTGGCAAGCCCTGGGCGAGGTGGCCTACGGCGCCGGGCGCGGATCGCAGCATGTGCTGTTCGTGACGCTGCTGGAAGGCATCGGCGGCGGCATTGTCGAAGGCGGCAACCTGCTTGCCGGTCGCGACGGCTCGGCGGGCGAAATCGGCCATACGCGGGTCTCGCACGACGGCCCGAAGTGCGGCTGCGGCGGACGGGGCTGCCTGGAGGCGCACCTGGCGCCTTCCCGACTGGCCGCCTTGTGGCGGGGCGCCTCGCCCGCGGAACTGGATGCCATCGCGCCGCGGGGCGAGACGGCGGGCGACGACTTCACGCAAATGCTCGCCGCGGCTCAACGCGGCGACGCTCGCGCCCAGCAAGTGCTGGCCGACGCCGGCCGCGCGCTGGCCGTGGCCCTGGGCAATGCCGTAAGCCTGTTGAACCCTGAGCGGATCATCCTCGGCGGCCGATTCGTCGAGGCCGGCGAGTTGCTCGTGGGACCCTTGCGGGCGTCGCTGCCCGATTTCGCCCTGCCGGAACTGGCCGCCAACGTCGATATCCGCATGGCGGAGTTGGGAGACGACTCGACGTTTCTGGGCATCGCCGCCCGGGTGCGCAGTCGCCTGTTCGCGTATCCGTCGATGGGCGGGACGGTCGAGCACCCGCCACGGTCGAGGTGAGCCAGTTCAGGTGTGTTCCCCGGTTGTCTCCTCCAGTGGGGCCAGTGCTGCATGAATTTTGTCGTACGGCGGCTTGAAGCCCGACTCGTGGATTATCCCGTGCGGCAGCGCGGAGCGATCGTGTCGTCGCTCGGCCGGCACGAATCGTCCCGCTACCTGGTGGTCGCCGCGTACGGTCGGGACGGCGGCGTCGGCTTCGGCGAGGCCACCACGGCGCCCATTTGGAGCGGCGAGTCGGCCGAGACCGCCCAGTGGATGATCGACTCGCTGATCAGCCCGCTGGTCGTCGGCCACTCGTTCGACCACCCGGCCGAGGCGCTTGCGGCCGTCGACCGGCGGCTGCACGGCAACTCGTTCGCCAAGTCCTCGGTCGACGTCGCGCTGTGGGACCTTTGGGCGCGGCAGCAAGGGAAGTCGGTGAGTCAACTGATCGCCGACCGCCCGCCGCTCGATACGATTCCGACCCGCGTGAGCATCGGCTGTTACCCGCCGGAGGAGACGGTGGAGCTGGCCGTGGAGTTCTGGAACGCCGGCGTGCGAACGCTCAAATTCAAGACCGGCTCGCCCGGCGTCGATGACGCCGCCAGGCTGGCCGCGGTGCGCCAGCGGCTGGGCGACGAACCGGCGTTCACGATCGACGCCAACGGCGCCCATGCCACGGCCGACGAGGCGGTGCGGGCGATCGAAGCGCTGGAGCCGTTTGGCCTGTCGCTCGTCGAGCAGCCGACGCGCCGCGACCGGTTGAGCGTGCTGGCCGAGGTGACGCGGCGCATTTATACGCCGGTGATGGCCGACGAAGCCGTCTTCACGCCGGACGAGCTGGACGAAGCGCTGGACCTCGACGCGTTCGACGTGCTGTCGATTTACCCGGGCAAGAACGGCGGGTTCACGCGGTCGCTGGCGATGGCCAAGAAGGCCCAGGCGGCGGGAAAGCTTTGTGCCATCGGCTCGAACCTGGAAACGGACCTCGGCCAGGCGGCGAACATCTGTTTGGCGGCGAGCCTGAGCGCATTTCCGGTCGAGCAGTATGCCTGCGACTTGATGGCGGCGCTGTTTTATCCGGCGTCGGCCGTGGAGCCGCCGCTGAAGTTCCACGCGGGTCGCGTGGCAGTTCCGCACGGGCCTGGATTTGGAGTGGCGCCTCGTGGGTAGACCGCTGAAAACCATCGACGGGCACGCGATGCTCGGCGACGAGACGTACCTGTCGCTGCGGCCTGCGGAGCTGCTGCGCCGCATGGACGCGGCGGGAGTCGATCTGGCAATTGCTCGGCCGATGGGCGCCGGCCTGGTCGTCGATCATCGCGCCGGCAATGACCTTGTGTTAACCGCCGGACCGCGAATTCGGGGCCTCGCGAGCGTCAACCCGTGGTGGGGCCCGGCCGCTCTGGAGGAACTTTTGCGTTGTCGGGACCAAGGCGCCGTGGGGATGTTTCTCGATCCGCTGCGGCAGGGGTTCTTTCCCACCGAGTCGATTGTCGCTCCGCTGCTGGAGCGCGCGGCCCAGTACGGTTGGCCGGTCATGATTCGCACCGGCGCGTACATCTTCGCCGACGTGCTGGCCGTGGTCGAGATCGCGCGGCGGTTCCCGTCGGTCGCGTTCATCGCCGGCTTCGGCGGCTACGCCGATATGTGGTTCGAGATGTCCGAAGCCATCGGAAGCGTCGGCAACTTGTACCTCGATGCGTCGATGTTGTGGGGAGACGGCATCGACGAGATCGTCCGTCGGCACGGGGCCGCGAGAGTGCTGTTCGGCAGCGCCGAGCCGCGTAATCGATACCGCGTCTGCCTGCGGACGCTTGACCGCCTTGAACTGTCGGACGCGGAGCGCGACGCCATTTACTACGGCAACGCGGAGCGCCTGTTCCACCTTTAGCACGAAGTGCCGGACAATGACGCGCATCCTCGACTTTCACGCCCATCTCGACGAGCGGTGGCTGCACGTGCGGTGCGATACGCCGGCGCACGCGGTCGATGCGTTGGACCGGTTCGAGGTAGAGGCTGCCTGCGTGTTCACGATCATGGGGTTTTACGAAGACTGCCGGCCGCATAACGACGCCCTGCTCCGCCGCGCGGACGAATTTCCCGATCGGCTCATTCCGTTTGCGACGGTCGATCCCAAGCAAGGCCGCGCCGCCGTCGAGGAGCTCCAGCGATGTTTGGCCAACCCGCGGTTCCGCGGCGTGAAGTTCCACCCGTGGCTGCAGGCGTTCGCCCCGAACATGCTGCGCGACACGATGTTGGAGATTCTGCACGTCGCGGCGCAACACCGGGCGCCCGTGCTCTTTCACGACGGCACGCCGCCCTACTCGACCACCTACCAGATCGCCGAGCTGGCCCGCTGGTCGCCGGAGACCACGGTGGTGCTGGGCCATGCGGGCTCGGCTGATTACGTGAATCCCGCGGCGGAGCTGATCCGCGATTTACCGAATCTCTACGGCTGCTTCTGCGGGCCGCGGCCGGGCGACTTGGTGCACCTGGTCGAGGTCGGCGGCGCGGAGAAGATCCTGTTCGGCTCCGACTTCGGCGCCGCGGGATGGCGCCTGTTGCCGGAACGCATCGACAACGTGCTCGAGGCCGGTCTCGACCCCCGCGACCTCGACAATGTGTTGTACGCGAACGCCGCTCGGCTGTTGAAGCTGGATGAACATCCGCTGCCCCCAGGAACCCAGACAAGCAGCGAGGCTGGCCGATGATCGTCGATGTGCATGCCCACTGCTGGCCTCCTGGCGCGTTCAGCGAGGAGTTCATGGCCGATGCGCGGCGGATGCGAGCCAGCGCCGTGAGCCTGCTCACGCCGTACGACCGTTACTGCGAGAACGCGCCGCCCGGCGAGGATCTGGCGACGATCGTATTCGGCGGCAAGGCGCGGCTGTCGGGCCTGTGGGTCGACGACGCCGACGTGGCCGCGTACGTCAGCCAGGCGCCGGAGCGATTGATCGGCTTTCTCTCGGTCGATCCGACGCAGCCCGGCTGGGAGGACGAGCTCCGCGAGGGGCATCAGCGGTACGGCCTGCGGGGCGTCAAGCTGCTGCCGATGTACGCGGGCTTCTACCCGCAAGACGAACGGCTCGACCCGCTGTGGGAGTACGCTTCGCGGCACGCGCTGCCGGTGCTGCTGCACACCGGCACGACGTTCGTCTCGAAGGCGCCGATCGACTGCACGTTGCCGCGGCACTTGGACGTCGTCGCCCGGCGGTTTCCTGAAGTGAGGATGATTCTCGCTCACCTCGGGCATCCGTACGAGGGGGAGACGATCGCGGTGATTCGCAAGCACCCGCACCTGTACGCCGACGTCAGCGCGCTGGTGTACCGGCCTTGGCAGCTTTTTCATAGCCTGATGCTGGTCCAGGAATACAACGTGTGGGACAAGTTACTGCTGGGCACGGACTACCCGGTGACGACCGTCGCCGAGACCGTGGCTGGGCTGCGATCTCTGGCGGACGTACGGATGGATCGCTTCTCGCTGCCGGCCGAGCAAATTGAACGGCTGATTCACCGCGATGCGCTCGCACTGCTGGGGCTGTCCGACTTCCGCGCCTCGTTAAGCGATCGGAGGACGGCGTGATCGTGCTCGCGGCGGCCAACCTCTCATTGTCGGCGATCGACTGGGGCGTCATTGCCCTCTACTCCGCGGCGATGGTGCTGCTGGGGCTGTACTTCGCCCGCGCGGCGACCAAGAGCGCCGAGAGCTATCTCATCGGCGAACGAAGCCTCCCCTGGTGGGTCATCGGGTTTGCGAACGTTTCGACGTATTCGGACTCGGGCGGCGGCTGGGTGTGGCTGTTCTACGTCGGCGGCTTCATGTACCTGAACCAGATCGCCTGGATCGCCTGGCCGATTTGGATGCCGCTGGTCGGCATCTTCTGGGCGAAGATGTGGCGCCGCAGCGGGCTGGTGACGACCGGCGAATTGCTGGAATTTCGCTACTCGGGCCGGGCGGCGGCGCGGTTCCGCGGCTTCTACGGCCTGTACGCCTGCCTCGGCTGGGCGACGGTCTTCCTCGGTTACGGCACGGCGATGCTGGCCCAGATGCTCGCGCCGCTGATCGGCTGGACGCCGCTGGAGGTCATCGTCGTGTTCGGCGCGGTGGCGACGGCGTACACGCTCCTCGGCGGATTGCTCGGCGCGGCTTATATCGACGTTCCCCAGTTCTTCATTTTCTTTACCGCCGCGTTTGTCGTTTGGTACTTGGGCGTGGAAGACGTCGGCAGCTACCGGGAGATGCTCGACCGGGCAATGGCCAACCGCGACGGCGACTTCTGGCAGATCCTGCCGCCGTCGAGCGGCTCGAACGACTACGTCGAGCCGATGACGTTGTTCGCGTTGGCGCTGGTCGGGCTATTCCTGGCGGGCAGCCCCTGCGCGGGAGAAGGTTGGACCGCCCAACGATGCCTGGCCGCCAAGAGCGAGCGGCACGCCGTCCTGGGCCAGATGTTCAATTGCGTGCTGACGCTGGTCGTGCGGATGATTCCGCTGCTGCCGCTGGGGGTGTTGGCCATCGCGCTGTATCCGCCGGCCGCTCCGGGCGACCACGATGTGATGGCCCTACCCAATGGCGAAACGGCGAATTCCGTCGCCGTCTGGTCGCAACTGGTGATTCGATACGCGGACCGCATACCGGGCTTCGGCGGCATCCTCATTGCGGCCGTGCTGGCCGGGTACATGTCGACGGTGGGAACGCTGCTGCAATGGGGCTCGTCGTTCGTGGTAAACGATTTCTACCGCCGCCACTTGCGCCCCCACGCCGCCGAGAAGGAGCACATCCTGGTGGCCCGGGCGACGATGATCCTGATGATGGTCCTCGGCACGCTGTTGGCCGTCGGCATTGAAGACATCGGTCCGTGGGTCTTCTTTATCAACGCGGCGATGATCGCACCGGCCCTGCCGCTGGCGTGGCTGCGGTGGTACTGGTCGCGATTCAACATCTGGGGCGAATTGTTCGGTCTGGTGATCTCCGTGCCGCTGGCGAGCTTCGTGTGGTTTGGCCTCGAGTGGTCCGCCGACAGCCGCGTCTGGCAGCCGACGCTGCTGCTGCTGGCCGTCGGCCTGATCGGCAGCGTCGCCGTAGCGCTCGCAACGCCGGCCGAGTCGCCGGAGACGCTGCGGAGTTTTTATCTCAAGGTCCGCCCGCCCGGCGCCTGGGGAAGCGTCCGCCGGCAGCTTGCGGCGGAGGGGCTCATCGACTTACGGCAGCAACGGGCCGAACTGCAATGGGACCTGGTTGCCGCAGCGTTAGGGGTCGTTTTTTGCTTTGCGATGGTGTACTCGATGTTCATGTCGGTCGTGCTTCGCTGGACGGCTGCTGCCGCGTGGGGCGCCGCGGCGCTGGCCGCCGGCGGCGCCTACTTCTACTGCTGGCTGCAGAGCGCCAGAACCGCGGCGAAGGCCGACGCCGCCCTCGCCCCGGCCGATGAACCGATGACGCTGGACTACGACCTGGAAATCACCCCCACTTACTGACATGCACGACGCGCTTGCAGAAAAACCGGCCGCCAATCCCTACGATGTTCGCGTCGAACCCGACCGGCATGCGTTCTGGGAGGCGCTCGTCGCCCGCGACTCGGAGGCGTTCGCGGCGGCCGACTGGTCGATTTGCGACGGCGACTTCTGCCACGAGCGGTTCGAGGGGATCAGCGCCCATGGTTCGCTCAATCCGCTCGACTGGACGCTGGAGTATCCCACGGTGAACGCCTACCGCGACGACTGGCTGCGGATGGCGGCGCGGTTCAACGCGCAATCGCTGGTAGAAAGCACGCACCGCGAACTTCTCTACAGAATGCAATCGTTTGCTAAGATCGAGATATCGGGCGATCGGGCGCTAGTCTGGAAGCAGTTTTTGGCCGACGAGCCGCTGCAACGCGGCGAGCGGTATCGCGCGAACGGCCAGAGCCTGTATCGCCTGCACCGGCTCGACGGGCAGTGGCGCATCGTCGGATTCGTCGGTTACTTGCCGCTGGAGGGAGCCGCCCCATGAAATGGATCGAGCAGAACTCGCCCCGGCTGGCCGGCGTTCCGCGCGAGACGGTCTGCGTATTGCCGCTGGGCGCCATCGAACAACACGGGCCCCACTTGCCGCTGGCGACCGACCAGATCATCGCCGAGGAACTGGCCGAGCGGCTCGACGCCGCCTGCCACGGGCAGTTGCTGGTGATGCCGGGCTTGCCGGCCGGCTGCAGCGAACACCACATGGCATTCGCCGGCTCGCTGACGCTCGATCACGCGACGTTCGCGGCGGCGGTGGGCCAACTGATCGAGTCGGCCGCCCGGCATGGTTTTCGTCGGTTCTTCTTGCTCAATGCCCACGGCGGCAACATGGCGATCGGCGGAGTCATCGCCGAGCAGTTGTCCGCGCGATTGCCGGCGGCCGAAGTGGTGTTCGGCACGTGGTTCCGCATGGCCGGCGAGCGATTGCGACCGTTGGTCGAAGGAGAGTATCCGGCCGTGGGGCACGCGTGCGAGTTCGAGACCAGCCTGATGCTCGCGATGCGGCCGCACCTGGTCGATGGCCGCGCCATCGTGGACGACGGCGAGCCGCCGCCGTCGCCGCTGCTGAAGGCCGATCTGCTTTCCGGCGGCCCGACGGTGCGCAGCGTTCCGTTCGATCGGATCACCGCCAGCGGCGTGTGGGGCAAGCCGTCGAAAGCTACCGTCGAAAAAGGGCGTGCCATCTTGGACGTCGTCTTGCCGATCATGCGGCAAATGCTTGCCGCCCACTGGCCCGACGCGCCGGGCCTGGCCGTCGCGTCCGCGGCCGATGCGCAAACAGCCTTACACGAAACTCCGGGAAGGTTGGCACAGGAGGCCACGACATGATTTCACTGGCGCTGATTGGCTGCGGCGACGTGGCCGAGACCGGCCATGTGCCGACGATTCTCGGCCACGATGCGTTTCGCCTGGCGGCCGTGTGCGACGTGGATCGCCGCCGCGCGGAGTTGTTCAGCGCGCTGGCCGGCGGGGCGCCTGCCTACGCCGACTGGCGCGAGTTGTTGGCCAGCGAGCGGCAGCTCGACGGGCTGGTGCTGGCGTTGCCGCCGGAGGCGAGCCCGGAGATCGTCGTCGAGGCGCTGCGCCGCAAGCTGGCGGTGCTCGATGAAAAACCGCTGGCGGCCTCGCTTTCCGAGGGGTTGCACCTGCAGCGCGCCGTCGAAGAGTACGACGGCGTCTATCAGATCGGCTTCGTGCTGCGGTACGGCGACTGGGTGGACCGCATCCGCCGCGAGGTCGCCGCGCTGGGGCAGCCGCTGCAAATCAGCGTCGCCGTGTACGACGAGCGGCTCAACTCCCACGACCCGGCCCACTCGGCGCGGATCCAAAGCTTCATCAAGAACAGCTCGGCCATGGCCCACGAAGGGTCGCACGTCATCGACTACGTGGGCCTGTGGAACGACTCGCCCTGGACGGCGGCGAGCGCCGTTACGCAGCAAACGTCGCCGGCGTTTCCGGGGCCGAACATCTGGAACGCGCGGATCGACTTCGAGAACCGGTCGACGCTGTCCGTGAAGATCGGCTGGCTGCTGCCGGAGCTTCCGCACTCGACCGTGACGATCGTCGGGCCCGACGGGCGGTTGGACTTCGATTGCGTAACGGGAATCGGCCACGTGGAAACGGGCGCGGTCGAACGGTCGTTTAGCGCTCCGCCGCTGGCGCCGCAGTGGCAGCGGCAATATCAGGAATTCGCCGCCGCCGTGCGCCGCGGACGGGCGCGGACAGCGACCGTGTACGACGGGCTCCGCGCTTTGGAGACGACCGCCGCTTGCGAGTTGTCGGCCAAGACCGGCGCTACCGTGACTCCCGACGACCTGGCCGCGGCGTGGGGACTGCCCCCTGCCGCGGAGGTTCGCGCGGCGACCAGCGGACCAGTCGCGGCTCGCACGCGGGTCGAAACGTAATCGTCCGATGACAACCGCCTTGGGAGGCCCGTGACGTGGCTCGTAACTTCACGCCCATTCATGGCGAAGGGGTGATTCGCAGCTCGCTGCCGTTCTCCGCCGCCGTGCGGGCCGGGGATTTCGTCTTCGTATCCGGCATGGCGTCGGCTGATGAGAACGGCCGCATTATCCACGACGCCTTCGAGAATGAAGCGCGGCGCACGTATGAGAACCTGGGCCGCGTGCTCCGCGCGGCAGGGGCCGATTTCGACGCCGTCGTGCAGGTCCGCTGTTACTTGCAGCGGCAGGAGGACTGGGATGCGCACAATCGCATCTACCGCGAGTACTTCGCGGAGCCCTACCCTGCCCGGACCACGCTCATCGGCTGCCTCGGCGACCTGGTGAAGTACGAAGTGGATTGCGTCGCGTATCTCGGCGACCGAGGCGCTGGTTTAGCCAATCAGGATTCAGCAATCACTCATGGCAATTCCCACTGAAGACAGGGCTCGGTTCGCGTGGATCCGCGAACACCTCCGCGTGCCCGCGGTGTGCGACATCCTGGACGGCCTGGGTCGCCGGGATCGAGCGATGCACCATCGGCTGCGGCCGCTGGACCCGAAGAACTGCGTCATCGTCGGCCGCGCCCGCACCTTCCGCTGGATGGAGGTCGATTACGTCATCGAGGACGATCCCTATGGATTGGAGCTCGAAGCGATGGATTCGCTCGGCCCCGGCGACGTAGCCGTACACTCCAGCGACGCCAGTTGGACCAACGCTCCCTGGGGCGAGTTGATGAGCACGTTGGCGAAGCGCAACGGCTCGACCGGCTGCATCTGCGACGGCCTGATTCGCGACTGCCTGCAGATCATCGAAATCGGCTACCCCATCTTCCATAGCGGCATTCGGCCGCTCGACAGCAAGGGCCGCGGGCGGGTCATGGCTTACGACGTTCCGGTCCGCTGCGGCGACGTGCTGGTCCAGCCGAACGAGTTGATCTTCGCCGACTTCGACGGCGTCGTGGCCGTGCCGCGAGAGCTCGAGGATGAAGCCCTATGCCTGGCCGAGGAGAAAATTGCCAAAGAGAATCTCACGCGCCGCGACCTGCTGGCCGGACGCACGCTGCGCGAGGTCTTCGACCAGTACGGGGTGCTATGAACTGCTACGGGCGGCGACTTCGCCGACGGGCTGTCGCCTCGGCGGCGTGCGCAGCGGCTATCTGGCGCATGGCCATCCTGAGCGCAGCTTCGCCGCTGCTGGTGATCGCCGACGCGGCGTCGCCCAACCCGTTCGGCGGCTATGTCGCGGAAATCCTTCGCGGCGAAGGGCTCCACTTGTTCGATCAGCTCGACCGCTCGGCGTGGATGAGCGGCGCCGACCCGGCGGGGGCCCTGTCGAGCCATAGCGCCGTGATTCTCGCCGAGATGGCGCTAAGCGCCGACCAGCAACAGCTTCTTCGCGACTATGTGCGGACCGGCGGCGTGTTGATCGCCGCGCGGCCCGACCGGGGACTGTCGGACGTGTTCGGCATCGAGCCGGCCGGCGAACGTCCCCAGCGGACGCTGCAATACTTCGGCGTCGATCCGCTGCTGGCTCCCGGCCGCGGCGTAGCGCACGGCGCCCTGCAATACCACGGCGCGGCATCCAATTACGCTTTGCAGGGCGCCACCGCCCTGGCCTACTTCTACGCTAACGGCGACATGCCTTCCGAGAATCCAGCCGTCACCACGCACGCCTTCGGCCAGGGGACGGCCATCGCCCTGGCGTTCGATCCGGCCAAAAGCGTGGTCCTCTCGCGACAAGGCAACCCCGCCTGGGCGAACACCGAGGGCGACGGCATCGCTCAGTACCGGCCGCACGATTTCTTCACGCGGACCGACGGCCGCACCTGGTACGACCCACAGCGCATGGCCGTGCCGCACGCCGACGAGCTGCAGCGACTTGTTGCCAATGTGCTGATCGACGCCCACCAGAATCCGCTTCCGCGGATGTGGTATCTGCCGGGTCGCCACAAATCGCTGCTGGTCAACACGGGCGACGGCGAGGATAACTTCGGCGCTCAATTCGATGCCGTGTTGAACGATGCGGCTAGCTACGGCGGCAAGTTCAGCGTGTACCTGCGCGACAGCGGCGTGGCAAACACGACGGCGGCGAAGGAAGCCGAGTGGCGCGCGGCTGGCCACGAGGTGGGCGTCCACATGTACGCCGACGGACTGGAAGGGCCGGGGGCCGCGGCCTACATGGACTACGCCTACAGCCGCATCGTCGGTGCCGTGCAAAGCAAGTTCGGCCACCCGGCCCGCACCGCCCGCAGTCACACGATCGACTGGACCGGGTGGGTCGACATGGCCCGCATCGAAGCCGACCATGGCACGCAGCTCGACGCCAATTATTACCATTACTTGAACGGCGCCGTAGTCGACCCGCTCGCGGCGAACGGCTACTTCACGGGAAGCGGTCTGCCCCAGCGGCTCATCGACGAAGAGGGGCGGCTGCTCGACGTGTATCAAGCCGCCACGCAATGGCCGGACGAGTGGTTCGCCGATAACGGGTTCACGGCTCAACAAGCCATTGACGTGATGACCGGCATGTTCGAAGCCGCCGAGACGAGTGGCTACTATTCCGCCTTCGTCGCCAACATCCATCCCGTGCGATACTACGGCCCGGACGTCACCTACGCCTGGACCCAGGCCATTTGGCAGTACTGCCAGCAACGCGGCATCCCGATGTGGTCGGCCGAGATGCTGCTGGACTTCGTCTTGGCACGAGCCGGCTCGACGTTCGAGAACCTCCAGTACGCCGACCACGGCTTCCAGTTCGACTTCGTGGCGGGCGCCAGCGGCTTCGACCTGACGCTCATGATTCCCGTCGACTGGGACGACCTTCAACTGCAGCAGGTGTTGGTCGACGACGTTCCGGCGGAGTTGTTCGTCGAGACGATTAAAGGCGTCGATTACGGCATGTTCACGCCCCGCGCGGATCAGGCGCACATCGCGGCGATATACCAACGACCGTTGACCGCTGACTTCAACGAAGACGGGCGCGTGGACTCGGCCGACCTGGACCAGTGGCAAACGGACTTCGGCATCGGGCCGAGCGCCGACGCGGACGCCGACGGCGACGCCGACGGCGCCGATTTTCTGGCCTGGCAGCGACGATTCGGCGCGTCGGGCGTCGTGGCAGCTACCGTCGTGCCTGAGCCGGGATCGGGGCTGCTGGCGTCCGTGCTGTTGTGCGTAATCGCTCCGCGGCTCGATCGCGGGATCCGCGTCATCCGTGGCTCCGTGGTTTAACCGAGCGCTGCCACATCAACGTCCCTTTTTACTGCGGAGGCCATCGCCATGGACCGCCGAGAGCTGCTCACGACGTTCGCCGCCAGCGCCGCGGCGCTCCGCGTCGCCAACCCCGACGCGGCGTGCAAAGCGGACGGCAAGACCGACGCCGCCCAAGGCGTTCCCCTGGAGAAAGACGGACTGCAGTTCTGGTCCCAGACGTCGCTGCAGCGAGTGTTTCCTAATTCACCGCCGGCGAGCGCCGAGCCCTTGGCGCTCGTCTCGGCGCGGAACGCCCAGGTTTCGTTCCAAGCGTGCTTTCGCAGCGCGCACGCTCGCTGCTTCCGCATTTGCGCCAAGGTCGCCGCGCCCGACGGCTGGGGGGTCGAAGTCCGCCGCGTCGGCTATGTACCCATGCAGCAGTTGAATACCGACGTGCCGCTCGACGAGATCGACGGCGTCGGTCACGTGCCGGGGCTGGTCCCCGACCCGCTCTACCCCGAATCGACCGCCGACGTCGGGCCGGCGTCCAACGGCGCCTTTTGGATCACGCTCAACGTGCCCGCTGAGGCCCGCGTCGGGCGGCACGACGTCGGCGTGGAACTGACGGTCAGCGACGAATACCGCTTCCCCGGCTGGACGGGCGCCCGGCCGTGGAGCGTCACCCTGCCGGTCGTCGTGGACGTGAAGCCGCTGGTGCTCAAGCCTCGCGTCGACTTCCCCGTCACCCACTGGCTTTCGGCCGATTCCATCTGGGAGTATTACCGGATCGAGCCGTTTAGCGAACGGTTCTGGCAGTTGGCGGACGCCTACATCGCGGACCTCACGGCGCACCAGCTCAACGTCGTCTACGCGCCGATTTTCAACGCACGGCACGAAATCCTCCAGCGGCCAGCCCAACTGCTGAAGGTGCGGCGCGTCGGCGACGATCGCTACCAGTTCGACTTCAGCGACGTCCGCCGCTGGATCGGCCTGGCCAAGAAGCACGGCGCCGAGTACCTCGAGTGGACCCACTTCTTCACGCCGGCGCCGACCAGCGGCAAGCATCCGCAGCGCATCTTCGAGCGCTGGGACTCGCTGGGCCCGCTCCTCTGGCCGCCGGAAGCTGCGGCCGCCGGCCCGACGTATCGCCGTTTCCTCGAGCAGTTCCTGCCGCAGTTCAAGCAGGTGCTCGACGATGAGGGCGTCTTCCAGCGGTCGCTGTTCCACTGCGCCGACGAGCCGGACGGCGACGCGCAACTGCAGGACTATCGCCAGGCCCGCCTCCTGCTGCGCGAGCTGGCCCCGTGGATGAAGGTCATCGACGCGATGAGCGATACGCGGTTCGCCACCGAGCGGTTGACCGACGTGCCGATCCCCAGCATCGTCACCGCGCCCCATTTCGCCGAGGCGGGCTGCCCGGCCTGGACGTACTTCTGCTGCGGGCCGCGCGGCCGGTACCTGCAGCGGCTCTTCGACACGCCGCTGCCCAAGCTCCGCATGGCGGGTTGGCTGTTCTACAAGCTCCGCGCCCGCGGGTTCCTCCACTGGGGCCACAACTACTGGTTCGTGTTCTGCACCAGCCAGATCGGCAATCCGTTCATCGACGGCGCCGTCAGCGCCTGGCCCGGCATGCCCTACGGCGACGCCTTCGTCGTGTATCCCGGCGCCAACGGTCCGATCAGTTCCATCCGCTGGGAGGTCTTCGCCGAATCGCTGCAGGATTACGCCCTGCTGCAATCGGCGGGCGTAGACCCCGATGCGCCGTTGCTGGCCGACCTCAAGAGCTATGAGACGTTTCCGAAAGACGAGGCGTGGCTCGCCCAGGCCATGC
>QEVI01000278.1 GCA_003576855.1 Planctomycetota bacterium
GGAGATGGAAGTCCCGTACACCGTCCCGAACGAGTCGTGGTTCTGGCGCGAGTAGCTGGCCGAGCGTTATGAACGCATCGACAGATCAACGGCGCCGCGGGGCTCCGCCCGGCTGCCCGCGGCGCTAATGCGGCGCTCAGTGCTGCGTCAGGAATTCGTCGGTGTTCAGCAAGGCCCAGCATACATCGGCCATGCCTTCGGCCACGTTCTGCTGGCTCGCGATGTGTTCCATCGCCGCGTTGAGCTCTTCATCGCTGGGCTCCCGGCATACAGCCGCGCGATAGAGCGTCGTTACCACGTCCGGCGGCGCACAGCCTTCGTCCAATGAGCGGCGGAACCGATTGCCCTTGTCGGCGATCTTCTGGCGAACCATTGCGCCGTTAAGCATCTGCAGGGATTGGGCGAGCGTCGAACGACGGCTGCGCTCGCAGGCGCAGGCCGTGGCCCGCGCCGGCCGGCCGAAGTCGTCCAGAAAATCGTGCTTGAAATCGGGGCTAGGGAGTCCCGTCGCGCGGGTCCCGACGGGCATGCCCGCAAACGGCTCCGGTAGCTGCGTGACTTCGCACACCGCGTCGAGAAGTTGTTCTGCCGTGAGGAGCCTCACGCGGGCATGGGAGAAAAACTTGGCGTCCTCGCGGTTGGAGGGCGTCGGCCGGCTGCTGAGCTGGTACGTGCGGCTGCTGAGGATCGTCCGCAGCAGTTGCTTCTGGTCGAAGCCGTGCTCGACGAAATCCTGCGCCAACCTGTCCAGCAGTTCAGGAATCGCCGGCGGATTCGACTGGCGAACGTCGTCGACCGGCTCGACGATGCCGCGGCCCATCACCTCGGCCCAGATGCGATTGACCGCCACGCGGGCAAAAAACGGATTCCCCGGCGCCGTGAGCCACCGGGCAAACGCCTCGCGGCGATCGCCCATGCTGGCGGCGTCTTGTACGCCGGCCTCGGGCAACCAAGGTTGCATAGTCTGGCCTGTCCGCGGCTGAGTGACCTCTCCTCCGCGGGCGACAAAGACAACCTGTTCCTCCGCCCGCAAGCCGGGTTTGCGCGATACGCGATTAAAAAACGCCGTCAGCCCGTAGAAGTTGTCCTGGGTCCAGTTCTCGAAGGGATGATTATGGCACTTTGCGCATTGGATGCGCGAGCCGAGAAAGATCTGGGCCGTCGACTCGGCCGCCTGAGCGGCGTCGTCGAAGGCCCTGTAGTAATTGGCCGGCGGGCTGTCGAAGGTGCTGCCTTGCGCCGTCAATAGCTGCCGAGCGAACTTGTCCAGCGGCGCGTTGCGATCAAACTGATCGACAAGCCAATCGTAGAACTTGTGAACGCCGGCCTCGGCGACTTCGCTCTTTTGCAGGCGAAGCAGGTCGGCCCACTTCAGCGCCCAGAAGCGGGCGTACTCCGGGCGATTCAACAACCGATCGATCAGCCGTACTCGGCGCTGCGGCTCGGAGTCGGCCAGAAACTCGCGCTGTTCGTCAATCGAGGGCAATACGCCGAGCAGATCCAAGTAGACGCGGCGGAGGAATTCGTTGTCGGTGCACACCGCAGATGGTTCGAACTGCAACAGCCGCAGCTTTTGATGGACCAATTCATCGATGTAGTTGGCCGCGGGGGGGTCCGGCCAGTGGAAATCCGGCGCATCCTCGACGATGGTTACGTGGAATGAGACGAGCTGATCAAGGTAACGCGCCATGACGGCTGCCTGCCCGCGACGCCGGCCGACCAGTACGCCGCTGGCGGTCACTTCCACTACCTGGTCGTCCGAAGAGGAGAACTTCGCAAGACGCGTCACGTCGCGGATCGTACCGTCGTCGAAATGGGCCCGCGCTACGATCTGCTGGCGGCCGTGAGGCAGTTTCAGCACGCGACCGGTCGCGGGAAGCAGCTCAAGTCGAACGCAGCGCCGGCCCTCCGCCTGATCTACGCGGCAGCCTTCGCTAATCCACTGGCGCAGTAAATCGTATCCGTAGTCGGTCGTCATCAGTTGGAGCCCGCCGCGATGATGCACCGCCATCGTCGGCTTCAGCAGGAGGAGGCTCTTCGCGGGCTCAATGCAGTTCGTGCGCCGGCCGAGGTCGCCGCGAACCAGCGCCGCCTCGTCCATCGCATGGTCATAGGCTTGGAGCGAAAGCTGAAACCCCCCCTTGCCGCTCGGGGAACCGTGGCAGGCGCCTCCGTTGCAGCCGTGCCGCGTGAGTATGGCGACGGTTTCGGTCCGGAAGGACACCGGCGCCGGCTTGTCGAATCCGTCGACATGCACGGGCACGGAGTTGCGATGCTCGCCCACCTCGACGACGAGCTCGCACTGTCCGTTCTCCACGGGCCAAAATGCGCCGTCGCGGTACTCGGCAACGGCGGGATCGGACGACGCTATGTGCGCCTCCCGCGTCAAGTCCACCGCGATTCCGTCCGCCGTGGCGCCGCTTACCAGCAGCTTCGCCGAGTCGCGAGGCGAATGAAGCCGGATTTCGGCCGGGAGCACCTCGAACTTCGCCAGAGCGCCCAAGGCGACCAAATCGACCGCTCGTGCGGCCGGCGACAGAACGACCGCCAGCAGGAGAACCGCAATGGTCGTCGGCCGGCAAAGGCCGTTACGGCCGGTGTGGTCGTAAATCACGGCGGTGCTCCTTGTTCAATCGGTCGTCGGCGCCTGGATTTCGACGGCCGCCCGGGCCTCGACCGTGATCGGCTGGCCGTTGACGACGGTGGACGCCTCAACGGCCAGGTTATCAAACTTGCCGAGGGGCGCATCGGGAGCCGCGGACAAGTAAAAGACCGCACGGCTCTCTGTCGACGGAATGGTCAGTGCAATCGGAGCCGACAGGCCGGCCGGTCCGTCAATGAAACGCAACTGCACAGGCTGAGCATCAGCGGCAAATCGCTGAATGCTCACTTCAGCCTGCTGCTGCGTACCGGTGACGATCGCGGGAGGGGCCGCGATGGCGACCATCAGCGGCTTGACGACTCGCAGCTTCACGCCATCGAGCGCCGCCGACTGCTTCTGGTCTTGAAACGTACCGCGACCTATCAGGCGAATTGCGTAATCGCCTTCGGCCATGTCGGGCGGACCTTGGAGCGACACGCGCATCGCCTTGGAGCCGTCGTCAATCGCCGTTACCTCCGCGGTGATACCTACGGGCAAGCCCTCCACGGCCAAAGAGACCGGGTCCTTGAACGCTTCATTCTTACGGCTGATGTTCACGTCGAATGCCGACGAACCGACTAACTGCGGAAAATACACCGTGTCGCTCGCCAGGCTCAATTCAAAAAACGGCGGAAACGGCGGTCCTATGGCCACGGCGATCTCATCTCTGAGCTGCCACGGCAAATACGGCGCGTTCGGGAACATGGCGTTCAACGGCTGTTCCTGCACGGCCCGAACGACGCGTGCGCTGTCGCCGGCCAGCGCTTTGCCGACTATCGACATCGACTGTAACGCGCCCACCGGCAGTTGCTCAGGAACCGTGACCTTGAGCAGCGTCTCGCCGCCTTCGAACGTGTGCCCCTCCAAGGCGGCGCCCTCGAGCCCTTCGACCGCGAGTTCGATGGGTCCGTCGTACCCGCTCCGCTGCGCGAATACCTTGACGACGAACGTCCCGCCTTGCGGAGCGGCGTACTGGATCTGCTCGGCATGCAAGGTGAATCCGGCGTGCCGGTTGGCAGCGTCGATGCGATACACGCCGCCAGGGCGGCCGCCGAGGAAAAGATTCTCCACGCGGAGAACATACTCGCCGGATTCAGCAACCTGATAATCAAGGTCCGTCTGCCGTTCCTGCCGAGCGACGGCGACCTGCGATCCATCGCCCGTCATCAGGGTGCAATAGACGTCGCAATCCGAGCCAAGTTCATGTGTCTTCACGGTGAACCGGAGTCGATCGCCCTGGGATGCGCCGAATCGAAAACAATCCACATCATCCGCGCGGTCGATCCGCCCGTTGAGAACCGCGGGCAGCGTCGCCGGCGAAGCATCGGCCGTGCTGTCGTTGGGCTCCAGCTCGTTTGATTCCAGCTCGAGTCCGACATCGACGATCGCCCAGGATGAACCGCGCCCGTCGGGCGAAGGTATACTGAGAGTCGCTGGCCTGGGCCGCGGGCCGGAAGGCGGCAGCGTAACGTGAACGAGCGACTTCCGATCGGTCGACGGGTTGGCGAGCTCAAAGGATGCGACCTGCCCGCCTAGCCCCCCAGCGGGATACAGCGCGGATAGGAGCGGGAAGGCGCCGACCCGTAAGCGGTAGCGGTGCGCCGGGCCGCCGGCATGCCGCACGTCCCGCAACGCCAGTAGGTATTCGCCCGGCGCCTCGAAGCGGTAGGTAAACCTGCTGTCTCCGCCGGCGCCGTCGGCGTCGTCCGATTTCGCCAGTTCCTCGCCTGATGGCGACAACAGCCGCAGCAAGGGATCAAGCTGGCTACCTAGCCGCTCGGCGACCGCTTCAAACGAGAGCCGCTCGCCCGGCGCCACGTGAAACCGATAGAAGTCCTCTTGCGCGGGTTCGCAGGCGCCGTCGACCGCCACCGGCCAGTCGATCGTCATCGCCTGGTCTGGCGTACGGTTATCGGCTTTCTCCTGCAGCGTAGGCAGGTCGTCGATCAGGACAAGCTGAGGATTTGAGACGCCATCGCGCGTGGCAACGCGAACGGCGGCCACGCCGAGCTGCGCATCCCGTGGCAGCGTTACCCGGCAGACGAGTTTTTCGCCTTTGGCGCCCGCCTCATCGGTCGGCGTCAACAGCTCGACCCGCGACGCAAACGAAGTCCATAACCGGCCGGCTCCTTGAAAACCTTGGCCGGTAAGCGCCAGTTCGGTCATCTCTCCTGGCGGAATCGCCAAAGGAGACGTTTGCACGATCTGCGGAGGCGCTCCGCTCGCAGCCGCAACGCCCAATAAACCAATCAAGACGACAGTCAGCCCCGTGCACCTGCCCGGCGGCCAGAACTGTCGGACCTGCGCGCTAGTTGCGGTAGCCTGGAACATTCAGCGAGCCACCAGTTCAATCTGCAAACGGCTTGAACACGAGCGACGGACGGCTGCCGGGCCAGCACGCCGGCGACGCGCGGTCGGACTACGCGGGCTACGCCGCCTACGCGATAAGCTCGGCGATTGGAACGGATTCGGCGTCTACTGGGCGCTGCAAGCGGCCCTGGGCGTCCGGTATCGCCAAGTGAGGATCGATGCCAAGGTTATGCAGCAGCGTAGCGTGGACGTCGCCGAACGTGACCGGACGGTCCACGACTTCGCCGGCGTGCTTATCCGTGGAGCCGATCACTTGCCCGGTCCGCATCCCGCCGCCGGCCAGCAGGGCAGAATTTACGCGGGGCCAATGGTCGCGGCCGGCGGTGGAGTTTACGGTCGGCGTGCGGCCGAATTCGCCCCAGACGACAACCGACACGTCTTTATCCAGGCCGCGCTCATGCAGATCCAGCACCAGGGCGCTGACGGCGCGATCGAGCAAGGGAAATTCCGTACGCCCTTGTCCAAAATTATCGCCGTGCCAGTCCCAGCGACTGAAGTTGAGCGACACGACTCTGGCGCCGGCCTCCACGAGCCGCCTCGCACGCAGCAGGTTCTCGTTCACCCGCGGGGCGGAGTCGGCGTTGTACGCGGCCACGCCCGTGCCGTAGCGCTCGACGATCTTGGGATCCTCGCGAGTGACGTCGAGCGCTTCGACGAGCCTCGGCGAAGACAGGATGCTCCATGCTTGTTGCACAAACTCCTTTCGCTCGGCGTGGAACGCCGAGCCATCCACGTACTGCTGGTGTTTTTCCAGCTTGGCCAAGAGATCGAGCCGTCCGCGCATCCGCTCGAACGTAACGTCCCGCAGCACGAGGCGGCCTGGATCGGGCGCCAGCTCGGCTGTCGTTTCAGCCTTATGTCCAGGGTCGTATTTCTCCACCAGGCCATAGGGGGCGTGAGGGGCGCCCAAGAATCCGCCGCCGCCCGGATCGCCACAGGGGACGTGGCTCGTGCGATAAAACAGCGATAAGTTGGGCGGGACGTCCGCACAGGCGGGCCCC
>QEVI01000279.1 GCA_003576855.1 Planctomycetota bacterium
CGGCTGACGTCCATCGGAGCGGGGCCGGAAAGGCCGAAGTGGGTGAAGAGAAACGCGCCGCGAGTATGGCGCCGCTCGTCCGGCGATGCCATCGCCGGCTTTATGGCAGGACCTGAAGCTATCTCCGGGCGTCGTATTTCGACGGCGACGTCGGGGACGGCGACGCCGCGGAGGTCGTGGACCCAGCGCTGCGGTGAAGTGAGGGGAACCAGCGCCGGGCGCGGCGGAACGATCGCGTGCCCCAAAGACTTGGCCCAGGCGTAGCCGTCGCCGCGGGTGCCGCAGCCGGGGTAGGATTGGCCGCCGACGGTGATGATCAACTTGTCGCTGCGGTAGGCGGCGCTAGCGGTGTGAACGACGAAGCTCGATTCGCCGCCATCGTGCTTCGCGACGCTCACGGCCGCTTCGCCAAGCCGAAGCTCAGCGCCGCTGCGCTGGAGCATCCGCTGCAGGGCCAGCAGCACGTCGAGGGCGCGATCGCTCACGGGAAAAACTTTGCCAGTGGCTTCGATCTTCGTGGCGACGCCTTCGGCGTTGAACATGGCGACGAGGGCGTCGGGACTCAACGCCGCGAGGGCGGAGTGGAGGAATCGACCCGCCGATCCGAAGGCCTCGACGATTCCCCGTGCATCAGTAGCGTGGGTAAGATTGCACCGCGTGCCGCCCGACATGAGAACCTTCACGCCCGCCTTGCGGTTTTTTTCTAACAGCAGCGTGCGGCGGCCGCGCTCGGCGGCGCGAGACGCGGCCAGCAGCCCGGCGGCGCCGGCGCCGATGACGATGACGTCGTAACTCGCGGCCATGGCAGCGGACATTCTACCCGTCAGAGGGCCCGCTTGATGCGCCGCCGGCGCTGCTTGCTCCGCGCGGGGGACGGGGGCCCTTGCTGGGGCTGCGGGCTGGACGTGCGGGGACTTTGCCCGCGCCGCGGTCTCCCTGCGGAACGGGAACGTTGCCCGCGCTGGCCGAGCGGCGCGTCGCGCGGCGCCGGCGGGGCGGCAATCGTGTGCTCGTCGTGGCCTTCGCCTACGGCGATGCGGCGGCGCGTGAGCTGCTCGATGCCACGGAGGTGCTTCACCTCCTCGGCCGAGCAGAACGAGACGGCGGCCCCGGCGGCCCCGGCCCGGCCCGTGCGGCCGATGCGGTGGACGTACGTCTCGGGCGTCTCGGGCAAGTCGTAGTTGACGACATGCGAGATGTCCTTGACATCCAGCCCGCGGGCGGCGATATCCGTGGCGACCAGCACGGGCGGGCGGTTCGATTTGAACTGCTCCAGCGTCCGCTCGCGGGCCGATTGGCTCTTGTTGCCGTGGATTGCCGCCGCGCGGATCTTGCCGCGGCTGAGGTGGCGGACGATCTTGTCGGCGCCATGCTTGGTGCGGGCGAAGACCAGCGTGCGGGTGCTGGGCGTATTCTCCAGCCACGCCTGCAGCAAGGCCGCCTTGGACGCCTTCTCGACAAAGTAGACGAACTGATCTACTTTCGCCGCCGGCGTGCCGACCGGGGCGACGCTGAGGCTCACCGCGTCGCGGAGCCACTCGTCGGCGAGCTTGCGGATCGCCTCGGGCATCGTGGCCGAGAACATCAGCGTTTGTCGCTGCCGCGGGACGCGGGCGATGATCCGCCGCAGGTCGGGCAGGAAGCCCATGTCGAGCATCTGGTCGGCCTCGTCGAGGATTAGCGCCTCGACATGTCGGAGATCGACGTGGCCCTGCTGCATCAGGTCGAGCAGCCGCCCCGGCGTGGCGATCAGCGCGTCAACGCCGTGCTGCAGGGCCTTTACCTGGTGGAACTGCGAGACCCCGCCGTACACCACCGCGTGGCGCAGGGCTGTGAACTTGCCGTAGGCGGCGAAGCTGGCGGCGATCTGCGAGGCGAGCTCGCGGGTGGGCGCCAACACCAGGGCGCGGGTCTTGCGGCGGGAGTTGTCGGAACGATCGGCGGCGGGGCGCGGTTTCGCTTGAGCCGCAACCGGCGATGCCATCGCCGGCTTCTTATGGGCTTGCACCGAGGCGAGAATCCGCTGCAGCGTCGGCAGCGCGAAGGCGGCGGTCTTGCCGGTGCCCGTTTGGGCGCAGCCGACCAGGTCGCGGCCGGCGAGGATCGGCGGGATGGCGTCCGCCTGGATCGGGGTGGCGGTTTCGTAGCCCTGGTCGGCGACTGCCTTCAGCAGGGCCGGGGCGAGGTCGAGATCTGCAAACTTCATGCGGTTTCCAAGGGGGGATGTGCCGTCCGCCCTATAGGGCGAACGGCTCTGTTGTGCATGCGCACAAGCTGGTCGGTAACTCGCGATCGGTGCATCTGCGCCGTCGCGAAACAAAACATGATCCGTGCTCGACTCTGGCCTCCAGGCCGATGAGCCTGGAGAGGCCCGCGTCTCCGAAAGACGCAGCTACACGGGGGCCGCGAGGGGCAAGAAAATCAGTCGCGGTCGAAGGCAGGATGCTGTCCGGCGGGCTTTCTAACGGCCGAAAGCGACGATCGAGGGCCGGCTAGCGCGACATTCGAAGCTGAATGATCCGGCGGACTCACGCGGAGTGCGACGCCGGTCTCGCACCTTGAGGTACGCTGCAAGGATAGCACACGCCCCGGCGGAGTCAATGGCGACTGGTCGCTCGCAACGGCGTTGGTAGGAGCTCGCCCCTGCGGCGGCCGGCCGGTAGGGGCGAGCTTTTCAGGGAAGACATGCCCACGCGGAGGTGGGCATGGCCTGGGCGGATTGCTAAACGATGACCGCGGCGCCGCCGATGCTGACCATCAGCATGCTGCTTTGCGGGCCGACGGTTTCATAGCCGAGGTCGACGCCGACGATGTCGCGGATGCCGGCGAAGAAGTCCTTGAACACGTTGGCGCCGAGAACGGCCTCGCCGGTGACGACGCCGAGATACTCGCGAACCGGGCGACCTTCAACGTGGGGAGTGGTGGTCATGAGCATTGATTCATTGCTCCGAGGTATGAGAATTACGTAGTCTTCTTTAATTCGATCGGCAGGGCGTCGATCTTGGCGGCCAGGATGAAATCGTTCTCGCTGAGCCCGCCGATGGCGTGCGTCCACAGCTCGACCGCAACGTTGCGATAGCCCACGATGTGCAGATCGGGGTGATGGCCGTCGGCTTCGGCGACCTCGGCGCAGCGGTTGAAAAAGTCGATGCCCGCCATGAAGTTCTTGACGACCCATTCCTTGCGAATTCGCTGGCCCTGGTTGACGACCTGCCAGCCGGCAAGCTGCTTCAGTTGCTGGGCCACCTGATCGGGCGTGTACGGATCGACGCCCCCCTCGCAAGGGAGACATTTCTTTTGGCGAAGCTCGGAAACGGATTGAGCGCTCATCGCGAACTCCTCCTTCGACGAAGGCATTGCGTAAGAAACGGCGTCAGCGGCGTCGAAACTCCGGGCGATCGGCGGCTACGGCGACGGCCGGCCGCCGCCCCGCGCCGCGCATTTCGACTCCATCCACCATTATCGCCGGCGCCGCGGCCGCCGTCCAAGCCGCGGGGCGGTGAAAGCCCGCTGGCGGCGCGCGGCGGCCGAGCCAGTCCGCCGCCGGAATCACCCCGGCAAATAGGGCCGCGGCCGCAAGCGTTCGCCATCCTCCCAAGCTACAATTGTGAGCAGCCATCCACGGCCCGCTCTGGCCGATCGCCTCGATTCCCCCGCCGAGAACCTACCGCATGGATTACGCCTGCTTTCCGCGATTGACCGCACGTCGCCCGCTACCCTGGTCGCTAGTGTCCGCGGCAGCGTGGTTGGCGACCGCTGCACTGCCAGTAACTGCCGCCGAGCGCGAGCACGTGTGCCGCTACTGTAGCGGCGCGGAACATGCGCCGGCCGGCGCACCGAAGGAGCGCCAATACGCGCCCGATCGGCAAGTCGACCTGTTGCACATCACGCTCGACGTAACGCCGGACTTCCAAGCGCGGACCGTAGCCGGCACGGCGACGCTGCGGTTCGCGCCCATCGCCAAGCCAGTCAAGTCGCTGCGGCTCGACGGCATCCATCTGAACGTGCGGGAGGTCAAGGGTACGCACGCGGTCCGCGACTACTCGGTAGACGACCAGTGCGTGACCATCGTCTTCGAGAAGGAGATACCGGCCGGCGAGGAGGCGAGCATCGACGTCGCGTATTCGGCCGAGCCGGCCCAGGGGCTGTTCTTCCGCACCTCGGCCATGGGATTCCCCGAAGGGGACGACCATTGCTGGACCCAGGGCGAGCCGCACGAGGCGCGGCACTGGTTTCCGTCGTTCGACTATCCGAACGAGCGGGCCTCGTCGGAGATCATTTTCCATGTGCCCCGGGAAATGACCGTCGTGTCCAACGGGCGGCTGATCGGCGAAGCGGAAGAACCGGGCGGCCTGAAGGCGGTCCACTGGCTGCAGGAAAAGCCGCACGCCAATTACCTCATTTGCGTCGTCGCCGGGCGTCTTGAGAAGCTCGAAGACCAGCATGGCGACACGCCGCTAGGGTTTTACACCCAGCCGTCGAAGGCGAAATACGCGGCTAATGCGTTTGCCGAGACCGCCGAGATCATGGACTTCTTCGAAAAGGAAATCGGCGTGCCGTTTCCCTGGGAGAAGTACGATCAGGCCACCTGCGCCGACTACCACTG
Source organism: Planctomycetota bacterium (assembly GCA_003576855.1). GTDB lineage: Bacteria > Planctomycetota > Planctomycetia > Pirellulales > Lacipirellulaceae > Lacipirellula. The sequence continues at coordinate 4,607 of QEVI01000279.1, forward strand.
GGGCGGCATGGAAAACACGACGCTCACCACGCTCACGCAGCGGACGATCATCGCCGACGAGGTGGAGAACGTCCGCAGCAGCCGGTCGCTCAACGCCCACGAAATGGCCCACCAGTGGTTCGGCGACTACGTGACCTGCAAGGACTGGAGTCACCTGTGGCTGAACGAAGGTTTTGCCACGTATTACGCCCTGCTCTACGAAGGGCATAAGCTGGGCCGCGACGACCTGCTGTACGGGTTGTATCTCGACGCGCGGGACGAAATCTTCCCCGAGCACAAAGACCACCGGCCGATCGTCTACCGCGAGTACCAGCAGCCGCGGGAGCAATTCGACTACCGCAACTATCCCAAGGGGAGTTGGGTCTTGCACATGCTGCGGAGCATGCTCGGCGAAGGGCTGTATCGCCAGGCGATTCGCACGTATCTGGAGCGGCACGCGCTACAGGACGTGGAAACCGAGGACCTGCGCGAGGTCTTCGAGGAAACGAGCGGCCGGACGCTCGACAAGTTCTTCGACCAGTGGCTGTACCACGGCGGCGTGCCGGAGCTGAAGGTAACATCCAAATGGCTCGCCGAGGAGCGAACCGCCCACGTAACGATCGAGCAGACGCAGGCGACCAGCGACGACGTGCTGCTGTTCGAACTGGAAACCAAGCTGCGCTTCATCGTCGACGGCAAACCAGTGGACGAGCCGATCAAGATCGACGGCCGGCGCCATGACTTCTACGTGAAACTGCCGGCGGAGCCGCAGATCGTGCGGTTCGATCCCGATTACACGGTGCTGGCCCGCGTGGAGTTCGACCTCGACGATAAGCAGCTTGAAGCGCAGCTCGGCAACCAGGCCGACGTCATCGGACGCCTTCAGGCCTGCGAAGGCCTGGCTAAGCGGAAGACCGCGGCTTCGGTAAAGCTGCTGCGGCAAGCGCTCAACGCCGACCCGTTCTGGGGCGTCCGCGCGGCGGCTGCCGCCGCCCTGCGCAGGATCCGCACGACCGACGCCATCGCCGCGCTTGTCGAATCCACGGACCAGCCCGACGCCCGCGTGCGGAACCGCGTCGTGGAAGAAATCGGAAAGTGCTACGCCGACGCTGCGCATGCCAAGCTGCTGGAGGTGGTGAAACGCGAACAGAACCCGGCCATCGTCGCCACGGCGCTTCGCGGCCTGGGGAAATACCAGGGCCAGGCGTCGATCGCGGCGGCCCGCGCAGCGCTCGACGATAAGTCGTTCAACAACGACCTGGTCGCTGCGGCGTTCGCGGCCATTGGCGACCTGCAAGCGCGGTCGCTGTCTGACGAGGTGATGAAGTTAATCAAGTCGCGAGAGACGG
>QEVI01000280.1 GCA_003576855.1 Planctomycetota bacterium
GCCGGCTCGACGACTCGCAGCTCGAACTGTTCGTTGCGGCGCGGACAATCGAGCAGCAGGACCTGCCCGCTCGCGTCGCAGCGGGTTTCTTCGAGCTTTACGAGCCGGCGGCGGATCAGGAGCAGTCCGAGCAGGTATCGGAATTCGGCTTCCAGCGGTTGGCTGTCCAGTTCCGCGAACAGGTTCAGCAGCACGTCCTGGGGCGCGAGTTTCGGCCGGGCCGCATCGAGTTCGGGCGTGCGGGACCGCCACCAGGCGATGCCGCCGTCGGACGGGCCGGCCCAGTTCGCAGCGCTGAAGTCGCGCCGCAGGACCACGCCGTGGTCGATCCGCAGTTCTGAGAAATAGACCTCGCCCCGGCCAAATGGGCGGCCGGTGACCGCACACTGGCGGCTGCAAGGCGCAATCTCATGTTCCAAGAGCATTCGCGGCAGGCGGGGGAAAAAGGAAAAGCCTGTTGGGGCGGCGAATGGTAAGCAACCGGTGCAATCTGCACAAGGCAAGGCGCAGCGTTCGCGGGCCTGCATCTGCCACGTTCGTCACGCAGCCAAGGATCAGCCAGCAGGGGCGACTTGTCGCCACGCCGCGGCGCGAGGCGCCTGGCCGGCGCCGGCGCCTGGTTCCCACGCGCCGATGGACTGCTAGCAGATCTCGCCCCAGGGCGGCCAGTGGCATTGCGGCATTGGTTCAAGGCGGAAGTGGCGCTGGCGCATGAAGGCGTACTGCCTATTCTTGCTCATCGCAGGGTGAACCTCGCTCGCCACGAACCGCGGACTATGGGCCGCGCCCACGTAAGATGAACGGCCGCCATTTGGATATTTCGAGTCCGGCGCCAGCTCCGCTGGGGCTGGTCGCGGAGTCGCACCGGGAAAGCTCGCGGTTCTTAGGGGTTCATTTCGCATGCTGCGACGTATACTCGCGGGTGTACGTGAACCGCACTGGCACGGCGTATATCGGTCACTGTCCGCGGTGCGCGGCACGCGTTGAGTTTGCGATTGGTCCGGGCGGCGTCAACGCCCGGTTTTTCGTCGCGAGCTGATTCTGCAGCGCCGCGTGCCAATGCGGAGCCGGGCGATTGGGGTTTTGGGGTTCTCGACGCGCCTGCGGGGGTGCGAACCTTGACCATGCCCTCTGTGTCGGGTAGAACAAACCCAGCAGCGAAACGGCGAGATTGCCGTTCCGCGCCACGAGACGCCGACGCATGACACGCACGAACCTGAACGGCCTGTTGCTACTACTGCTCGCCAGGAGCGAGGCTTAGGGTTCGTCCGTTCGACAGAGCGACTTAGAATCACGGAACCCTGGAGCCTTGCGGCTTCAGGGTTTTTTTGTTGGCGGCTCGGGCGGGCGAGGGGAACCTGGGCGCGGCGCGCTCCGGCGGCTCGTTGAGCCGCGGCTGGCGGGGGCCAGCCGCGGCTGCGGAGGTCGCAGCGGTTGTGCGGTTGTTTACATCCAATTCACTTACGAACCATAGTCGATCCATGTCTACCACCGTCCCACGACGCATTGTCATTTTCGACACGACGCTTCGCGACGGCGAGCAATCGCCCGGATGCAGCATGAACCTCGAGGAGAAGTTGGAGGTGGCGCAGGCGCTGGTGGACCTGGGCGTGGACGTGATCGAGGCGGGCTTTCCGATCGCCTCGCCGGGCGACTTCGAGTCGGTGCGGCGAATTGCGCAAACGGTCCGCGGCGCGACGATCTGCGGGCTGGCCCGCTGCAACGACAAGGACATCGACCGCGCCGCCGAGGCGCTTCGCGAGGCGCCCAATGCCCGTATCCACGTGTTCCTGGCCACTAGCGCGATTCACCGGGAGTTCAAGCTCCGCATGACCAAAGAGGAGATCGTCGCGCGGGCCGTGGCGGGCGTAAAGCGGGCCCGCGGCTACTGCGACAACATCGAGTTCTCGCCGGAGGACGCCGCTCGCACCGAGATTGATTTCTTGTGCGAGGTGGTCGAAGCGGCCATCGCGGCGGGCGCCACGACGGTGAACATTCCCGATACCGTCGGTTACGCCACCCCGGCCCAATACGGCGCCGTGATCAAGGCCCTGCGGAATCGCGTACCGAACATCGACCGGGCCGTCATCAGCGTCCATTGCCACAACGACCTGGGCCTCGCCGTGGCGAACAGCCTGGCGGCCGTCGAAAACGGCGCTGGGCAAATCGAATGCACGATCAACGGCCTGGGCGAGCGAGCCGGCAATTGCTCGTTGGAAGAAGTCGTCATGGCGCTGCGAACGCGCCAGGACTACTATCACGGCACGACGCGGATCAACACCCCGCGACTCGTGCCGACCAGCCGGCTGGTGTCGAGCATCACCGGCATGGTCGTGCAACGCAACAAGGCGATCGTCGGCCGAAACGCGTTCGCCCACGAGGCCGGCATTCATCAAGACGGCATGCTCAAAGAGCGTTCGACGTACGAGATCATGCGGCCCGAAGACGTCGGATTCACCCAGACCGACCTGGTGCTTGGCAAGCACTCTGGCCGGGCAGCGCTGGCGGACCGGGCGATGGCCTTGGGTTATCACCTGACGGCCGAGCAGCTCGACGCGGTATTCGCCGAATTCAAGAAACTGGCGGACAAAAAAAAGGAGATTTACGACGGCGATATTGCCGCGTTGATCGAACAGCGCAACGCCGACGCCTTCGACGAGTGGCAGTTCGTGAGCTATCGCGTCGCGGCGGCGAGCGGCGAAACGCCCAGCGCCACGCTCATCCTGTCGCGGGGGACGGAGCAGCGTTCGGTCACCGTCAGCCAGGGGGACGGGCCGCTGGATGCGTTGTTTCACGCCATCGAGCAAATCACCGGCGTTACGGCCGTGGTGCGCGACTTCCGGGTGCAGAGCGCCACCCGCGGGAAGGACGCCCAGGGCGATTCGCTGGTCGAACTGGAGTACAACCGCCAGTTGTACCGCGGCCGCGGGACGTCGACCGACACGATTGAGGCCGCGGCAAGGGCGTATTTGAACGCGGTCAATCGCATCGCCGCCGGCGCCGGTCAGCCCATGCACGAGCGCCCAGATCAAGTATGACGCGCGGCGCGCGCCGTATCGGTTCAGTACGACATCGCCAGCCGGCACAACAGGCCCGCGAAGTACCCCGCGTAGTTGCCCAGCGCGTAACCCAATAGCGCCATGAGGATGGCGGCGGGCGTGAGACTCGGCCGATGATGCTCGGCGACCACCGTGGCGGTGGCGACCCCGCCGACGTTCGCGGCGCTAGCGATGGCGGCGGTGTGAATATCTATATGCAGCAATCGGGCGGCGGCAAGGCAGAACGCGCCATGGATCGCCAGGCACGCGGCGGCCCCCAGGAGGAATGGCGCCGCCTGGTCGGCCAGACCCGACAGGTCGGCCGTGGCCCCGGTTTGCGCCATGAACAAGAAGATGAGCGCCATGCCGAGCTGCCGGCTGCCCGGTATTCGCCGCAGCGGCGTGAAGGAGAGCACGACGCCGCAGGTGGTGATGAGCAAGATCCGCCAGGTCGAAGCGGTCGCGAAGTTCGGGATCTCGGGAATCATCGGCGCCAGGGCGTCGCACGCGGCCGTGGCGGCCAACGCGACGCATAGCAGGTAAAGATAGTCGCGGTAGGAGGGGGCCGCTTCCGATTCGACCTGCCGGTGCGCAGCTTCGAGGCGGGCCAGCCGCTGGGGATCGGCCTTGGCAAAGCGCGCGAACGACTCAGCGAAGCGCTTCGAAGTCAACAGCAGCGGCAGCCAGACGAGCAGCAGCGATGTATCGGCCAGCACGGCCAGTGCCCGCTGGTCGCCAGCGTCGAACATCTCGGCCACGGCAAGCATGTTGCCGGTGCCGCCGACCCAGCTTCCCGAAAGAGCGCCGTAGGCCTTCCAGGCGCTGGGCCCCAACCAGCCGGCGGTCAGCCAGGCCCCGGCCGCCGCGCCGAGGACCACCCCCGCGGAACCGGCGACCATGACGACGACGCCGCGGCCGAGCGTTCGCGTCGCGGCCAGCACATCGACGTTCAGTAGCATGAGCATCAGCATCACGGGCAACACTAGCTTGCTGATCTTGTCGTACACGGGCGACTGGACGGGGATGACGCGGCTGTTCGACAAGATGACCGGCGTCAGGTAGATGAACACCAGCGGCGGGACGTAATTGAAAAGCCGCCAGCGAGTCGCCTTCTCCAGCCAGAAGAACAGCGCGCAAACGCCCGTCAGTGTGGCCAGGATGCCGGCGTCGCTGGTGATGGGGAGAACCTGCATGCGAGTGTAGGGCGGTATGGACCCCGGGGGGGCGCCGCGGCGGCGTGGAATCGCAGTTCGGCGTCAGTCTAACCTGCTCGCGGCCGTAGACCCAGATCGCCGGCTGGCAGCGAGGTCAGAAAAGCGTGGCCTCTCCAGTTGTCGATACGGCCGGCGTATCACGAAATCGCAGCGCGTCGGCCGGCTTAGTCGGCAGTCGGTGAAGAACATTCTCGTTGAGAACGGCCTTGATCCAGGACCGAAGCGGGGCAAGGGAACGTGGAGCGACTTTCTGCGAATCCATGCCGACACGCTCAGGCAGTGCGCGGCGGGTGTTCGTCACGTCGGGTAGCTTCAAGCCCGACGCCGGCTGGATGGAGAAACAAGCCCGCGCGTTTCTCGATCACGCCGCCGCGGAGCAATTGCCCTGCTCGATCGTCACGCGCGACTACGACGGGCCGAGAAGGAGAAAAGGGGACATTTAACTTTTTGCGATTGGCTCGCGGGTGGCGCCGACGTTCGGCCGCATCGACGCTCCTTCGTCGCGAAGCGTGCCGCGGCCGATTGTCAGTGCGGCGCAAAACCGCAGGAGGCAAACCGCTACGCCGTTGCTAGACGATCGGCCTCTGCCTGGCAACGCAGTCCCACAATCGCGGCAAGCAACAGCGTGCCATAAGGCATCGATTCCGGGACGGGCATTGATGCCGCAGCAAGTGAAACGACGCCAAAGCCGGACTTCCAGGAATCGAGGTCCGAGTCCGTCAAGCCGTGCGTCGACTCCCCGCGTTGCCATCGAAGAAAATCGGCCCCGTCGATGTCGCCGTCGTCGTCGAAATCGCCCGCGGGTCCCGGAGAAGCTGCGATCGTCGCTACACGGAACCCGCGAGCGACGTCTTCTTCCATCGGGAAGCTGATGTTTCGCGTCCCGGCCCCTTCGGCCGGGCCCGTCCCCGTCCATCCCCCGCCGCGATGAATCCGTAGCGTGTCGTCGCCCAACTCAAACGCCGTGTCAGTCCATTCGCCTACATTGCCCGATTGATCGTAGGTTTGATAGGGGCTGCGCGTCGCCGTGTAGGCCCCTGCGTCCGTGAGATGACCAATAAACCCAACATGGGTATTCGCCGAGTTGGCGCCGCCGGGCGGAAGCTCTGCTTTAGGAGCCGTGTTGCTGCTGGTGGGATAGGCACAATAGTTAAATAGCTAGTTCATTTGAAGACACGCTCTCAATGGTCTGTCTTTCGTCCCAAATCGTTACGCTACATGCGGAAGACGCCAAACGCCGAGAGCTCTCGCTCTCGGCGTCGTGTGTTAACCCGTGGGTCGGCGGGAATTCCGCTAACTGAAAAAGCTCCCCCGGTAGGACTCGAACCTACGACCCAGCGGTTAACAGCCGCTTGCTCTACCGACTGAGCTACAGGGGAATATGCGACGCCGGCCTGCAGGGCCGCTCCGTTGTCGATGAATCGAGCCATTAATCGCTCGACGCGATTCGCCACACCGGAGAATCCTGACCATCGCCCCTCAGGAATCCTTAAGTCTAGCTCTCAGCAAGCGATACAGCAAGGGGCCCGTTTAGCGGGGTGCAGTCGCGGATTGTGGCAAGTTTTGATTTTCGGTTCAGTTCCAGTAGTGGTCCCAATCGTCGCTGTAGAACAGTCCGGCGAGATCGGCGAG
>QEVI01000281.1 GCA_003576855.1 Planctomycetota bacterium
CGTCGCTGGGCGACTCGCCGAAGTTCTCGAGCAGGTCGGCGTCCAGTTGTTCGGCGCCGTCCTCCGGCTGCACGACTTCGTCTTCCATTTGCGTCGCTTCGTCCGCCGGCTGCTCGGGCTGCACCGTTTCGTCGGCGGCGCCGGACTCGACTTCGCGACGCATAATCTCCTCGTCGATGGCGCTGCGGGCGGCATCCAGTTCGGTGGACTCCGACGACGGCTCGTCGGCGGCAGGCGGTTCGTCGAAGGCGTCCTGCATGGCGGCGACGTCGGTCGGCGCCAGCTCGCCTGAGATCTCCTCGCCCGAGGCCGGCAGCGAAGCTTCTTCGGCGTCGAACGGATCGAACTCCGCGGCGGCCTGCGGATCGGCGGCGTTTTCGACTTCCGGCATCGGCGCTGCGGCGGCCAGCTCGTCCTGCTCGAACGGGTCGAACGCGTGCGGCGCCATGGCCACGCGCTCATCGCCGCGGCCAACGATGACGCTCCGAGCCGCCGCCCCGTCCCGCAGAGGCGACTCGCCGGCCGCCAATCGCACGGCGGAGTCGAGCTTCGCCGCTTCAGCCGACGCGGCGCTGGCCACGCCGGCGCTCTTCCACTGCAACTGGCCGAAGCCGGGCGCCGCGCTGGCCAGCGAGGCGCACGCGCACGCGCCCGCCGCCAGGCGGCTAATTGTTCTCCGCCGCCTTGTGGTACTCGGCGGTGTAGTTGGGCGCTTCCTGCGTAATGGCGATGTCATGCGGATGGCTCTCCCGCACACTGGCCGGCGTGACCTGTATGAATCGCGCCTCCGTGCGCAACTGCTCGATGGTTTTCGTGCCCGCGTATCCCATGCCGGCCCGCAGGCCGCCAATCAGTTGATACAAAAACGGACTTAATGATCCTTTGTAGGGGACTCGTCCCTCGACGCCTTCAGGAACAAGCTTGCCGTTGCCTGCTTCTTCGCGACCTTGTCGATAGCGCTCGCTGGAGCCCTTGACCATGGCGCCGAGCGAGCCCATGCCGCGGTACAACTTGTACGTGCGGCCTTGGTACAGCACCCGCTCGCCGGGGCTTTCGTCGAGCCCGGCCAGCAGGCCGCCGAGCATCACGGCGCTGGCGCCGGCGGCGATGGCCTTGGTAATGTCTCCTGAGTAGCGGATGCCTCCGTCAGCGATAATCGGCGTCTGCGAGTCGGCGGCCGCCTGGGCGGCGTTGTACACCGCGGTAATCTGCGGCACGCCGATGCCGGAGATCACCCGCGTCGTGCAAATCGATCCGGGCCCGATGCCCACCTTGACGGCGTCGGCGCCGGCCTTAATCAAATCGCGGCACCCCTCGGCCGTGGCGACGTTGCCGGCCACGACGTCGATGGTCCACTGCTTCTTCAGTTCTCGAACGGTTTCGATGACGTTGGACGAGTGACCGTGGGCGCTATCGACCACGAGGAAATCGACGTCCTTTTCGATGAGGCTGCTGGCCCGCTCGAAATCGAACACGCCGATGGCGGCGCCGACGCGCAAGCGACCCTGAGCGTCTTTCGACGCCTGCGGGAAGCGGCGCATCATGTCGATGTCTTTGATGGTGATGAGCCCGGTCAGTTTGTAGTTTTCGTCAACCAGCAGCAGTTTCTCGACCTTTTTTGCCATCAAAATCTTCTCAGCTTCCGCAAGCGTTACAGTCCCCGTCGCTGTAACGAGTTGCTCGCGGCGGGTCATCACCTCGGCCACGGGCGTTTCGGAGCTTTCCAAAAAGCGCAGGTCGCGGCGGGTGATGATCCCTGCCAGCTTGCCGTCGGCGCCCACGATCGGGATGCCCGAGACGTTCGACTGCTGCATGGTGGCCCGCGCGGCAGCTACGCTAGCACTGGGCGGCAGCGTCACCGGATCCATGATGATGCCGTTGGCCGAGCGCTTGACCTTATCCACCTCCTCGGTCTGGGCGGCGATCGACATGTTCTTGTGAATAACGCCCAACCCGCCTTCTTGCGCCAGCGCGATGGCCATCGCATGTTCGGTGACGGTGTCCATCGGCGAGCTGATGATCGGCGCCCGCATCTCGATCCGCTTCGTTAGGTGCGTGGCGACGCTCACCTCCGAGGGAACCACTTCGCTGTAGCGCGGCTCGATCAGCACGTCGTCGAACGTCAGGGCGGTGGCAATCAACTTGTCCTGCACGAAGCGAGCCTCCAGCGGTGGACGGCGAATCCAGAGGAATCCCAAATTATCCCCCTTTCCACCCCAGTGACAAGCGACCAGCGCAGCGCCGGTTGCGCCGCGGACGCCGCAGGTGCGTTTTTTTCGATGGACTGGGGAATCGCCCGTGCGCCGCCGCTACAACGGCGAACCCCGCGCGGTTATTCTCCAATCACCTGGCGACCGGCCGCTGGAACGGCCATTCACCGCGGCGGCGGGGGCGAACGCCTGCCTTTGAGGGGCGCCCTCGGCGCCGCGGGTCGACCCACGAGACTTCTTCCTGAGAGCCAATCATGAGAACATTGCTGCCCACGCCGGGATTGCCGCGCCACTGTCGCACTGTCGGCGCCAGTGCCGCGCTCGCAGTGCTGCTCGTTTCGCCCATGCAGGCCGCCGAACCCGCGCCCGGCATGGCGTCGCTCTACCGGCTCGACCGCCTTGCCGCGTTCAAAGGGTCGGTGACGGTCGCCTCGCAATCGAGCTACGATCGCACGGGCGGCAACAACGACGGGTTCTCCGGAACCTACTCCTTCGTCCGTCGCGAGCCCGGCGGACTGGTGCTATTGGACGTAACGGGGCCGGGCGTCATTCATCGCATCTGGACCCCGACGCCCACGGACGATGTCGTCGAGTTTTATTTCGACGGCGAGTCGAAGCCTCGTCTCAGCCTCCCCTTCCGCGACCTCTTCACCGGAGCGCACGAAGCGTTCGTTCGCCCGCTGGTCGGCTCGGGCGCCGGCGGCTTCTACTCGTACGTGCCCCTGCCGTTCGCCAAGTCGTGCAAGGGCGTGATCAAGGCCGATAACGTGCAGTTTTATCAAATCAACTATTCCACGTATCCAGAGACGGCATCCGTCAAGACCTTCGCCTGGCCGCTGACCGACGAGGATAGAAAACACCGCGACGCCGCCTGCAAGCTGTTTGCCTCCGCGGGCCAGGACGTCACCGAATTCATCGCCGGCGACAGCCCCGCGGTCGTCGTGCAGGACGGCCGGCAGACGCTCCAACCCGGCAAGTCATGCACGCTCTTTGAAACCGACAGGCCTGGCCGCATCATCGGTCTCCGCCTCAGTCCCGCCAGTGCGCTGGCCGGCAAGGACCGCGGCATCGTCCTCCGCGCGTACTGGGACGGCGATTCGCAACCGGCGATCAACGTCCCGGTCGGCGACCTGTTCGGTTACGCCTGGGGCCAGCCTGCTACCCGCGCGCTGCTGGTCGGCACGACCGACGGCGACGTCAACTACCTCTACTTCCCCATGCCGTTCGATAAGTCGGCCAAGATCGAGCTCGTCTCCGAACAGGCGGACGCCGCTCCGATCGAAGTTGAGGCGAACGTCATTACGCAACCCATCGCCCGCACCGCCGACGAAGGCAAGTTCTACGCCCTGTGGCGCCGGGAGAACCCGACGACCAAGGGCAAACCCTTTACGTTCATCGAGACCGAGGGCCGCGGCCACATCGTCGGTTGCTTCCAGCAAGCGCAAGGCTTGGAGTCGGGTAATACTCTGTTCTTCGAAGGCGACGACCAGACCACGATCGACGGGGAGCTCGCGATCCACGGCACGGGCTCGGAGGACTTTTACAACGGCGGTTGGTACGACGTACCCGGCCGCTGGGAAACCCGCCGCTCCTTCCCGCTTAGCGGGTGCCTCGGCTATCAGAAGCACCTCGGCCGCACCGGCGGTTACCGCCTGATGCTCAACGACGCTTACGCCTACCGCAAGTCGATCGTGCAAACGATCGAGCATGCGCCCGAAAGAAACGAAATGATCAACGACTACTGCGGCCTGACGCTGCTCTACTCCGCCGAGCGGCCGACCTGCTCTTTCGAACTGCCGTCGCTGGAAGATCGCCGAGTGGTCGATCCGAAGCGCATCGTGTTCGCCCTCTGGTGGAACAACCCCATTTACGCCTGGGCGTTCCAGAACGCCAGCCTCGAGCGCACGGTTCAACGCGTCGGCGGCGACGAGACGCGCTTGCTGTCGCTCGTCTCGACGGGGGGCGATGCGTTCGGCGAACCGTTTATTTCGTTCATCTGCGAAATCCCCGCGGCGGGGCGCTACCGCATCAGCCTCCGCGCGGCCGAAGGCCCCCAGCAGGGGACCGTGCAGCTCTTCCACGATGAATCGCCGGTCGCCGAGGGCGCCAGTTTCTATGCCGAAGAGCCCAGGCTCGGCAAGCCAAAACCGCTGGGCGAACTGGCGCTCGAAGAAGGTCCCAACAACGTGCTGATCAAGCTCGTCGGCAAGCCCCAAGGGGCTAAGCACCGGCGGCTCGACGCCCGCGAGCTGATTTGCGAGCGCATCGACGAGTAGCCGCGGCGTGTGGCAGCCGCCGCGGCGCGCCCCTGCGGCTCGTTGAGCCGCGGCTATTTACGCGGAGTTGCGCGCCGACCCGCGGCGGCTGCTCAGGCTTACACGTAGCGCGCAAAAAAAGCCGGCGGCCGCACTTCGTTGGGAGACGTGCGACCGCCGGCGAGGGGAATTTGAGGTGTCAGGTGTCAGGGTTGCTAGCCACTAGCCACGAACCACGAGCCACTTCCCGCTAGTACGTCAGGATCATGTCCACCAGGGCGGTGTCTTCGTCCAGGCCGATGCCGGGGGCCCAGTCGTGGCGGATTTCGGGCCGGACGACCAGGTTGTCCAACAGGTGGATGTTGAAGCCGCCGGTGACCTCGTTGAAGCTCACGCCGTCGGCCTTCCACCACTCGACGCGGCCGCCGGTGCTCACCACGTCGTTGAGCTTGTAAATCAGGTACTGGTTGAGGCCGACGGTGTCGAACTCGCTCACGCCGGGGTTGGAGGTGTCCAGCACGTCGCTCTGGGCGATGTACTGCAGGTTGTCGGTCAGCGCGGCGGTGAGGACCACGCTATGGCTGTAGCTGTTGTCGTCGCCGCCGTCCCGCCAGCCGAAGTTGCCGTAGGTGTTCATGTAGCTGAAGGTGACGTCGTCCGAGACGTTGTAGGTGAAGCCCGAATGGACGGCGTTGCCGCCGTTGAGCTGGTCGAAGCCGGTGTCCCAGCCCAGCACCCAGCCGCCCATCACCGACAGGTTGTCGCTCACCTGGTAGGTGCCCAGGGCGCCGGTGTGGGTGAACGGCTCGCTGTTGAACATCGTGTAGCTGTGGCTGCGGAAGAAGTTGCCGGTGACCGGGATCACTTCGTAGCCCACCAGCGTGAAGAAGTGGCCGATCTTCACCGACAGGTCGCCCGCGCCGACTTCCACGTACGCCTGCGGGATGGCCCAGCCGTACTCGCCGTGATCGAGCGAGGCGTCCCACGAGCCGAAGCCGCGCACGCCCGCGCCGGGGTTGCCGAAGGCCTGCGTCTTCTGGGCGTCGGTGCCGTAGACGACGTCGACGCGGCCGCCGAGATCCCAGCCGGCCGAGGCGTCGATCGTGCGGCCCAGGTAGAGCCACTGCTGGCCGATGTGGAAGTGGTCGGGCACGTCGTCGAAGGAGAGCAGGTCGTTGTAGGCCTGCGACAGGGGGACGTTGTTGTCCATGTAGACCGCTTCGGTCCAACCGCCGATCTGCCAGGGGCTCTTCTCGCAAATGCCCAGCAGGCCGGCCAGCGACGCGCCTTCCAAGGCCCCGCCCAGCGCCGTCCCCGACAGCAGCGGGCCGCCGCCGCAGGCATCGCCGCAGGCGACGTCGTCGCCGCAGCAAGGATCGTCGCAGCCGACGCCGTCGCAGCAGTCGCTCGC
>QEVI01000009.1 GCA_003576855.1 Planctomycetota bacterium
ACCTGATGACGGCCGGTTTTACGCTGCCGGAATCGCTCCGGCAGACGGCCGAGTCTGTGGGCAATCGCGCCGTGAAGCAGGGCGTCCGGCGCCTGCAACAGGCCGTGGAACGGGGCGAGCGATTCAGCCGCGAACTGGAGCGCATGCACGATATCTTCCCGCCGATCGTCAATCAGCTCGTGATCGTGGGCGAAAGCACGGGCCAATTGACAAAGGCCACCCGCGACATCTGCCAGCACCTTCGCCGAGAAGTCGAGCGGAAGACGACGATTCTCGTCGGCGCCCTCGAACCGATGCTGACGATTTCCCTCGCCGCGTCGATCGCCGTCATTCTACTGGCGATTTACCTGCCGATGTTCGACATGATCAACACCATGTCGAAGTAAATGCCTACCAACCCGGGAGCCTGGTCACGTGAGTGCTCGACGCTGCGGACATTCTCTGCTGGAACTGATGGCCTTTGCGGCTGTGCTGGCGATTGTGGCCAAGCTGGCGATTCCGCGGCTGGCAGGAGGCAAGCAGGACTCGGACGACGCCGCTTGCATGGCCAACGTCGGGCACATCGAGGTGCAAGCCGAGATCTGGCGGCACGACACCGGCGCCTGGCCGGCGTCCGATTTGAGCGACATTGGCGGCAACATCAATTATTTTCCTTCCGGATTGCCCCAATGTCCCGTGACGGGCGCTCCCTACACGATCGACACTTCAGGACGAGTCGTCGGCCACAACCATTAACGAGCCGTATATCGCGAAAATACTCGAAGATTTCACTTGCGTTTTCACGCACGCCGTTTGTTTTGACCTAGATTTGGGCGAAGTAGAAAAACCGATGGCCGCTTCGCTGGGTACGCCGCGGCATCGCCATCAACACGTCGTTAGGAGTATCCCATGCTCAAACGTTCCGGCCTCAAGAAGCGAGGTTTCTCGCTGCTCGAATTGCTCGCCGTCGTGACGATCCTCGGCATCATTGCCGCGATCATCATTCCGCGCGTGACGGTCTCCAGCGCGACCGCCAAGCAGAAGGTCCGCGATCACCACAAGGCCACGATCAACGCAGCGGTCGAACGCTACTACATCGACACCGGAAGGTGGCCCGCAGCCAATCTGAGAGATATCGGCGCCAATGTGAACTACTTCCCGGACGGCCTGCCCACCAACCCCGTGGACGGCACCGCTTATACGCTCAACGCCACGACGCACCGCGTCAACTAGCGGCCCCCGCGGAAGTTCAGGACGAACTTCCGGCCGGCGTCACGGCCGCCAGCACCGCGCTTCGCGAATGGATAACCCCGCTCCAGAACGTCACCTGAAGGCTCGGCGCGCCCGGCGCGTCCGAGCCTTCAGTCTCCTGGAGCTGGTCGCGACGCTGGCGATTATCGCGCTGCTGGCAGCGACCGGGATCGCCACGTTCGGAACGACGTCTGTCCAGAATCTGGCTGCCGAAGGGTTTTCCAGGAAGCTAGCGCTGGACTTGTTGCAGGCCCGCCGCCGCACCATTGCCACCGGGGCCAACCACTACCTGCAACTGACGGTCGTGGCGTCCAAGACGACCGCGTACACGATGTACCGCCGGGCGGGCGGCGGCGATGTTGTCGTCGATAAAACGCAATCCGTGCCGGACGGCGTTACCGTGACGGCAAGCCACACGACGCTCGAGTTCGATTTCGAAGGCGCGGCGCTGGCCGCCTATTCCATTGCGGTCGCCGGTCCGCAGCGAAGCTGGACCGTAACGACCACGCCCATCACCGGCGCCGTCCACGTTCAGTGACGCCGGCGCAAGGCGACGCCCGCAAGTTCTCGGCCTAGCCGCTCGCGTCGCAGCTTCCCAGCGTCCCGTGAGCTACTCTTGCGCAGTCCCCGATGGAACGATCGCGCCGTGGCCACGCTCGGCGTCGGCGGCGAGGGAGGCCTCGATGCGCTTTCAAATCACCCGATACGTGCGCTGTTCGACAGCCCGACGGCGTCCGTCGCGACGCGGATTCTCCCTGGTCGAGACGCTCGCCGCGACGGCATTGACCGCCGGCACGCTCGCGCCCGCGCTGGCGGTCATGCGCGACGCCATGGCCGTGAGCCGCGAAACGGCGCGACGCCATCTCCTGGCCAATTACGCCGTGTCGCTGCTGGAGTCGACGTCGGCGCTCACCATGCAGGATTGGACTTCCGATGTCACGACCGGCAACCTCGCTTCCGAGGGATATCCGACCATCCGGTACGAGGTGTCCCGGTCCGACAGCCCCGCCGGCGGCGGATCAACCGGGCGGCTGATGCACATCCAGGTATCGCTCTACGACGACGCCAACGGCAACGCCACGCGCGACGCCAGCGAAAAGATTACGCGATTCCGCACCAAAGTGGCGAAGCTCACCACCTACCTCAATGAACCGAACTAAGCGGCGTCAGCGCGCCGCCTTCACGCTCGTCGAGATCTTCGCCGTCACGACCATCATGGCCGTGATGGCCGTCTCGACGTTCGCCCTCGTGCGGACGGCCAACGCGGCATGGAAACGTCACCGCGACGATTCGGAGCGTCGCCGCGAGGCCATCGCCGCGCTGCAGCATGTCGTACGGCGCCTGAGGCAGGCGACCGCCGTGGCCGCGATATCCGGCTCGACCGACGCGTCCGGATACATCTCCGCCACGATGGCCGACGGATCGACTTCGGCCTGGGACCACGACGCCGCCGTTAACCGCATCTTCTATGGAAATCCGACGGCGGATAATCTGCTGGCTGAGGGAATCGCTTCCATGACGTTCGTGGGATTCACAGCGAACGGCCAGACCATCGCCGCCGACCCGGACGACATCCACCTGGTACATTGCCGCCTCGGCTACTCCCTGCCCCGGCCGGGAGGCAGCGTGACCGAATACGTGTCCGGCATGGCGTGGCTGCGGGCGTGGTAACGGCACTTGCTGACGGCACAGGTTGATCGACGCATTGCATGTACACGACCACTCGCCATCGACGACTTTCCGAGCCGCGCCGCGGCGCCGCGCTGGTGTTGTGCCTCAGCATCATATTCATCGTCACGCTGATCGTCGTGAACGTGCTTGACGTCATCACGCTCGAACTGTCGAGCGTTCGCAACAGCATCAATTATGAACGGGCCCTTTATCTGGCGAACGCTGGCGTCCACGCGGTGGCCGCCGAACTGGAGGCCAGCCCCGCCTGGCGCGGCACAATCACCGACGGCGCGTTTCCCGCCGACGACAGCTATTCGGCGGTCGCCGTCAATGGCCCATCCGGAACGGTCGAAGTCACGTCACAAGGCGTTTCGGGCGACGTGACCCGCACCGTCATTGCGACGTTCCAACTTTAGCAACGGTACCACTATGGCAGACCGACGTGTACTAGGCGACCGACGCCGCTGGCGGCTACGCACGCGGCGCGATCGTCACAGCAGCGAACAGCGCGCCGTTGTGCTTGAACTTTCGTCCAGCCAACTGACGTTGATCGAGCTGCGCAAGTCGGTTGACGGTCAGGACTCCGATGAGCTCGCGGCTTCGTCCGTCGCGTGGCGAAAATCCGCCGTCTCGCTCGACTCGCCGGAAGGAGTGGAGGAGCTAACGGCGGCTTTTCGCGAAGCGGCCCGGACGCACGATTTGCACGGGTGCAAAGTCCGCGTCGTTCTTAGCGGCGATTACTGCGTCCTGCGCACGTTGCGAGGCGCCGTCGACGAAGTGCAACGCGAATTGCTCCAGCTTGAGCAACGTAGCCGCATGTATCTGTCGCTGGGCGTCGGCGAGAAGGTGCTCGTCAGCAGCACCTGGGCCGTTGACGCCCGGCACGCCCATGCCACCGCCGCGGTGTGCAACCAGGCGACGCTCGACGCGATTCAAGCTGCCAGCGACGCCGCCGGCATCGACGTCGCCGTCATCGAGCCCGCGCTGTGTGCACTCGCTCGTGCAGCGCGTCGGCTTGCGGAAACGCCCACCGGCGCGTACCTCTTGGTCAACGTCAGTCCCTCCAGCGTCGAAGTGGGCGTGTGCCACGAAGACCAGTTGCTGCTCGACTACCGGCCCGGCGGCCGAGCCGCGTCCACCAATCTGCTGCCCCTCTTGGAAAACCACCTCAACCGGCTCAGCCGGCACATCGGCCGGTGCCTACGCACGGCGCCGCCCGATATCCGGCAGGTTTACCTGTGCGGCGACGAGCAGTCCGTTCGTCGTGCGGCCCAGCAATTCGAGCGTCAAGCGGCCATCAAGGTCCACGTCATTAAGCCGCAGGACGTTCGAGCTACTTGGCGGTTCGCCTCTGGCGAAGGGTGCGTGTCGGCCGCGGGGCTCGGCGGCGTCCTGGCGGCCTACCTTGCCGAGGACGAACGCGGCGTTCCGAACCTCATGCAGCACATCATCGAATGCAAACGCGCGCCGCTCCGCCCGGCATTGGTGCGCAGCGCCTTGCCCCTGGCTGCCACGCTGCTAGTGGCTGCTTCGATGGCCTTCGTCAACGCCCGCCTGCAATCCGAGCTGGATGTCATGCAAACAGAACTCGACGGCCTCGCCGTCGCCGAGGCGAGATCCACGGAACTGCGCTTACAACTGCTCGCCGCCAGAGCAAAGCTTACGGAGCTCGACAAGCTGGCGGGACAACTGCCGGCCGAGCTCGGCGAAGAGCTTATCCTGAGCATCGCCGCGTGCATGCCAAGCGACGTTTGGCTTCGCCAGCTTGAAATCACCGACCGACGCCGTGCCCGCCTGCAGGGCGCCAGCTACCTGGAAGCCGGCGTCTACGACTTCGTCCGCTGGTTGGAACTGGCTCCCCGGCTCGACGAAGTGGCGCTGCGGGGCACCAGCCCCTCCACGTCGGCCAATGGGCCGGTCACCAGTTTCGACCTTGAACTCACGATTTCCTCGGAGCATCAGCCGCCGCAACCGCACCATCGCTCCGCGGCTGCCGCCGATGCTAGCAAGTCCCCGGTTGGCGCCGGTCTGGCGGCCGCTACGCCGTCGCTGCCAGCCGACTGAGCGCCAGCACTGTCCGCCCGTTCCTCGATTCCGCCAAAGTCCCCGCCATGCACGATTCCCTGATCCGCAAATTTTGCGAAAGCCGCTATCGTTGGGCAATTGTTTCGACCGCTACCGCACTGTTCGCTCTGCTGGTGCTGTTGCCGTTGGTCGATGAGTTCTTTGACAAAAGAATGAGTCGTACCGATCTTGCTAGCAGGCTAGAGACTGCACGGCGGACTGCTGAGCAGCTTCCTGCGTTTGAAAAGCAGGTGGCCGGCGTACGCGAGCAGTTGGGGGCTTTCGAGGCTCGAACGATCGACGAGGCCGGCCTGGCCGGGTTTCGCAGTCGCATGGTAGACGCGGTTCGCGAGTCGGGCTGCCAGATTCGTCGCTTCGAGGTCAGCCCACCCGCGCAACGCCCCTGGATGGATCCCGACAGCCCGCTGGCGGAAACGCAACCCAACGCCAGCGCCGCGACGCCGTTTCTGCTGGAACGGCGAAACGTCGTGCTGGCCGTCGACGGCGCCATGTCGGCCGTACAAGAACTGTTGGCGAGGCTGGAAAAAGAGCAGTGCCTGTCGCATCCACGCCGTTTGAATATGCAATCCGTCACCGGGACCGGCGAGGCGGTCACGCTCGAAATGGAGTTGTGGCTGTTCGCACTGGTGCGCAAGTCGGCATGAGGGCGTAGGGCAACGCCAATTCACGCAGCACGAACACTCGAGCGCGGTGTCACGGAGGACACATGCTCGTACGATGTAACTCGGCGCGGCTCAACCGCCCGCCAGCGGCCGCTCGTCACGGCATGATGGCCCTCTGGGCCGCCGTGGCGCTAGCCGGCTTGGCGACGTGCGGCGACGCTTCGCGCGGGCAGCCGCCTGAGCTTCCCGCCGCCGCCGATCCGCTGCCGGCCCCCAGCGCTGAGCACGACGCTGACGCCGGCGAGCCCCTCGGTTCCCCGGAACCCTCAACGCCGCCTGCCCCCGTGGCAGACGACGGGCCAAAGCCGGCTCTCGCCAATGCGCTGGAGCGGCCCGGAGACGTCACGTTCCGCAACATGACGATCGAGGCCGCGCTGTTCACCCTCGGCGAACAGTGGAAAGTGAACATCGTCACGGGCAAGCAAATTGAAGGCGACGTCAACGGCGTCTTCAAGCAAGCACCGCTACGCGAAATACTCGACGCCATTCTGCTGGCCAACGGCTACAGCTACCGGCCCATCGGCGAAAGCCTCGTCATCCAGCCGACCGCGGAGGTCGGCAGCGCCAACCCGCTATTCCGTTCTCTGACGATTCCGATTCAGTACGGCAGCGTTGACGAAATCGTCTCTGGCGCCGAGCTGCTCAAGAGCGCCGGCGGCCAGATCAAGTCGTTTCCGACCGCCCGCAGCATCCTGGTCGTCGATTACGCCGACCGCGTCGAAACCATTTCAGCGTTCGTCCGGGGCATGGAAGCGGCAGCCGCACAGGCTGCCGGCGTGGCCGCCGTCGAGGCCCCCAGCCGGCTCGAAGTCGCCTACTTCCATACGCACTTCATCCCCGCGACCAGCGCCCAGCAGCCGCTGTTGACGGTCCTCAGCCCGCTGGGCCGCGTAGCGGTCATGCCCCGCGAGAACCGGCTGCTGGTGGTGGACTACGCCGCCAACCTGGAAATGGTCGGCAAAGTGCTGGAGCGCATCGACCGGCCCCGGCCGCAGGTTCGCATCACCGCTCTGATTTACGACCTCAGTCTGGAAGACGTCGAGCAACTGGGCATTAACTGGGGCAGCGCCGGCAAAGGCAACACGGTCGGCGCCGACGGCGAGGCGAACCAAGCGCTGGAGTTCGAGACGACCACGCTCACGCCTTTCACGGCCGGAGAAGCCGGCGGCCAGATGACCGTGCGGAGCCTGACCCGCAACTTCGACATCAACACCGTTCTGCTGCTCCTGCAAACCGCCAACGACGCCCGCCTGCTGGCCAATCCGACCGTCACGGTCATGGACAATGAATTGGCCGAATGGAAGAGCGTTTCGGAGATCCCCTATCAGCAAATCACGCAATCCGAACTCGGCGGCCAGATCGGCACTACCGCATTCAAGGAGGCGGGAATCACCCTTAAGGTGCAGCCGACGATCGCCGGCGACGGCACGATCGAAATGATGGTCGAGCCGGAATTCAGCCGCCTGGCCGGCTTCACCCCGCAAGAAGATCAGCCCATCATCGACACCCGCAAAGCCACCACCAAGGTCCGCATCGCCAACCGGCAAACGCTCGTACTCAGCGGACTGCGGCAGCGCAGCGACACCGGCGAATTCAACGGCATTCCGTTCCTCAAAGACGTGAAGTACGTCGGCTCGCTCTTCCGCTCCCGCAACACCAACGTCCGCGAGAGCGAGCTCGTGGTGTTCATCATGCCGGAACTGGTCTCCTACGACGAGCCGCAGCAGCCCCGCGAATTCCAGGCGCTCGAGACGATCAACTGCCGGCTCGAGGCCATCCCGTATGCCGAGGGCTGCCCGGCGCCCGGCATGCCCGTTGTGTGCGCGGCGCCTCCCGAAGCGCTGCCCCCGGTCGAGGGGGACATGCCAGTTGACGAGGACTTGCCCGCTCCTGAAAGCACGCCGCCCGCCCCGTCGGCCGGCCCGATGCGACCGCCCTACGAACAGCGCTTCCGCGCAGATAACAAAACAAGCCTTCGCCCGAAGCCCGCCGCCGACGGCAACCAAAGCGAGAAAAAGCCCTCCATGTGGAAGCGGTTGTTCAGTTCGTAGCGAAAAACACGAACGCACCGCGTAGCGCAGTCCGCCGGCCGGCGCCGGGAAGCCCTTAACCGACGCCATTCGGCGCATCGGCCTGCCTCGACGCGGCCGGTCACCTATCTTTTTGCAGGCCCCCCTTCGGCGCGGCCCTGGCCGCCCCCCGCGCGGCTTTCCCACAATTCTCAGCCACGAGCAGCGATAGTCCGTGTCGCACGCCGCCTTCCCCCGCCGTCACGTCGCCGTCCCGCTCGCCATGGCGGTCATCCTGGGGCTGACTGCCGCGGGCTGTGCGGACGATCCCGGCCTGCAAACGGCGTCCGCCAGGCCGGAAGTCCCGGCGCCGCCGGCTGCGGCGGTAACGACGGCAGTCCCTCCGGCGGCGCCCGCGCCGGCATCGCCGAATTCCCCTCCGCTGCCTGGCCCGCTAGCCACTGCAATCCGCCCCGCGGCGACCAGCCCCGATCCAGCGCCGCCGGCGTCGAACCGCCAGGCCGACTATAAGCCGCCGTTTCCGGATCGAAAGGACTTGTTCGTCCCTCCCAAACGCCAGGGCGGCGTGCGCCTCTCCGACGGCGAGACCGAGGACTCGGTCGTCCTGCTCGGCTTTGTCCGCGTGAACGAGCCGCTGGCGGTGCTTTCAGTGAACGGCGAAGTCGCCTCGATCGCCGAGGGCGCAGCGCAATATGGAATCGAGGTCATCTCGATCCAGCCCCCCTCGGTCGTCCTGCAGCGCGGCAGGCAGCGCTGGCAGGCCTCGCTTGAGAACTAGCGCCCCGCCAGCCGGAGGCATGCTTGCCCCCGAGCCGTATGCAGGCAGCGCCGACGTCCGCGCACTTGCTAAACCGTGCCGTTAGCGTCGTCGTCCAGCTCCCAAGGGCTGGTGGGTCTCGCCTCGGGCGCCGGGTGGAGTGCGGCTTCATCTTCGGCCACCCGAATCGGCACGGGTATTCGGTGGTGCAGCAGTTCGGTCGAGACCGATCGCATATTCAGCAGCAGCGCGATGACGGCCAGCGCGGGCGTCGCCAGGATCAGGATTTCGCCCTCGACTGCGGCCATGCCGCGGTCCCACAGTTCCGCTAGCGTCCAAACGGGATTCGTCAGTTGCAGCAGCGTATAGCCAGCGTTGCGGTACTCGCGCGACATCATCTGCACGACCGTCGGCACCCCGATCGCGGTAAGCAGCAGGATCACGTGCAGCAAGAACGCCGCCGCCATCGGCACATAGGCCCAGCGGCGAATCAGGTTGATGAGCAGGCGACCGAATCCCAAAAAGCCGACGACATACGACCACGCCAGAACAAGGAAACAAGCGGCGGTTTCGATCGGCGTCCACGTTCCGGCCGCGGCGTCTAACAGCCACAGCGCCGCCAGGCCGGCGAGCACCAGCGTCGTCAGATTGGCCACGGCGAACAGGTACCCCGAACCCGGACCGGGGTTCATCAAGCTCAACAGCGCTCTGGCGAGCGTGGATTGCGGCAGCGATCGCTGAACTCGCCGCGAGAGGTGCGGCCATTCGCCGGTGAGCATGGCGCCCATCGCATACCAATAGAACGAGGCCATCGCGCCGCCGGCGATGATGACGTCGCTTAACGGGCCACCGCCCAGGCTTTCGTAAACCGAGAAGGCGTACAGCACGCCGCCAACCCACCCCGCAAAGCACGCCTGTTGCGCCATCATCCAACGGCGCAGCGGCGTCGAGCGGTTCTCGCTGACGAACGCAATCTGCGCCGCCGCCGCCGCCCGCAGCAGGCCGAAGGTCGTCACGTAAACCATCATCAGGCCGAACGCAATCACCCAGAACTCCGGCTCGCGAAACACGACCGAACCGCCCGTCAGAATCGCCGTGCCGAGGCTGATGGCTCCGACGAACGCCCCGAACAACCCCAACACCAGCGCCACCGACGTCACGATTTGCGTGTGCTTGGCCCGCGCGACGGCGCCGATCAACAACGCCATCATGCACAGCATCAGCGAACCCAGCACCGCCATCGCCAGCATCATCGCCGTGGTTAGCGCATCCACGCCGCGCAACAGGAACGTAAACGCGATGCACGGGCTTACCGCGCACAAATACACCAGCATTTGCACCGTGGCGCTCAACAGCTTTCCAGTGACGATCTGCCGCGAACCTAACGTGGTGATCGATAGCAGGTCGTACGTCTGCTCCTCCTGTTCCGCGGCCAACGATCGAAACGCCGTATACGGCACGATGAGCGCCAGCGGCAACGCCAGGATCGCGTAATAAAAAATCAACAGCCCCGGCCCGGAGGCCGCGTAGTAAATCTGCGGGCCCACCACGGCCACGCCCACGAAGCTCACCACCCAGCAGCCGATCAGCACAATGATGAACGTCACCAGGAACTGGCGGCTCTTGAGGGCCTGTCGCGTCTCCTTGACCAGAATCGGGTTGGCCCGCTCGGTCAGCGCCACCAGGCGCCGTTCCAGCCACTGCCAGGCATCCGCCCAGCGCGTCGGCGCCGCTTCCGCGCGCTCGGCGCCCGTCTCGGTGATGGTCGTCGGCGGCACGGTCGTCATTGCACCCGCCCTTCGGTGACGTGCATGAACACATCCTCCAAGCTCTTCGTCTTGCTGCCGAACTCGACCACGGGGAAGCCCGCTTCAATCAGCTCCCGCAGCAGCGTTGCTTGTTCCTCGGGGCCGCCGTCGTGCGTGAGCATCACCTGCCCGGCTCGCAGGGCGACGCTGCTTACGTCGCTGCGGGCCTGCAGGTAATTGATCAGCACCGCTGGATCGCTGAGCACCCGCAGCCGCACCTCGCTGCGGGTGTGCGTGCGACTGCTGATCTCCTGCACCGTGCCCACGGCCAGCAACCGGCCCTGTTCGATGATCCCGACGCGGTGGCACATCTCGGCCAGCTCCGTGAGAATATGCGAGCTGACCAGCACCGTCTTGTTGTGGTCCGCCAGCCGGCCGATCATCTCGCGAAGCTCGATCCGCGCCCGCGGATCGAGCCCCGCCGCCGGCTCGTCCAGGATCAGCACGGCCGGGTCGTGGATCATCGTGCGGCCCAGCGACAGCCGCTGCTTCATCCCCTTCGACAAGCCGTTGATCGGCTTGTCGGCCAGCGTTTCCAGCAGCGTGAATTCCATCGCGTAATCAATGGCCGCCCGTCGCTGATAGCTCCGCAACCCATACGCGCGGGCGAAAAAGTCGAGGTACTCCGCCACGTTCATGTTCTGGTACGTGCCGAAGTAGTCGGGCATGAACCCCAAGCGACGCCGCACGCGGTCCGGGTCGTCGACGACGGAAAAGCCGTCCACGAAGGCGTCGCCGTAGGTCGGCTCGTCGAGCGTCGACAGAATCCGCATGCTGGTGGTCTTGCCGGCCCCGTTAGGGCCGATGTACCCGAACACCTCGCCGGCGTAGACCTCGAAGCTCATGTCGTACACCGCCTTGGTCGGTCCGAAGTACCGATGCAGGCGTCGCACCTCGATCAGCGGGCGGCGAGCGCCCACCATCGTCACCACCTCCCCTCGACGACGTGAAAACTGGCCTGTTCATCGGCGCCGTCGACCCCCAGGTCGATCCCGATCGCCTGCTGCGTAAAGGCGATGTACCTGCCCTTGCCCCACGAACGCACCAGGGCCGAGTTGATCGCCCCCAGCCGGCCCTCCATGATGCTTTGCGACGCGGTGAAATCGAAACCGGCGCCCGTGTAGCCGGAGTCGGCGCCAACCGGCGCCTCCGGAAGGTTCTCCGTAAACAGCCGGCGAATCTGCACGTTTACCTTGTCCCAGTCGGTCTCCGGCACAAGCTGCCCCTGATCGACGGGAAGATTCTCGCACCAGTACACGCGGCCTTGGTGGTCTTCGACTGCCAAATGGGTGACGTCGACGCCGAGACGATTGACCACGCGGAGGCCGCGCGCGGTCACGCGCAGCTCCAGCTTCCTGTTCGAGGCGCCGGCCGAGACGGCCTGGTATTGCGTCGGAGTTCGCGAGGCGAGCCAGCCTCTGGTGAGCTGCTGGTCATTCGCCCAGACGAGCTCCCGCAACGGTTGGAGATTCCGCGTCCAGGTTCGATAGCCGACCGCCCACTCCGGGTACATCGGATACATCGCTTGCGAGCGAGGGATCTTCAGGCCTCCGCGCGGCGAAATGCCGGCGTAGTACGACAGCCGCCCCCAGCTAGCCGCTTCTCCCGCCCGCTGGTCCAGCAGCGTAAGCGTCCGCGCGCGGACCTTCACGCCGAAGCCATCGGCGAACAACCCGTAGGCGAATAGCACCGCCGTCGTCGCCACGGCGGCCGCCGGCACCGTGAACAGCAACATCGGCAGCTTGTTCCGCCGCCTGAGCAGCCAGTAGTTCAGCGGCCCAATCCCCACGACGAACAGCGTGATGAGTATCTGAAACATACCCACTGGCGCTACGCCGACGTCCGCAATCAGCAGCTTATTGAAGTCGGGGTTAAAGCCGTTCGGTTGATTCCCATGGCGAGTCGCCCACGATATGCGGGGCTGCAGCAGCGTTTGATTCAGTGAGACGAACAGCGGGTTGCCGGCCGGATTGAACGAACCCCCCAGGCCGGTTCGAAACGCCGTAATCGCTCCCAACCCATAGCCGCGGACAAGGAAGTGCCTCCCCGGCGGCGGGCGGAAGTAAGACCCGATCGCCTCGGCCAGCGGCGCCGAGACGATCTTCGGCAACAGCGCCAGCGCGGATTGCCCGGTCTCGAAACCCGACAGCAGCAGCGCCGCCTCGGTTGGCTCGCTGGCCCGTTCGTTCGTCGGTGGGCGCCGCCATCCCCGTGCAGCCAGCTCGCGTTGCAGGGCTTCCGGACTGTCGGCTCCCTCCGGTTCGGCGGCCTTCGGTGCGTCGGCCGCCGCGGGCGAATCCAGGGCTTCGTCAATCGTCGCCAGCCGGCGCCAATCCTGCCCTGCTTCAGTTACCCAGAGATTGCCGCCAGCACGGACCCACCGCAGCAGCCCGGTGGCTTGTTCCCGATGCCGCTCGACCAGCGTGATGAGCTCCGCGGCAGGAATGATCACGACGTCGAGCGTAGAGTATTCCAGCCAGTCGACCGGCAGTTCCGCCAGCGCCATTGGCTTGACGCTTACGGCGCTGCCGCTGTAGGCGCCCTGCAAGGCAACTTGGTAGGCGCTCGTTTGGGTGACAGTCGTTCCCGCCAGGATCACGCCCATGTTCGTCGCGCCAGGTCCGAGCTGAAATCCGCTGGCGTCTTTAACCGCCAAAAAGTCGTCGGGCCGCCCGTCGATCCATACGCGCCATCCGAGCATGTACCAATCCTGGTACTGCGGCACGAGAATCCGCCCCGACGCCGTCGTGGCGCCTCGGGGAAACAAAAACGAGTCCTCCACCTCGATCGAGCGGCCCTTGCTCGAATAATCCCCGGCGTTAAACCGCACCGTGATCCGTTGCTCCTGCGTCGTCGGTTTTGCAGTACGAACGGTTAAGTCAACCGGCCGATAGCCGTATTGGCCCGGCCAGTCGATGTTGATGCTCAATTGCAGGCCGCTTTGCGGAGAGTAACCGGCCCCTTGTGGCGAAGCTGGCAGCGTGACCAGCGAACCGTTGAAGTTATACAAGTACGTAACCGCACCGCGCGGCCCGTTGGCCACTTGGAGGTTTTGGCCGAAGTTCTGCCCCGGGCGAAGCATTGGCGTCGCCACGACCTGGCCGCTGCAAGGCCGCGCAAACGCGAGCACGAGCAGCCAAGCCGCGCATCGTTGCGCGGCGGCGAAGCAGGGCCACGTCGAACACCGCCGGAGGGGCATCATCTCGCAGGCGTCTCTCCGTTTGTGGGGTATTCGGTGGGCGGCGTCCGCAGCGGCCACTTGGGCGCAGCGGTCCTTTCAATGCCGCCTCGGCTGGTACGGGCCACGATCTCCTGCGGTCCGAGCCAGCGGGCAAATACCGATCCAAGTGCGAAAAAGGCCGCCTGCACCAGCAGCGACGCGCACACGCTGACGACCCCCACCGTGACGCCGACGGCCCAGATCCGGCCAGCGATGGCTTCCCCAGCCAATAGAGCGATCACCGCCGCCGCCGAGGCAACGACCAGCATGGTCCGAAGTGAAAACCGGGGCAGCAGCATAACGCCCAATTGTGGCAGAAGACGTTACCGCATCGCAAGTTCCGCGCTGAACAATGCATCGCCATACGCTTAAACGCCCCTTCCACCCTGGGCGGCCAGCGCGCTGCCTGGGCCCGCCGACCACTACGTCGCCGGCCGTCACCCCGGTAGCATGGTTAGGCGGCATTCCTGCCGTTATTCGCTTCGCATTCAGCTTCTTGGCGCCGTTGACCAGGTCGGATTATGACTACACACTTGCTCGCTTCGCCATGCCGCCGATCGTCCACCGCCCCCGGCGCCGCGCACGGCTCGCTTCCAAAGCCGCAATCCATCCTGGGCGGCTCGGTTGCACGTACAGCACTGGCAATTATATCGCTGCTCGCGGCGGGCCCGCCCTCGTCCGCCGAGGCCGCCGACGTCGAGGCCTATGCCGGCCAACCGTTCGGCGTGGCCCGCGTCACCGTCCCGGTCCTTGCCAGCGGGCCGGTGACCCCGCTGCAGGACGCGCGATTCACGGTCGCCGATCCCGGCGGGCGCGCCCTCTATCCGACGCTTCGCGAGGAGCCGGTGCGACGCTTCATCCGCCGTCTGCTGGAAATCGACGCGCCGCGCTCCGTGACGCTCTATTTCCTGTTTACCGGCGACGAGCCGTTCGACGTCGATGTGTTCGCCCCGGCGCGGCAAACGGTGCGCGTGGCGCCCCGAATGGCGCCGCCGCAGCATCGGCAAATGCTCGACCAGTGGTGGCGCCATTACAGCGCCGCTTGGCGAAACCTGCGCCAGGATCCGCAGTTCCCGCCGTTGGTCGATAACTTTCTCGCCGTCAATCTGGCCCGCCGGCTGAACCTGCCGCTACCCGAACCGGCCGGCGGCCTCTTGGCCCTGTTCTCGCCCAAAAAAACAATCTGGGACGAGCTCTTCGCCTCGGAACGGCATCAGCTCTCCGTCGATCAAATGCTGCTCGCCGGCGAGCCGCCGGTCGCTGAGCCGGCGCCGCTGCCGACGCCGCTGCCATGGTACGCCTTGCCGGCGCCGGACGAAGCCGCCGTCGAGCAGGCGGCCGTGGAATCGATCGCCGCTCATGTCCCCGTCGAGTGCTTCTACCTCCGTTTCGGCAACTTCACTAACTATCTCTGGTTCCGCAACTTCAGCCGGAAATGGCAAGACGACCTGGCCAACATGATCGTCCGCCGCGCCATCGACCGCGGCGGCAACCAGCGGATTGAACAGCAGCTTTCGCTCCGCGAATCCGCTCTCGCCCAGTTCCTCGGCCCGCAGGTGATCGCCGACGTGGCGATCATCGGTCTGGACCCCTACCTGGCCACGGGGGGCGCCGTCGGCATCCTGTTTCAAGCGAAGGCCAATCCGCTGCTCGCGCAGGACCTCAACACGCAGCGACGGCAGGCCCTGCAGAAGTTCCCGGACGCCACGGAAACCACTGTGCGCATCGCCGATCACGACGTGTCGCTCATCGCGTCGCCGGGCGGCGAAGTCCGCTCGTACTACGTCCAGGACGGCGATTTCCATCTGGTCGCCACGTCACGCCGCTTGGTGCAGCGCTTTCTCCTGGCGGGGCAGGGCGAAAGGCCTTTGGCCGCGTCGGCCGGATTTATCGGCGTGCGGCAGCAGTTGCCGGTTAGCCGAAACGACGCCGTATTCGTCTACGTGTCTCCTGAGTTCGTCCGCGAATTGACCAGCCCGGCGATTTGGATCGAATCGCAACGCCGCGTTCGTTCGGCCCGCGAGATCAAGCTGCTCCACTTGGCGAGACGACAAGCGGCCGCCGAAGCCGTGGCCGCCGTCTCGCGCCAGCAGCTTATCGACGCTAGTTTCCTTCCTGAAGGCTTTGGCTTGCATGCCGACGGCAGCGAGCTGGCCGAAGCCGGCGACGCCATCGTCGATTCCCGCCGCGGCGCTCCCGGCCGATTCGTCCCGGTCGCCGATATGGAAGTCGCCTCCGTCACCGCCGCGGAAGCCGCCGCATACGCCGCATTCGCCGAGCGCTGGCGACAGCAGATTGGCCAGACGCCCCCCGTGGCTGTTGCCATGAGTCGCCGGGCCCTGTCCACCGGCGGCGAAACCATCGCCGTCAGTGTTCTCGCCTCGCCGCTGGCCGACGTGAAGCTTGGCCGGCTCCCCGACATGCTGGGCGATCCTAGCCGTCAGCGCGTGGCGCCGGTGGCCGGCGACCTCATTCGTGCCGAGTTCATTCTGGACGCCGTGTTGCCGCTGGCCGCCGCCGAACAGCATCACCTGTTCATCGGCGTCCGCGATTCCGCACCGCCGCTCGTCGTGCAGCAGGGCCGCATCGCGCCGGCCGCGCCTGCCGCGGAGATGGTCCGCATGTATGTCGGCGCCTGGCCCAAGCCGGGACTCATCCGGTTGCTGCTGGGGCAAGAAACCGCCCACGGGCCCGACCCGGCGCCTGGGCCGCGATCGACCTGGCAGGCCCGCAGTAATGACTTCCTGCTGATCAGCTTCAAGCCCGAGCTGGTGCGCGAAGTCCTGCCGCAACTCCGCATCGTCGAGGCCGAGAAGCCCGCCCAAGTTCGCGTCGCTGTGGAAGACCTGAGCAATACGCAGCTTTCCCACGCCATCGACGCGCTCGGTTACCAGCGGACGCGAGAAACGGCCCTCGCCGCCGTGCGGCTGATGAACACCCTGGTGCAACAGTTCCATGTGCCGCCCGAAGAGGCCCGCGACGCGGCCGAACGGCTGATGGATGGCCGTTTTGCTTCTCCGCTGGGCGGCCAGTACGAGCTGATCGAACTCCCCAGCGGCCAGCGGGTGTGGAGCGCCAGTGCCGTGGCCCCGCAAAACCGGTTCCTGCTAACCGCCGCGCCGGAGGACTTCGAGCTGCCGCTCCTGAGTTGGCTGCGCGGCCTGCGGGCCGAAATGCTGCTAGACGACCAGCGACTGACGGCCGACGTCGAAATCGACATGGCCGCCTCCGCCTTGCCTTAACAAGCCGCCCGACACCCGACACCCGACACCCGACGCCTGCCCTTTACCCCAGCCGATGCAGCTCCACCGCCGATGGCAGCCGCTGCCCGGTGACCGCCTCTTCGAGCAACTTGCCGGCGCGATACGAGCTGCGTACCAGCGGCCCGGAGGCGACGCCTTTGAAGCCCATCGCGCGGGCCGCTTCTTCATATGCCAGGAACTGCCGCGGCTCGACGTACCGCTCCACCGGCAAGTACCGCGTGCCGGGCCGCCCGGGCGCCAGGTACTGCCCCAGCGTAACCAGCTCAACCCCCACCCCCCGCAGCCGCTCGAGCGCCGCGATCACTTCGTCATCCGTTTCGCCCAAGCCCACCATCAGGCTGCTCTTGGCGGGCAAGTCCGGCCGCAGCCGCCGTGCGCGCCGCAGCACTTCAAGGCTTTGAGCAAACGACGCCCGCGGATCTCGCACGATCTTGTCCAGCCGCTCCACGCACTCGACATTGTGCGCGAACACCGCCAGTTCGATTCCGTCGAGCAGCGACTCCAGCGCCCCCCAGTTGCCCGCCAGGTCGCTGCAGAGCAGTTCAACCCGCGTACGGGGCATCCGCGCGCGGACCGCTTCGACGCACCGCCGATAGTGCCCGGCGCCGCCGTCCGGCAAATCGTCGCGATTGACCACCGTCACCACGATGTAATCCAGCCCCAGCCGAGCGACCGCATCAGCCAGCCGCTGGGGCTCGGCCACATCGGGCGGCGGCGGCGTCTTCAGCGTCTCGACCGAGCAGAACCGGCAACCCCGCGTGCAGCTTTGGCCGGCGATCATGAACGTGGCCGTGCCCCGCGCCCAGCAGTCGTGGATGTTCGGGCACCGCGCCTCTTCGCAAACGGTGTGCAGGGCGTTCTCCGCCACGGCATGCTGCGTGGCATTGAACGCCTGCTGGGCCCGACCGGCGGGAAGATTCACCCGCAGCCACTCCGGCAACCGGCGGCGGGACGCACTGTTACTGGCACTGGAGCCGGCGGCGTTCGACATGCCCGAATTATACGCCTTCAGCCCGTGAGCCCTTCAAACAGCGGCGTCGACAGGTAACGCTCGCCCAGGCTCGGCATGATTGCCACGATTCGCTTGCCGGCCCACTCCGGTCGGGCCGCCAGCTTGGCCGCGGCGCACATGTTGGCCCCGCTGGAAATGCCGGCCATGATGCCTTCTTCCTTGGCCAGTCGCCGGGCCCATTGAAACGCCTCTTCATTGCTTACCAGGATCGTCTCATCGACCAGCGACATATCCAGGTTCTTTGGAATGAAGCCCGCGCCGATGCCCTGAATCTTATGCGGCCCCGGCTTGCCGCCGGAGATGACCGGCGAGTCGGTCGGTTCGACGGCGATGCACTTGAAGTTCGGATTCTTGGGCTTGATGTACCGGCCGACCCCCGTGAGGGTGCCGCCCGTGCCGACACCTGCCACCAGGGCGTCGATGTTTCGCCCCGAGTCCTCCCAAATCTCCGGCCCGGTCGTTTGCTCGTGGATCGCGGGGTTGGCCGGGTTGTCGAATTGCTGCGGCATCCACGCGGTGGAGTCCTCCTCGACGATTTGGGCCGCCTTGGCGATGGCGCCTTTCATCCCCTCGCTGGCCGGCGTCAGCACCAGCTCGGCGCCCATCGCCCGCAGCAGCGCCCGCCGCTCCAGCGACATCGACTCGGGCATCGTGAGCGTCAGCTTGTAGCCCTTCGCCGCGCACACGAACGCCAGTGCGATGCCGGTGTTGCCGCTGGTCGGTTCGACGATCCGCGTGTTCTTGGTCACTTTGCCGTCGCGCTCTCCGGCTTCGATCATCGCGGCGCCGATGCGGTCCTTCACGCTGTTGAGCGGATTGAAGAACTCGCACTTGGCGAACACCGTCGCCTGTCCGGCGGGCACGAGACGGTTGATGCGGATCATCGGCGTGTCGCCGATAGCGGCAGCGGCATGGTCAAATACGCGGTTGCGAGGCATCGGTTTTACCCCCGATTCGAGTGTGGATGTCAGCCGACGAGCCGTCTCCGCCCAGCGCGCGCCAGCGGAATCAGATCAGCTTCCCGCAGGCGACCTCCGCGGCCGCGGCTACTGCGGCCTCGCTAAGTTCGGCGACTGCCCCTGCGGAGCCATCGACGAAACGAGCGTCTGGCGGACAACGATTATCGTCCTTTCGGCCGTGCCGGCAACCCCGCTCAGTTGCCGGCCGTCTCCACCAGCTCCGCCATGGGCAGCGGTTCGTTCACCGCGGTTTCAAGGCCCGCGGTCGCTGCCTCGGCCGCCGCCGATTGCCCCCGCTCGCCCACGCTCCACGAAAGCACAAGAAACCCCGCCAGCACCGCGGCTCCGACGCCGATGCCGCCGTACCACAACGCTTGAGGGCTCTGCTCATACACGGCCGACCCCAGCGCCGGCCCGCAGACCGCGGCCGATGCGAACATCATCGTGTACCAGCCCATGTACGCCCCTTCGCCGCCGCGCGGACTGCGGTTGGCGATCAGTCCCGCCGACAGGGGGAACGACAGCATCTCTCCGGCGGTCACCACCAGCATCGCGGCGACCGCGAATTGGGGCGTCGTCCACAGCGGCAGGATGCCAAACCCCAAGCACGCCAGAAACGAGCCGCACCCGATCGTCCGCAGCGGACGCCAATGCTTGATCGCGTCGATCAACACCATTTCCACGGCGACGATCGTGCCGGTATTCACTGCGAACATCAGCCCGATCAGCAGCTCGTCGAAGTGGTAATGATCGCGCAAGTACAACGGGTACGTCGAACCGAACTGAAAGAACACGACCGTGCTCGGCAACAGCAGCAAGAGCATCGCCACGAATTGCCCGTCCCGCAGCGGCCGAACCCGCACCCCATCCGAGTGCCGCGGGCACGCCTGCCGCGGCGAGCGGCGTACGCCAAAAAACGCAGCCAGCAGCAGCCCCGCGGCCAGCGTTGTCAGCGCATCGACGACGAAGAGCAACCGGAAGTCGATAGTCGCCAACACCCCTCCGATCGCAGGGCCGAACGACAGTCCCAGGTTGGCCGCCAGGCGATTCAACGAGAACGCCCGCGTCCGGTTCTCGGCGGTGGTGAGACCGGCGATGGCTGCCGCATTGGCCGGGCGCACCGCCTCGGCGATCATGCTCAGGCAGAACAGCGAGACAACCATCGGCGCCCAGCTTCGCCACAGGGGCAAAACCAGGTACCCCGGCGCCGCCAGGCACAGGCAGAGTACTTGCAGCCTCACGCCGCCGAGCCGCGCGCTGAGCCGCCCGCCCAGCAACGCCCCCACCACCGCGCCCAGCCCGTACAACCCGACCATCCGTCCGGCAGCGGCCTCGCTCATGCCTAGCTGGCTGGTGAGATAGAGCGTCATGAACGTCATGACCATGGCGCCGGAGCGGTTGACCAGCAGCGCAATGGCCAGCAACCAGACCTCGCGGGGCAGTCCGGCGTAAGCCGCCCGATAACGGCGAATTGTCGCGTCAATCATCCTTGGGTTCCTCGCAGAGACGGGCGCCCTGCAGACGCGATCTGGCGGCCGGCGGTTCGCGGCGGCGCCAATTGTGCCGAAACGGTCCGCCGGTAACGGTCGCACGGATCGTTTTCGACGCCGGGGCCGGCCGCCGCGGCCTCATCCTCCGGCAAACCGCGGTCCGCTTGCGCTGGCGCTCGTCCGCCTGCGGATCGACGCAGCGGGATTCCACGGCCATCATCGCCAGCCGTTTGCCGCCGCCGTAAAGCTAGACTTGCCAAAAGGCGAATGAGCCCCCTGGGAATCACAGCCAAATCGTGAGCCCCTTCGCCGCCATCCGCGGCGCGCTGCCCGCCCCCCGATCGCTTCCCTTGAGAATCAGTGCTATGCCGGCGATTCATCCCGCTCTGGTCAACGAGGAACGCCCCTTCGCCCTCGACGAACTGTTCTTCTCGACGACCGACCTCAAAGGCGTCATCCGTTACGGCAACCGGGTCTTCACCCGCGTCAGCGGCTACGAGGAATGCGAGCTCATCGGCGCGGCCCATAATATCATCCGGCATCCCGATATGCCGCGCGGCGTCTTCAAACTCCTCTGGGAGTACGTCAAATCGGGCCGAACAATTGCGGCCTACGTGAAAAACCTGGCGAAAGACGGTCGGTACTACTGGGTGTTGGCCGCCGTGATGCCTTGCCAGGGGGGCTACGTTTCGGTGCGCCTCAAGCCGTCGTCGCCGCTGCTGGAAAGCGTCCAGGCGATTTATCAGCAGGCCCTGGCCGTCGAGCGTCGCATCGAGACCGATCCGTCGCTGCGCAAGCAGGCCGCCGCCGCCGGCGAAGAAAGCCTCGCGGCGCAACTGGCCGCCGCGGGGTTCGCCTCCTATGACCAGTTCATGGAGCGGGCCCTTTCGCTCGAACTGGCGTCCCGCCGCGAGGCGCTGGCCAAGCCGTCCCAGCGCTGGCGGCGTCGCGGCCATTGGCCGGCGAGCAACCATGCCCAGCAGGGGCTTTCAGGCCGCTGCCGGCGCATCCAAGACCATCTGGCGACCTTGTTCTCGTCGCTGGAGCGGCTGAAGCCGCTGCAGCACGAATTCGTCGCATCGGCTACGCGACTGGAACAGACCTCCCACTGGATTCAAAACGCCTCCCTCAACGCCACGATCACGTCGCAAACCATGGGCGCCGAAGGGCGAGTCCTGGCCGAGGTCGCCCGGCTGCTGCGCGAAAGCTCGTGCGAGACGATCGACGCCATCAAAGAACTTTCGCTGATGATGAGCGCCATCTCGCGAAAGCTGGGAAGTCTCGCGTTCGACGTCGCCATTACGGAACTGCAAATCGAAGTCTGCACCTACTTCGTCGACGAGCTGCAAGTCGCCGAGCACGCATATGCCGGCGGCGACGACCTCCGCTGCGGCGCCGAGGAATCCCTGGCCATCCTCTTCGATCAGTTGGAAAGCCGAACCCGCGTCGCCTACGACGCCGCCGCTGCAATGCGCAGCGAGTTGAGCGATATCCGAAGACCGCTCACGCGCCTCTCCCGACTGCTCGGCGAAATGCGGATGGTCCAGTTCTCGGGCCGCAAAGAGTCGTTGGCCCACCCCCACGGCCGGGAATTCGCCGCCGTCTTCGAGGACGTCGCCCGCCGCGTGCGCGACTCGACGAGCGTCTGCTCGGCTCTGATCGATTCAATCGCCGCCTGCGAGGCGACCCTCGAAGACGCCGCGGCAGGACGCCGGGCGGTCCTCCAAGACGTTCACGAAGCCCGCTTGGCGACGCTGAGCCTGCCGGCCGTTTAGCCCTCCGCTAAGTTCGACCGTAGAAACACGGGGGACACGGAGCAATGAGGCTCGTATTTGCGCTGTTGCAATAGGTCTTTGCCAGCGTTGAACTTCCCAGCTTCTCGCTCGTACCGGCCTAACCCATTCGGCGAGGAACGGCAACCAGGTCGATGGCGCCAATCGCGTAACTCCGTGTCCTCCGCGGCTTAACCTCCCGCAATGCGATCGAGGCGAAACGCCGACCACTGGCCGCCGCGTACCGGCAAGAACCGCGAGCTCGCTGCTTATCTCGCAGCAGGCGTCGCCGCCAGGTGCTTCTCGAACCAGTCCGCGAACTGGGCCGTGTCGGCGAGCATGTCCGCCCAGCCGTGGCCTGCGCCAGGCTTTACGACCAGTTCCGCCTCGACGCCGGCCGCCTCGAGCGCCGCAACCATGACCTGCGCTTGCTGAATCGGCACCAATTCGTCGGCGTCGCCGTGGATGATCAGCGTCGGCGGATCGTCCGGAGAGACGTGCGTCACGGGCGAAATCTGCCGGCCGATCTCCTGCAATTGCGCCTCGTCCGTGATTTCGACGAACCGCCGCGTCGCGTCGTCGAGCTGCTCGAAATCGAACGGCGCTCGGAAGCCCTTGAGCACGCCGCGACCCAGCGCCACTTCGCCCGGTTTGCCGTAATTGAGAAAATCGGTCGGCGGAAAAAAACAGGCGACCGCTTGCACGCGGCTACTCTCGCGTTCCACCGGGTCGGCGGCGCTCTTGTCTCCCTCGCTGCCGGCCATCCCCTGCATCAGCGACAAGTGCCCCCCAGCCGAGCCGCCCATGATGCCGATTCGCTCTGGGTCGAT
The DNA here is from genome assembly GCA_003576855.1 of Planctomycetota bacterium. Classification (GTDB taxonomy): domain Bacteria; phylum Planctomycetota; class Planctomycetia; order Pirellulales; family Lacipirellulaceae; genus Lacipirellula. The sequence continues at coordinate 22,790 of QEVI01000009.1, forward strand.
GCCGTACTGCTTCGCATGGCTGCGAATGTACCGCACGGCTCGGTGCATATCGCCCAGGATTTCGGGAATCTGGAACTTCGGCTGGCTGCCATGCACCACGGCGAACACCGTGAAGCCGCGCCGCAGCACTTCGTCGCACAGCGCCGGATTGATCGCCTCGTGCGCCGAAAACCACCCGCCGCTGACCACGAGAATGACGCCCACGCCCCGGGGCGCCGGCGGCTGAAACACATCCATCGTCAGCGCAACGCCGTACTTCCGGCCGTAAATGACGTCTTCGCTGCGGCGGTACGCCGTCTCGTCCGCCTGCGCCGCCGTCGCGGAGGCAACCGTCAGAAGCACCAGCGCCGGCAGACCGCGAACTGAAGTGGGCATAAGTCGACTGCGGTTCATTAGGGCGTCTGCGACGGCGGCTTTTGCCCCGTCTCCCGCATCATGATCTTGATATGGTCCTGGCGGGCCTTCTCAACGTCCGCCGGCCCCTTTTCGGGCGCTTTCTCAGCGCATCCCGCCACGAACAGCGCGGCGAGCATAGCGGTAACCGCCCCACGCCGAAAAACGCCAGACCGCCACGCGCTATGCTCCACCATTAGAACCCCATCATTGGCGTGCGACGGCGCCGCGCGGCCGCCGGCGGCACGCGATGCCCCGCGGCGTCACCGGATCGCCTGGTTGCCGTCCCGAATGCCGTAGTCGAGCCACACGTCGGCGTCGATCCCGTCGGCGATCGACTGGACGCTGCCGTCGCACATCGCCACGTTCGTTACGCCAGCGTGATAGCTGTTGGCCGGCGAAACCAATTGCCACCAGCAGTCGCCGGTGCACGGCTTCCAGCAAATCGAATTCGGCGTCAGCAGGTGGTTATACCACAGCCGCCACATGGTCCCTTCGCTCCACGGATAGCCCCGCCAGCGCCACTCCTGGTTCCACGGAACGTTCGACGTCTCCCACACGTACGTCTCGATCGCGGCCCGCGCCGCCTGAACGGTGGTCGACGGAATGCTCCCCTTCTCGAAACAGTCCGCCTTTGGATCCTTGCTTGCCCGCGTGTCCGTGCCAAACCCGTTGGCCACTTCGGCGAACGCCGCCGTGTTGCTCAGTCCGTCGACGACCCGCGACACCGGAACCGGCGGCAACTGCGGAAACCCGCCCACCAGCGAGTTGGGGTGCGTCGGACTGTGCGGCCCGAATACGCCGTCCCATTGTCGCGTGATCTGCACCCAACTGCCGGCGTTGGCGTGGTAGTTCGTCCAGCCCATGTCGGCCCGCCCCGGCAGGCTGTTCAGGGGGTCGGTCGGGCACAGAAACAGCGCCGGTTGCGTCCGCGCCACTGCGTAGTTGTTCGTCGACCAGGGGGTCTCCTTGAAATTGAACCGCTGCGCAATAACCCCTTGCTCGAAGTAGGCCAGCATTTGCGCCATCGGCGACCAGTATGGCGCATTGCCGTCAGGAATGCCGATGATCCCCAGCGAACCGGCCGGGAACTCCTTTTTCGCCGACTCGTAGTTGTGCAGCGCCAGACCTATCTGGCGCATGTGGTTCTGGCAGGTCGATCGCCGCGACGCCTCGCGCGCCGCCTGCACCGCCGGCAACAGCAGCGCCACCAGCACGCCGATGATCGCAATGACGACCAACAGCTCCACTAAGGTAAAAGCACCGCGACCGCGTAGCTCGCGCTTCTCCATCGACGTGCTCCCTAGACGAGAGGAACGGACCCCGGCTGCCGCCTCGGCAACGCGCCGTGATGCCCGTTTCAGCGATATCCTACACGGGCGGCCGCGCAATGTCACGCGCCTTGCGCGGCGTGGTTTGCCCCGCATCGCCGCGCGTCGGCGGCCGTTCCATTAGCGCTTGCGGTTCACCGCGTCGGACTGCGCATGCGCCTACAGCCGAACACGGCCCCCGATGGCCGCTGCGCCATGCGCACAGCCGCTCCGCTACCGCCGGGTGCTTTTGCCGCGGCCGGTGGACCTGCCGCTCCGACTGGCGATGGAACCGCGGCCGCGCACGAGGTTCTCGACCGACTGCCCGCCAGGCGGAATGACGTAGACCGTCGGGTCGTCGATGACCCACGGCGTTGACCAGTTCCGGCCGTTGTCGAGATTGGCGACGTTCACAAAGAAGTTGTTGAGGTACAGGCACTGCGAACCATACGGCCGGCTGGAGAGGAGATGGTCCTGTTCGGTCAGGTCGTCGACTCCCGGACTGGCGTATTGGTGCACCATCCCGTCAGGCGTGAACGACAGGCCGAACGTCCACCAGCCCGGCTCTTCGATAATCGGGCCTTTCGCGTCCTGACCGCTCTCGCGGGCGCGAACCGCGATCTCCGCGAAGTCGTGGTCGTACCTGCGGCTAGATTGGCTGCGGAAAAGGATGAACATCCCCGGCCAATAAGGTTCGATCACCCCATCCGGCGTGCGCCCGCTGACATCCGCGCGAACTCCAAACGACGAGCCGCTCCGCTGCTCCCAGCGACTGAACTCCGGCAGATAGACCCGCACCACGACGCTCGGCGTCCAGCTTGCCGGAATCGGCCGGCCCAGGCGGGTTTCGATGCCCATGAGCAGGTCGTCTTGCATCTGCTTGCCGCTGGCGCCGCCCGGAATGCCGGAAAGCTTCGTGGCCACCATCAGCGAGGCGGCGCTGCCGGCGAGCCCGCCGGGCGGCGTCGCGATCCGTCGAATCACGTCGGGTTGGCCCCGTTTGGCGCCCTCGTACCAACGGCCGTTTCTCGACTTTCCGCCGGGCGGACGCTGCTCCTCGTCCTGCTCGTGGCTCGCCTTGGGGCCATTCATGAGGTATCCCCACTGCGGGTCCTCAAAGTCGTCCCCGACCAGGTCCACGACCAGGCCGGTCCCCGGCACGACCGGGGCGCCGCCGGCGTACTGGCAAGCGGTCACGGCCACGAGCAACCCGGCGGCAATGCGATAAGCGGTCATGAGGGCGCCTCCCCGGCAGGGCGTCTGTCGCGCTCACCGGCGCCCCCGGCGGACGCCTACAGCCCATAACCGCCATATCGGACCAACCTGCCCAACCGCTACAGCTTCGCCGCAGAAAACCCAGGCCTGGACCGCTTTTGGCCCGCCAATCGCTCCACCGCCGCCCCTAACGCCGTGCTAGCTCCACGCGGCGCAGCCGCCGCCGTCGCTGCAGAGGTCGCAGCCTTCCCCCCTGCCGGATGCCCGCCGCAGGCACTGTGTGATTCGCTCGCCAATCACCTGCATCACCAGCGGATGAACGCCCAAGGGCGCCGTCACCACATGCCTGACGCCGCGGTCTTTCCACGGGCTGGCGGCCTCGGCGGCCAGCCGCGGGATATCTTCGCGCCAATGGCGGCCCGGCCCCAAGAAATACGGAAACACTACCACCAGGCGTGCGCCTTGCTCCACGCACCGCCGGAATGCCGTGGCGATCGACGGCTCGGCCAGCTCCATATGGGCCGGCTCGACGATCGGCCATCCCGCGTACTGCCGGAACGCTTCGGCCGCCTCCAGCAGCAGGGCATTGCTTTCCTGTCGGCGGGAGCCGTGATCGACGATGATCAGCCCGGTCGTGTTCGGGTCAAACTCGCTGCCATCCATGTCCTAAGCGTAGCAGTCGACGGCGAGAAACGCCGAGATGTCGACCAAAAAGCTCGTTTTCGCCGGTCCGCCATGGTATGTTTAAAAGCCTCGACACCCGCGTCGGCGGCCGCCCTTCGGCGGCGCCACGGGAACGTAGAATTGCGTCCTGGCTTCCGCCCGCACACCTTCAGGCCAGGCATGCGCGTCCTTAACCTCCGCTACCATAAGCGCTTCCAGATGGAGCTCGATCTGCGCCGCCTGCGGCCGCAGACGCCGGCTCTCCATCCCGACTATCGGCTCTCGCCATGGTCGCCGGAGTTGGTCTACGACCATGCCGAGGTGAAGTACCTGAGCTTCCGCGATGAGCTGGACGCCGTCATTTTCCCCTGCCTGGGCGATTTGGAGGGATGCGTCAAGCTGATGCAGGAAATCTGCGAACGGGACGGATTCGTCCCGGAGGCCACCTGGTTGGCCCGCTACGTGGGCGCCGGGCCTCGCAAAATCGAACCCTGCGGCACCATCCAGGCAATTCGCGTCCACCGCAACCGGGCGAACATCCAAAACATCGGCGTCACGCCCCATCACCGCGGCCGGGGCTTGGGCTCGGCCATGGTGTGCGCCGCCGTTCTGGGCCTCCACCAGGTCGGCGTCACTCGGGTCGCCTTGGAGGTGACCGCCGACAACCAGGCGGCGCTCCGCCTCTACCGCCGGCTCGGCTTCCATCCGACCAAAACGGTTTACAAGACGACCGAGCAGTTGTCGGACGACTCCCCCCGGCGGGCAGTCCGCTGACGGTTGCCTCGGCCCTGTTCGGCCGGTAACCTTGCCAGTTTGGCCCTCCTTGCCTTGCCTGCCGTTGGGGCGAAGGCGGCCACGCAGCCACCTCACTTGCTCCCGTTGAATGGCCTCTACCAGCCGAGTTCAAAAGCGATCGGTCCATACGCACCAGCTCGCTAACGGACTGGTCCTTTTGGCGGAGCCGGCGCCTTCCGCCGAGTCCGCAGCGTTCACCTTGCTGACGCCCTGCGGCTGCAGCAACGACCCGCCCGATCGGCTCGGCCTGGCCGGCATGCTGTGCGACTTGACGTTGCGCGGCGCCGGGCCCCGCGACAGCCGCGCCCTGATTGACGACCTGGAGAACCTGGGCGTCGAGCGCGGCGAATCGGTCGGCATCTCGCAAACAAGCTTTAGCGGAGCGACGCTCGCCGACAACCTGCACGACGCACTAACGATTTACGCCGACATCGTCCAGCGGCCCCGCTTGCCGAGCGACCAGCTCGAGGCCGCGCGCCTCGTCTGTCTCCAGGAGATCCGCGGCGTCGAGGACGAGCCCGCCCAAAAGCTGATGGACGAGCTCCGCCGCCGAGCCTACCCCGATCCCTGGGGCCGGGCCAGCCACGGCGCCGAAGCCGGCGTCATGGCCGCCGCCATCGACGACGTCCGACGGATGTGGACGCGGTTCTACCGCCCTAACGGCGCCATCTTGGGCATCGCCGGAAAGGTCGATTGGGAATCGCTCGTCGATCACGTCGAGACCCACTTCGGCGCATGGAAAACCGTCGAACCGCCCGCCAGCGCCCAAGAAACGCCCGTCGACGCCAGCCCGCACATCGACTTCGAGGGAAACCAGTGCCACATCGGCATCGCGTTTCCGAGCGTCCCGTACCGCGACGAAAACTACTTACAGGCTTGGGCGGCCGTCGGCGTCCTCTCCGGCGGCATGAGCTCCAGGCTGTTCACCGAGGTCCGCGAAAAGCGCGGCTTGTGTTACAGCATCAGCGCGTCGCTCCACACGCAGCTCTCCCGCGCTCGCGTGCTGTGCTATGCCGGAACCACAGTCGAACGGGCCCAGGAAACGCTCGACGTGACCTTCGCCGAGCTGCTGCGGCTCCGCCAGGGCGTCGAGCAGGCCGAGCTGGAACGCCTGAAGGCCCGCATCAAAAGCGGCCTCATCATGCAGCAGGAATCCACCTCGGCCCGTAGCGGATCGATCGCCCGCGACTGGTACCACCTCGGCCGGGTGCGGTCGCTCGACGAGCTCGGCGCCATGGTCGATGCGCTCACCGCGCAGAGCATCAACCAGTACCTCGACGAGCACCCGCCGGCCGACTTCACCTTCGCGACGCTCGGTCCCCAGCCGCTCGCACTACCGGCAGCCGCCTAAGCTGCCAGCCGCGAAAAGACGCAAAAAGACGCAAAACAATCAAGCAACAATACGAAGTTAAACAACTGCCGGTTCTTCCGGCGAACGACGGTCCCCAGTCGACCGCGCCGCGCAAGCCGGCAAACTGCTTCATTCTTTTTTTTTGCGTCTTCTGTGCCTTTTTGCGGCCGCTCCCTCCGTCGCCCCACCGCCAATTCGAGGAACCCGCCGTTGAACTTCCGCAGCGCCACTCTGGATAACGGGCTTGAAATCGTCGCCGAGTGCAATGACACCGCTCATTCGCTGGGCTTGGGGTTCTTCGTGCGGACCGGCGCTCGCGACGAAATCGACGAAATTGCCGGCGTCAGCCATTTCCTCGAGCACATGGCATTCAAGGGCACCCGCCGCCGCTCGGCCGAGGACGTCAACCGCGACTTCGACGAAATCGGCGCCCACTACAACGCGTTCACCAGCGAAGAGAACACCGTCTATTACGCCTCCGTTCTTCCGGAATACCAGGAAGCCTGCATCGACCTGCTGGCCGACATCCTTCGCCCCAGCCTCCGCGAGGAAGACTTCGACCTCGAGAAGAACGTCATCCTGGAAGAAATCCAGATGTACGCCGACCAGCCGCCGTTCGGCATGGACGATCGCGTGAAGGAGATTCACTTCCAACGGCATCCGATCGCCCGCAGCGTACTAGGAACCGTCGATTCGATCGGCGCCCTCCGAGTCGATCAGATGCGCGACTACTTCGCGGCCCGTTATTCCCCGCGCAACGTGTTCGTCGCCGCGGCCGGCCGCGTCGATTTCGACGCGCTGGTGAGGCAGGTTAACGAGCGTTGCGGCGGCTGGGCGCCGCTCGACGTCGGCCGCGAGGCGCCGCCCGCCGCCTCCCGCACCGGATTCGAACTGGTCGCTCGCGAGTCCTCGACGCAGCAGTACATCCTGCAACTGGCCGACGGTCCGTCCAGCGAAGACGCCGATCGCTACGCCGCCAAAGTGCTGTGCACCATCCTCGGCGACGATTCGGGCAGCCGCCTCTACTGGACGCTCGTCGACCCCGGACTGGCCGAAACCGCCCATCTGAGCCACTACGAGTACCAAGGCGTCGGCATGCTTTTCACCTGGCTTGCCTGCGCACCGGGCGACGCCGTGGCAAACTACGAAAAGCTGATGGAAGTCTACCGCGCGGCCGAAGCGCACGGCGTGACCGACGTCGAACTACGTCAAGCCAAGAGTAAAGTGAAGGCCCGCGTGGTGCTCGGCAGCGAACGTCCGCGGAATCGGCTGTTCAGCGTCGGCGGCAATTGGATGCAGCGCCGCGAGTACCGCTCCGTCGCCAACGACCTGGCCACGCTGGACGCCGTGACGCTCGACGACGTCCACGCCGTGCTCGCCAGGCGCCCGCTGACCCGCTGCAGCACGGTGACCATCGGCCCCCTCACGCAATTCAACGCCCAGGCGTAAGCCGCCCGACCCTGCTCGCGCTCACCCCCGTTGCTAGCCGGACCGCCGCCGCGGTCCGAGAGTCCCGGCGGGCGGCGGCCCTCCGGCTATCAGCGCCCGCAGCGCAGCGGCGCCGCGCACAAACCCCGCCGCGGGCGCCTGCTACAGCCCTTGAATCGTCGTCAAATCCCGCTGTTTTCCTACCAACAGCAGCAGTTGATCGACGCCCAGTTTGAATTCGCCGCCGGGGAACATCTCCAGCTTGCCGGTCATCGCGTCCTTGACGCCGACGACCCATACCGAGTGCCGACGCCGCAAATCCAGGTCCAGCAGCGTCTTGCCCACAAACATCTCCGGCACGGCCACCTCGACGAAGCTGTACTCCGGATCGATCGGCAGGAAATCGACGATGTTCGGCCAGATGAGCCGGTCGCCCATGGCGGTGGCGATTTCCTCCTCCGGAAAGATCACCCGCGAGACGCCGAGGCTCTTGAGAATCTGGCCATGCTCCTTGGTGACGCCCTTGACGATGACGCGCTCCGCGCCGACCGACCGCGCATGGAGCGTCGCCAGCAGCGACTGCGTGATGTCCTCCCCCAGGCTGATGATGACGGCCGTCGCGTCTCGCAGGTTCAAATGTTCCAGCGTCGCCCGATCGGTCGCGTCTCCGATGACCGGCTCGTACAGAATGCCGTTGAGCTCGGCGATCTTCTCGCGGTTGGCGTCCAGTCCCGTCACGCGGCAGCCATGCTTCGCCAGCCGCCGCGCCAGCGCCGCTCCGAACGTCCCCATGCCAATGACTACGAAATGCAGCTTTTTTGCGTCTGCCATGCTCAGTTTCCAATTCACATAAAACGAAGTCGTCCGCGCACTGCCGATCAGCCGAGCAGCGGCTCCTCGTTTACGAATTCCAGCGTCTGGCGTCGCTCGACGAGCGACACCGCCACGAACAGCGAAATCGGTCCCAGACGGCCGATGAACATCGCCAGGCTAATGACCAGCTTACCCGCGTCCGACAACACCGGCGTAATCCCCGTGCTCAGGCCCACCGTGCCCAGCGCCGACACCACCTCAAACAGCAAATCGAGGAATCGGCGGTTCGAATCGTGCTGCAGGACGCCCTGCCGCTCGATCACCAGCATGGCCGTGAGAATGCAGATGATCACCGTCCCGAAGACCATGATCAGCGCCGTCGCCCGGCTGGCCAGCTCCTGCGGAATCGTGCGGCGAAACACGTTGATCCGCCCCGCGCCCCGAAAACGCGACCACGCCGATAGCAAGAGCACGCTCAACGTGCTCACCTTGAACCCGCCCGCCGTCGAGCACGGGCCGGCGCCAATGGCCATCAAAATGATCGACAGAAACAGCGTGGCGTCGGTCAGCGCCCCGACGTCTACCGTGTTGAACCCCGCCGTGCGGCAGGTCACGGCGTGAAAGAACGACGCCAAACCTCGCTTCCACCACGGCATGTCGTGCAGCACGTTGCCCGATTCCAAGAACAAAAACCCCGCGACGCTGATCGCCAGCAGCAGCGCCGTTCCCAGCAGCATGATCTTGCTGTGCAAGTGCAAGCGCTGCCAGGGCCCGTGCCCGTCTCGTCCAGTCTGCCGGTAGACGTCCAGGATCACCGGGTACCCGATGCCGCCGACGATGATCAACGTGCAGATCACCAGGTTGACGGCGGCGTCCCCCTGGTACCGCATCAGGTTGTCGTCGAACAGCCCGAAGCCCGCGTTGCAGAACGCCGAGATCGCGTGAAACACCCCGTGCCACAGCGCGGTCGCCAGATCCATGTCGTAGGCGGTCAAAAAACGCAACGTCAACAGCACGGCGCCGCACCCCTCGAACAGGGCCGTCGCCAGAATGACGTGGCCCAAGATCGATCGAAGGTCGGCGTGATCGGGCACGCCCAGCGTCTCGACGATGACCGTTCGCTGCCGCAGGCTCGCCCGGTTGCCGAGTTGCACCATCGCGAAGGTCGTCACCGTGATGATGCCGATGCCGCCAAGCTGAATCAGCGCCAGGATAATGGCCTGGCCGGTGAAGCTGAAATGACTGCCGGTCGATCGCACCGACAGCCCCGTCACGCAGCACGCGCTGGTGGACGTAAACAGCGCGTCGACGAACGAAATCGGCTCGGCGCTCGGCTGGCGGCTGAACGACCGGTTCAGCAACACGCCGCCGATGAGAATGACCATGGCATACCACGCCAGCGATATCCGCGCCGGATACTTGACCAGTGCGCCTGCGTGTTGAGTAACCAAGCCTGAAACCCCTGGGCGGCAAAAGGAATCGTTGTACCAAACCGCCCCGCCCATGCGCAGTGGGGCGCCGCGTGACCGGCTGGCGAGCCGATGCCCGCCCCACCGGGGCGATCCCCGACCGCCGCCGCCCGCCCGCTGGGCTCCCCGACGCGGGGCCGGCTCCGTCTACCGCACGTGGTGCAGCTTGTTAAGGCCGTTGTACGCCGCCACCTTGTAGCACTCGGCCAGCGTCGGGTAGTTGAACACGTTGTTAATGAAGTAGTCGGCCGTCCCGTCCAGCGCCATCACCGCCTGGCCGATATGGATCAGTTCCGTCGCGCCGCTGCCGATGGCGTGGACGCCGACGATCCGGTGCGTCTCCTGGTGAATCAGCAATTTGAGCATCCCCAGGTCGTCGCCCAGCAGCTTGCCGCGGGCGATCTCGCGATAGTGGGCCACGCCCGATTCGTAGGGCACCCCTTCGGCGGTAAGCTGCTCTTCGGTCTTGCCGACCATCGAAATCTCGGGCACCGCGTAAACGCCATAGGGAAACAGCGACGTGTTGTAATTGCCCACCTCGCACTGCCCGAACGCATGGCAGATCGCCCGCCGACCCTGTTCCATCGACGTCGAGGCCAGCGCCGGAAAGCCAATCACGTCCCCCGCCGCGTAGACGTGCTCCACCGCCGTCTGGTAGTGCTCGTTCACTTCAAGCCGTTCGCGATCGTCGCACGCCAGCCCGATGCGGTCGATCCCCAGCGACTTGCAGACCCCCTGTCGGCCGACGGCGTACAGCAGCGTCTCGGCCCGCAAGGTCTTGCCGGATTCCAGCTTCGCCTGCACGAGCCGCTGCACCTTGCCATGGTGCGTCTCGACCTCTTCGATGCTGCTGACCTTCTCGCCCAGCCGCAGCGTGATGCCCTTTTGTCGCATGAAGTATTGAAAGGCGTCGACGATCTCGCGGTCGAGGAATCCCAATAGCCGCGTCCGGCCGTCGACCAGCGTCACCCGCACGCCGAGCGTCGCCATGATGCAGGCGTATTCCACCCCCACGACACCGCCGCCGACGACGATCATCGTCTTCGGCAAGCCTTCGAGCGACAGAATCTCGTCGCTGGTGAAAATCGTGCGGTCATTGAACGGCGTCGTCGCCGGCCGCGCCGGCACGGTGCCGACGGCAATCAGGAACTTGTCCGCCTCGACGACCTCGCTCCCCGCGGGGCGGTGGATCCGCAGTTGCCGCGGGCCTTCAAACTCGGCCCGCCCCCAGATTAGTTCGATGCGGTTCTTCTCGAACTGCCGCCGAATCACCTCCCACTCGTGCCGAATCACTTGCTGCGATACGGCCGTCAGGTCGGCGATCGTGATGTCCCGTTTCACCTGCAGCGTGCTGCCGAACAGCCCGCGATGGTGCGCCCCGGTAAGGTGCAGCGCCGCCTCGCGGAGGGCCTTCGAGGGAATCGTGCCGGTGTTGATCTGCGTGCCGCCCAGCACCTGCGCCTTTTCGACGATGGCCACGCGCTTTCCCAGCTTGGCAGCCTGAATGGCCCCCTTTTGACCGGCCGGACCGGTCCCAATCACAATGCAATCAAAGTGTTTCATCGAGGCGACCTTCCTGGGCGAGCCGCTGGGCACTATCGAAAGCTAGCCTGCAAAATCGGGGGCAAAGCGCCAATCGGCCCGCCCCCTCCCGCAATGCGGGCCGCTGTCGCCAGCGCCGCGCCAACCACGCCACTAGCCGCCGCTCAACGAGCGGCCGGAGCGGCCAAAGCGCCCGCGCCTAGCGTGCGGATTATTCCAGCAGCGCCAGTAGCCGCCGCTCAACGAGCGGCCGGAGCGCGCCTCACGGGCGTTCGGGTTATTCCACCCATCGCCGCCGCGCACCTCGTATACAATTCCAGTCGCACCGTTGCGACCGTCAATAACTCCACCCCTGGCTGGCCCGGTACATGTCGCTTTTCGCCGCCGCAGAGGATGACAATCGTCGAGCCGCCCAGCCCCTGGCGGCCAGGATGCGGCCCCGCTCCCTCGCTGAATTCGTCGGCCAGCAGCATTTTCTTGGCGAGGGCAAGCTCCTCCGCCGGCTCATCAAGGCCGATCGGCTGACGGCGCTATTGTTCTTCGGACCGCCAGGGACCGGCAAAACGACCCTCGCCCACCTGCTGGCCCACGAAACCGCGGCCCGATTCCGGCAGCTTAACGCTGTCACCAGCGGCGTGAAAGAACTCCGCTCGGTGCTCGACGAGGCCCGCGACGCGCTAGCGGCCGACGGCCGCCGTACGCTGCTGTTCATCGACGAAATCCACCGGTTCAATCGCGCGCAGCAGGACGCCCTGTTGCCCGACGTCGAAGACGGCACGGTCGTCCTCGTCGGCGCGACGACGGCCAATCCGTTCTTTGCGGTCAACGATGCGCTGGTCAGCCGCGCCAGGGTCTTTGAATTCCAGCCGCTCAGCGCCGACGAAGTGAAGCTCCTCTTGCGGCGGGCAATCGCCGATCGCCAGCACGGCCTGGGGCGCCTGCCGATCGAGGCGGACGAAGACGCCCTCGACTTTTTGGCGACCACCTGCGACGGCGACGCCCGGCAGGCCCTTTCCGCGCTCGAAGTCGGCGTCCTATCGACCGACGAGCGGCCGATTCGCTTCACGCGGGCGTTGGCCGCCGAGTCCGT
>QEVI01000282.1:0-5801 GCA_003576855.1 Planctomycetota bacterium
GCCTCGCCGATCTCGCCGGACTGTTCTACAGCGACGATTGGGACCACTACTGGAACTGAACCGAAAATCAAAACTTGCCACAATCCGCGACTGCACCCTCGCGGGATGACGCCTAGACCATCGCCGCGGCCGTCCCGTACCATGAAGGCCCTGCCGCGGTGAGGCGTTCTGCCGGATCGCCCCCTGTGGCAGCCACCGCTGCATTTAGCGGCCGCGACTCCCTTGGGAGCAGCGAGTACGCCGGCCGCGACGCCGAGCCCGCGTGGCAAACGAGCCGCCATAAGCGCTTTGCCTGGGCCCTTGCCGGAATTGACCAAGGGCCGTTTAGCCCCGAAGCGCCGGCGACGGTTAATGCCGTGCGGAGGCCCGTAGCCCCGCGGTGGGATCGATCACTGAGACCTGCACCTACCGTTGACGCTCCCGTGAAAGCCCCGTCGCCACAACCTGCCAAAGCAGATTTGGGTCTGCTGGACGACATTGTCGGGTATCTCAATTTCTCGTCCGGCGCCAGCGACCCCCGCTTTCTCGGCAACCTCAACGAGGTGTTCCGCTCGATCGAACGGCAACAGGCCGACGGCGACGCGCTGGGCGTCCTGCGGCAATGGCTCGAAGCCGCCGTCGATCGCCTACAACGAGCCGGCGGCGCCTTCGCCGACGCGACTCAGGCGCGGGCCCTGATCCGACTGGCCACGGAGCAGTTTCCGGCCGCGTATGCGCAGTTCCATCGCGACTTGCTGTACCATCAGGGTCCGCGAGATCTGTGGCGGCCCTTCTTCATTGGCCGCGCCTGCGAAGCCCTGCTCGCGCAAGGCCCGCCGTGGGACGACAGCCAGCGAATCATCAACGCCGCGCTGGAACAACTGAATGACTACGTGGGATACCGCCCGACGGCGGTGCTCGAATCCGGGGCCCAGAGCGAACCGTACGCCCACGAGTTCGTTCGGCCCATCCCCCTGTACGTCAAAGGCGCCGGCGTAGCCGTCGGTCCGTACGAGGCGATTGTCAGCCGCGCGCTGGAGATCCTGCGGACCGCCGACGCCGACATTCTCGCCCGGGCGTGGTTCGACCTGGATCGCCTGGAAGAAGTGGCGCTCGATCCCCGCGCATACGACTTCGATCATCCGGTGAACCGGCGGCCGAATTACCACTTCGGCCAATGGGACCCGCGCCAGATTTCCAGCGACGGCTACTACGTGCGGTTCGTGCTGCAGCAAGTCACGCTCGACGCCCTGCTGACGCGCTGCCAGGACCGGCGTCTTCCGCCCGAGGTGGACGCCGCCGATCGCATCGATGAAGCGGCGACTGTGTTGGCGGGGACGATGTTGATGGCCTCGGGCACGAGCGGCGACGGGCCCGGTCGGCATGATTCGACCGTTACGCTCTCCACCTTGTTGCCGCACATCGCCGCGTACCGCGACGATTTTTATCGGCAAATGCTGGCCAACGTCGACGGACCCCGCGGAGAGTTGCTGCGCGAAGAAGCGGTTCGCACCCGGCAACCGTTCGGCGGCGCTCGTCAGCACCTCAATCACGAACTGGCGCGCCGCCGGGCGATCCAGCTTCAGCGGGTGCATTTGGCGTTGTTATTCGCCCGGATGGGCCGGCCCGAGGCTGCCCAACGTCAAGCCAATTTCGTCCGCGTCGCCTCGGCCCGGGTGCTGACGGCGATCTACTGCCGGCTTACCTCCGGCCACGACGCCCTGGACCGCGACGAGCTGGCGCCGGTCGTCGCCGACCTGGAGGAAATCGAGGGCTTGCTCCATCGCGCCATCGAATGCGGCGCCTTGGTCGATCCCTGGAACATCGTGGGGTTCGCCGCCAATTTCAGCTTGTTTCCGGCGCTGGAGAACACGGTTCACGATTGGCGCGTCGATGAGCTCATCGAGCTGGTCGAACAGATTCTCGATCTGGCGGCACGGGCCTGGAGCGAAGCGGCGGCCGTCGATGACCCGGCGCTGGAAGAGCGCTTCTCTACGGTGCTGTCCCGCCTGGCCCGTTGGTGGGAGCAGTTCGCCTCCTCCAGCGTCGAAGGCGTCAAGCGGCTCGTGGCGAAGGAAATCGAGGTTTCGGCCAACCTGGTGGCCGGCGCGCTCAACGCCTGGCACAAGGCGGGCGCCGCCGCCGGCGACGTCGCCTTTTGGCGGCTGTTCGTGGATCAATTCGACTCGGCGAAGGCGTTCCAACTGGTCATCGAGGCCCTGCTCGACCACGGCGACGTCGTGGCCGCCCGCGCCCTCATGATGCAATGGGTCTACCAGCGCGAACGAACGCCGCTCGAAGAAGGCGACAATTCCTTCCATCCGCTGGCGTTCCAATGGCTGGCCACCGTCGAGGCGCTGCAACACGAAAGCGGCGACGACTATTGGCCGCAGGTCGCTACGTTCTTCGCCTACCTCGAAGCGAACGCCGAGGAATACTGGCAAGCTCCCTCGCTGCATCTGGGACCGGGCCGACCGACGCCGCCGGCCGCCGAAAGCGATATTCCGTTCGGCGACCCCGATGACGACGATTTCGACGACGACGCGGACTTCGATTACGAGTACGACTACGAGGACGACGGCGACAGCGACAGCGACTTGGAAGACGAAGCCGACGACGAGGAGGACGAGCATGAACCCGGCGGCCTGTTCCGCGCCGCGTACGACGAAGTCACCTACCGCGACACGACCGACGACGGCGTCGAGGGCGACCTGGCCGACGACGGCGCCGACGTGCTGAACGCCGAATGGGACTACGAAGTCAATCGCCTCGAACAACGGCTCAGCTTTTTGAACACCGTCGCCCGTCTGTGGAAGCACGCCGCGATCACCTGGGGCGCCGCGGCGCATCGCGCCGAACGGCGGGAAGTGCTCGACCAGTGGCTGGCCCAGGCCGGCGCCAACTACGCTCGGCTCATTGACCTGCTCGAAGAAGTGCACCGCTATCGCTTCCGGCGGCCGAGCGGCTCCCACGAGTCGCTGGTGGAGTTCGACCGCCTGCGAACGACCAAGGACGCGCTGATCCAAAAAATCGTCAACACCTGCGTCGAAACGGCCACCGCGGCGCGGCTGCTGATGACCACCCGCAACGACAGCGGCGACGCCCAGCGGTTCGGCGAGCCGATCGACGCGATCTCCGTCGACCTGCTGCGGGCGGTGCTCACCGGCAAACCGGACGGCGTTCGCCGGTTGTGGCCGAAGTTCCTCGACTCGCTCAAGCCGCGGCCAATGCTCTACGTGCCCCATACGCGCGGCGGGGCGCCGCGGGAAATCGTCCTCACCCGTTCGCTGCAGCGGCTGCTGCACGACCTGCTCGGCTGGCTCCCTCGGCAAGGGCTGATCCGCGAGACGTGCGAGCTGCTCGATCTGGCCCAGCAGTTAGAACGCGACCACCCGGTGGAACAAGGCGCCGTCACCGAGTTCGATACGCTGTTTGAGAACGGATACCAGGCCATCGTGCGGGCCATCGTGGAATCCGCCGAGGGGTGGGACGAGCCGGCGCCGCCGGGCGAAGTTCGCGACGTCGACCACATTCTCGTCGATGTATTGCAGCAACTTACGGAACGGCAGCTTGATCGGTGGCTGGCTCACAGCCGCACGCTGCGCTTGAGCGTCGTGGAAAAAATCGCGTCCAACGAGCAGTGGCAGCCGTTCGTGGCGTTCATCGAGCGGTACGGCGCGGACCTGTTCACGCAGAAGTTTCTCAGCCTGGGCAATCTCCGCGGCATCCTCCACCAGGGCGTCGACGAGTGGATCGACTCGCTGAGCAAGAACGATGAAGCCGTGGAGAACATCCGCCTGCTTCGCGAACTGGGCGAGGAAACTTCGCGCGCGACCGCGGTCGAAATACTATCGCTGGCCATCGAAGCCGTCGTCGAGAACTACCGAGCCTACCGCGACTATAATACGACCACCACGCAGAGCGACCACGGCGAATTGCTGTACACGTTCATTGACTTCCTGCGACAGCGGGCCGCTTACGACCGCGTGGCCTGGAATCTCAAGCCGGTGGTCTGGGCCCATGAGATTCTCGTCCGGCAGGGGCAGGAGGCCGCCGCCGAGATGTGGCGGCAGGCCTTCGCCGAGCGCACCGCCGACGTCGCGGACAAACACCTGCGCCAGCTCCAGGCGCTGGCCGCCCAATACGGCATGCAGCTCCCGACGATTCACGACCGGCTCAGCGAACGATTCGTCCGGCCGCTGACGATCGACCGCCTGCGGGCGATGGTCGATCCGGCGATGAACGGCTCCGGGAAACAACGGGAGCGGGCGTTCGAGGCCCTGGAGCAAGAAATCGCCGAACTGGTCGCCGAGCCGCACGGCGCGGGACTCGACGTACCGGACTGGCTTTCTGCCCTGGAAGACGAAGTGACCGAAGCCCGCTCGCGGATGAATCACGTCTCTTCGTCCGATCGCCTGGCCCGCCGCATCGGGCAAGTGCGGATGACCTGGGAGGAAATCCTGGAGCAACTTCGCGACGATCGCCCGGAGGAGTGACGACGCCCCCAACAGCCCAACGCTCCTCGCTCCTCGCTCCTAGCTTGTATCCGCAGCCCCAATCGCTTGCCGCGAGGATCGACGTCGGCCATATTGGTAGACGGTTGTCCATGGCCGCCGCGCCCTACATCGGAGGAATCACGATGTCCAACACGCTCGAGGCCCGTACGATCGCGATCGGCGAGCTCCCCTTCCGCATGCAGCTTGAGCTTTGCGTCGAAGATCGCGACGTCATCGTGGAACTGGAAAAGTACGCCGAAGGCCCCGAGCGCGAGGAATTCGCCCTGGAAGCCCTCAAGATCGGCGTGCTGGCCTTGCGGCGGGCCTCGGCGGCGATGGACGGCGAGTTCATCCAGAGGGAAACCAGCCGGCTGCTGGATACGCTCCGCGAGCACATGGAAACCAATGCCCGCAGCTTCCACGAACGGCTGAACCACTGCCTGAAGGACTATTTCGACCCGGCCGACGGCCGCTTCAGCCAGCGGGTGCAGCGTCTCACGTCGGCCGATGGCGATCTGGCGAAACTGCTGGCCGCCATGTTCGACGGCGAAGATTCCCGCATGGCCAAGACGGTGCAGGCCCTGGTCGGCCAGAACAGTCCGATCATGAAGTACCTCAGCCCTGAGCAAGGGCAGGGATTGGTTGCGATTCTTAAGACCAGCGTCGAATCGCAGCTCGCGGTCCATCGCGAGCGGTTGTTTCGCGAGTTTTCGCTTGACAACGCCGACGGATCGCTGTGCCGTTTGGTGAAAGAACTCACCGCCAAGCACGGCGATCTCTCCAAGGACTTGCAGTCCAAGATCGACGTGCTCGTCAAGGAGTTTTCGCTCGACGAAGAGAATTCGGCGCTGAACCGATTGGTGCGAAACGTCGATCGCGCTCAGCGCACCATTACCAGCGAGTTCTCGCTCGACAACGAGCAATCGGCCCTGAGGCGACTGAAGAGCGAGCTCACGACGATCCTCGAAGCACACGTCAAGACGAACGCGGAATTCCAGGAGGAAGTAAAGATCGCCCTCGGCAAGCTCGTTACCCGCCGCGAAGAGCAGGCCCGCTCGACGCGCCATGGCGCCACGTTTCAGAACGCCGTCTACGAATTCCTCCAGCGCGAGGCGGAGCGTCGCGGCGACATCGCCGAAGACACCGGCTCGTCCACCGGCTTGATCAAGAACTGCAAAATCGGCGACGCCGTCATTCAACTCGGGCCCGACAGCGCCGCCGCCGGCGCCAGGATCGTCGTGGAAGCCAAGGAGGAGGTCCGCTACACGCTCCGCACGGCGTGCGAGGAGATCGAGCAAGCCCGCAAAAACCGCGACGCCCAAATGG
>QEVI01000282.1:5846-10360 GCA_003576855.1 Planctomycetota bacterium
GCCCGCTACGGCGCCGACGTGGTGGTCGTCTGGGACGCCGAAGATCCGCAGACCGACTGCTATCTCAAGGCTGCGCTCGAAATCACCCGCGCCCTTTGCCTCCGCGCACAGACCGCGGCCGAGCGGAACAAGATCGACTTCGGTCCGATCGACCGCGCCATTCTCGACCTCGAAAAGCGGGCGCAAAACCTGGATCAGGTTCGCAAGTCGGCCGAGACGATCCGCTCCTCCAGCGAGACCATCCTCGACCGCGTCCGCATCGACCGCGAAGCGCTCGACAAGCAAGTCTGCCTGCTGCGCGACGCGATGAACGACGTCAAGCAACTCCTCGGCGATCAGCAAGAAAGCCACGCCGCGTGCTGACAAGGCGGCCAGACGCCGCTCCGCTCTTCGGCGACCCACGGCCGCTAGCCGGAGGGCCGCCGCCCTCCGGGCATCGCGCTGCGCTTTCGGACCGCGTGGCGGTCCGGCTAATGGGCATTCGACTGATCGGCTCCGCGGCTGACGTTTTGAACGATTCGCTTCGCCGTGGTCCGCCGAGGTTACGCCGTCGTCACCGTCCAGCGAAGCGCCTCGTGCGCCGCTTCGATCATCGCCGCGTCGACCATATCGTTTCCTTCGGCGGCGGCGCCCAGCAGCGCATGATCGGCCAGCCGGTTGACTTGGCGCGGTATGCCGTCCGTCAGCGCATAGAGGGCCGCCAAGGCCTCGTCGTCGAACACAGGTCGGTCGCCGCCGGCTTCGATCAGGGCATGATGGACGTAACCGGCGACGTCGCTTTCGCTCCAGGGATCCAGGTCGATGCGCAAGTCCAGCACATCGAGCAGGTCGTCGCCCAGCCGTGAACAGTTGGCCGGCGCGGCCGCCAGCAACAGCGTCAAGCGGGTTCCCGCCGCCGCGCCAAGGCTCGTCAGCCGATAGACGAGCGTCCGCACATCGGCCCCCGCCTGGTCGGCGTCGTCCAGCAGCACGATGGCCGGCTGAGGCCAACCCCGGCTGGCGGCGGCGACGTCTTCCAGCAGCCGGAACAAACCCTGGGCGTCCGCGTCCCGGCGCGGCGAAAGGGATAGCCCCGCGGCGATGCGCCACAGCAATTCCCGCGGCGTGGCGCCCACGGCGCTAACGTACGCCGCCTGCCGGCCCTGCCGCAACCAGCCGCCGGCGAAGTGCGTCAGCAGCAGCGACTTGCCCACCCCGCGCGGACCCGCCAAAACGGCGTGGCGGCGCTCTTCGGCGACAAATCGCAGTCTCGCCTGGGCCTCGTTCTGGCTCTCCCCGCGGTAGAACAGCGGAGCTTCGCTGCCGGCGAACGGCGAATGGGCAAGGCCCCAATGGGCGTAGAACATGGCGCAGGCGTCTCTTGAGCGTGGGTTGCAATCCGCGCAGAATGCCATCACCACCATCGGCGCACGCGACCACGGAACTTTGGCGGGAAACGGCGTTGGGATTCGTTTGCGTCTGGCGCCAGCCATCGCATTGTCGCCCGATCCCATTTCCCCGCATTCCATTCCCTCCCACACGCCTGCTAGCGCTGCTATCACACTCGTAAGCTCGGCGACTCTGCCATGACGCGGCGATATTTCTCGGAGGCGCCGATCGCTTCAGCCGCCGCGACGCTCGACGGGCCTGAAGCCCACCACCTGCTTCACGTGCTGCGGGCAACCGCTGGCACGGCGGTTACGCTGTTCGACGGCTCCGGCGCCGAGTTCGAGGCCGAGGTCATCGCCTGCCGCCGATCGAGCGTGGAGCTGCGCGTGCTACACCGGCGGCAGGTCGATCGCGAACTGCCGTTCTCGCTCACCCTCGGCGTGCCGCTCCCCAAGGGGGACCGGCAACGATGGATCGTTGAAAAGGCCGTCGAGCTGGGCGTCACGCGGCTGGTGCCGCTGGTCACCCAGCGCAGCGCGGCCGCCAGCGAGAAGCACAGCGCTAGCAAACTTCGCCGCTATGTCATCGAGGCGAGCAAGCAGTGCGGTCGCAATCGGCTGATGGAAATCGCAACGCCCGCGGAGTGGGCCGACTGGCTGCGGCTCGCCGAACGTTCCGCCGACGGCCGTTTGCGAAAGTGGATCGCCCACCCTGGACGCCCGCCCCTGCTTGCCGCTGAGGTCGGCGGCGCCAAGCCGTCGTACGTCGCCGTGGGTCCGGAAGGGGGCCTCGCCGACGAAGAAATTGCCGCCGCGGAGGCCGAGGGCTGGACGATGATCGGCCTGGGCCCACGGATTCTTCGCATCGAAACAGCGGCGTTTGGGCTGGTCGCCATGCTTGCCTTGCCCCGCTAAGGCGGCGGGCCGCGCCGGCGGAATGTTCCAGGATTATCCTGAATTGCTGGGAGGAACCGCTTCCGGCGGTGTCTTACCTGCAGAACGAGCCGCTCCGAGCGGAGCCCCTATGCCGCCCGTCGACGCCACGCTGATCGCCGAAATGTTCGATCGGCATGGCGCTGCGCTTGTGCTGTACGCCTCGCAATGGACGACCGCGGCCGAAGATTGCGTGCAGGAGGCCGTGCTGGAGCTAGCGCGGCAACGCAGCCGCCCGGATAATCCGGCGGCATGGCTGTACCGCGTCGTGCGGAACCGGGCGCTCAATACGCTGCGGTCCGCCCAACGGCGGCAGCGTCGCGAGGAAACCGCGGCGAGCGAGCATTGGCGGCGTCGGCAACGGGCGCCGGATCCGCAGTCGTCCATCGAGTTGAAAGAACTGCTGGGGCGCCTGGCGGCCGATGCCCGCGAAATCGTCGTCCTGCGGGTGTGGGGCGGCTTGTCGTGGGATGAGATCGCCGACGTGGTCGGCGGCTCGCGCAGCGGCGCCCAACGGCATTATGTGCAAGCGTTAGAACAGCTCCGTCATCTGTGGGAGCACCAACCATGTCCCAAGAAATAAGACTGCCTGCGGAACTGGCGGCCTGCGAGGCGCTTCTGGCGGCGCACGCCCTGCCGGCCTGCGGGATTGATCGGGATTCGCTGCTGTATCGGGCGGGGTGGGAGGCGGCGCTGGCGCACATCGGTGCGACCGGGCAGTGCGCCGGGGGCGAGACGGACCGGCTCGCTGGCACCCTTGAATCGCCGCTTGCGAAGGGACGCGATCGTGGAGGGATTAGTCGCTCGACGCGGGCCGCCATGGCCTGGTCGGCGGCCAGCGCGGCTCTGGCCGCTTCGATTGCCGTCGCGGCGACGCTCGCGCTACGGCCGCCGGGCCGCCCGTTCGCCTCGCGCTGCCGCGTCCTGGCGTTGAAGCCGGCCTGCTGCGGCTCCGTCAGCAGGCGCTGGTCGATGTGTTTGACGATTACCGCCGTTCGCCCGCGGCGCAGGCCAGTGCGGGCGGCGGCGCGGCGCCTAAGACGATCCGCGAATTGATGGACGAGATGTTACCGCCGACCGCCGTTCGTTCCGCCCAACTTTGGCCATGGAGCCGCACGGCTCCGGGAGATTCGATATGAGAAACCGCGTGTACCGATTTGATGTTTCATGCAAGCTCACGGCCGCTGCGCTCGCCTGCGTGGCGCTGGCGGCAACGGCGCCGCCCGCCCATGCCGAGCTGATCGTCATCGAGAACGCCGAGGGCGAGCAGGGCCTTACCGTATTCCAAATGACGGTCACCCCCGCCGCCGAGCCGACTCCGGCGTTCAAGCACCGCCTGACCCCCAGTCCCTTGGAGCTCCGACCGGGCAATGCGGCCCTTCACTACATGCGATCGTTCGCCGAGGGCGCCCTGTCGAGCGCCTGGAAGAGCGTTCGCGAGCAGTTCAAGTTGAATGACCAAGACGGTACGGGCGAGGGGCCGGCCTGGTACTCGACGAATCTGCCGCTGAAGGATTTGCCGCTTGATCAAGCCCGGCAAGCGGCCGCGCGGTTCGACTCGATCGTCGAGCAAAGCGTCGCGCGCGGCGTCATCCGCGATGACTGCAATTGGGGCCGCAACCTCGAAGAGCTCCGCGGCATGGACGTCGTTGGCCTGCTGCTGCCCGAGGCGCAGGAATCCCGCTCGATGGCCCGGGCCCTGATGCTGCGGGCCCGTGTGGCGGTGGCCGACGGCGACTTTGAACGCGCCATCGCGCACCTGCGGATGACGTATCGCCTGGGACAGCACGTGGCCAGCGACCCGATCCTGGTGTGCGGCCTGGTGGGCATTGCCGAGGCAAGCATGGCCAATATGGAAGCCATCGAACTGATGGCGGCGCCCGGCTCGCCGAACCTGTACTGGGCCCTGGCGGAACTGGAACGGCCGCTGATCGATTTGCGCCCGGCGGTACGATACGAGATGCGCTGGGGCCTGCGGATCTTTCCCATCCTCCTGAATCCTGAGAGTGAAGAGCATTCGCCGCAAGAGTGGGCACGCCTGCTTGCCGACACGCTGAAGAACTTGGAGACGGTAACCTTGGGCCCGGCGCCGGATGAGGAGCTAATTCAACTCGGCGTCGCCGGCTACGCCCTCGTTGCCTATCCCGACGCCAAGCAGCGCTTGATCGATGGCGGAATGGACGCCGACCAGGTCCAGCGCATGCCTGTCGGCCA
>QEVI01000283.1 GCA_003576855.1 Planctomycetota bacterium
AGCCCTTCCGGATGGCGACTGACGACGACCACCACTTGCGCGTCGGCTGGGCGGGCCAGCTTGAGCGACTCGATCTCGTGGCGGCCGACGCGAAGCTGGTAGTCGGCGACGAAGCGCCGCGGGCTGACGACTCCGAGGGCGACGTCGCCGTCGTCGACCGATTGCAGCCATCCCAGCGCGTCGTTGTGGGCGTCGGCCAGCACCACCCAGCGTCGGCAGGACCGCAGTCCAATCAGCCCATGCTCGAACACCAGGATGTCCGAGGGGAGAACCCGAAGGACGCCAAATCGAGAGGTAGTGATTTCCATATCGCTAGCCCGCGCCTTCCCTGAAGCGGTCATCGTCCCGCACGCCGATGGGCGACGTACAGACGCTATCTGATGGTAGTACCATCGGCGCCGGCCGGCGGGGTGAAACAGGAAAAATGCGCTGTTTCCGCGTTGCGGGCTAGGCGGGGCGACTTTGCAGGCTTGGCGACGCTGGGCCGAGCGAATATCCCTGGGCGACGCCTCGCGCATGCGAATACGTTGGCCTCGGAAAACGCCTCGCACACGGCGCGTTGTGTAACGAGGCGGCGGCTGCCGACTGGCAGGGAAGAACTGCCCGCTCAGAGGAAGTTCAGCAGCGATAGCTGCAGCAGGTTGGCGGCGGCCCGCAACGACGCCTCCATGGCGGCCTGCCGGGCCGTGAGATTGGATATCGCCTCGATCATATCGACTTCGATTTCATCGCTGAGTGCGGTGCGAAGCTGGACGTGCTCGTCCTCGAGGTTTTGCTGCGTGATGTCCAAGGCCTGCTGGCGAGCGCCGACTTCCGAGCGGGCGAACACGACGCGATCGAGGTCGGCGTCGATGCCCGAGATCGCCCGCTGCATCGCGTTGACGTCGTTGTTCTGGATAGCCCGTTTCAGCCGCACCAGCGTCGTAAACACGCTGGGCGTTTCGCGGTAGTTGCGGTCGGTTCCGGTGATTGTGCCGGCGGCGCTGGTGACGGTCGTGCTGCCTGCGGGCAACAGGCCGAGGTACTCGGCGGCCTGGCTGCCTTCGGCGGCGGTCAACGTCAGCGGCCGGCCGTTGGAGTCGACCAGTTCGATGCCGTTGCCTGTGGCCGCTAATCGGGCCACGACGGCGACGCCGCCGCTGTTGTTGAGCGGGTGGGCGTTAATCAGGTCAATTACGTCCTGAATAGAGTTCGCCGTGGAAACATCGAACGTGAGATTCACGGCGCTGGCGCCGTCGCTGGCCACGATGGTGAAGTCGGGAACGAACGTCGGCGGCGGGTCGGGCAGTTCGAGCAGCGAGTCTCGCTTGGTCGGAACGCCGACGCCGTAGTTGAGGTCATCGAGGCGCGTTTCGCCCGTCATGGAGCGGATGCCAAGCTGCGTGGCGGTTTGACCGCCGTTCTCGCCGATTTGGAAATCCGGCCCGTTGAGGCGCGACCGCACGTTGATGCCGGTCCCTGAGGCGTTGATTTCCGCCTGGAGCCCGGCCGGAGAGCCGTTCAGCACGTTGAGCAGGTCCTCGACGGTTTCGGCGGCCTCGAAGGTCACGGTATGGGTGGTTCCTCCGTTGGTTACGCGGACGCCGCTGGCCAGGTCGAGGCTGGCGCCGCTGCCGCCGGACGTCGTCGCCGTGGCATTGATCGGGATGGTCTGGCCGCCGGCTTCGAGCGTCGTCGTCATGTCGAGCGTATCAATCGCCGCGCGAAACGTGCCTTCGGCGTTGATCGCCGCAGCGACGTCGCCCGCGGTGCTGCGGCCATCCTCGACGTACACGTAGAGCGTGCCGGCCGCGCCGCCGCTGTTGCCCGTGTTGCCCTGCACGATGCCGACGTCGCCGGGGCCGATCGCCGCGGCGGGGTTATAGCCGACGCCCTCGGCGCTTTCGTCGTGCGCGGCTTGAAAGGTTCCTTCGGCGTTGATCGCCAGGCGCACGTCTTCGATCGTCGTGGCCCCGGCATCGTCAACGGTAATCGCTAGCCGCTTCGTGACGCTGTCGTAAACGACCGTGGGCGAAGCGCCGACGCCGCTGGCCCCCACGACGACGACGTCGACGTTGTTGTAGGCCGTGCCGGGCACGGCGGCGGTGAGCGTCAGGTCATTGGCGGCGCCGGTGAACTTCAGGGAAGCTACGGCCGGCTTCGCGGCGGTCTCGAAGCGGGCGTATTCATCGCCGCGGGCGAGCCCCGGACTGGCGTGCAGCAGCTTGTCGTCGACCAGTTGTATGGCGACGCCGTTGTACTGGGCGCCGTTGACGGCGGCTTCAATCAGCAGGTCGTTATTGTTTCCGGGAGACGCCAGGCGGGCGCGGGCTTTGACGCCCAAGAGATCGGCCAGCCGCGTCGTAGGGAGGAGGATCGGCTCGAGATCGTCGCCGACCAGCCCTGAGGGGGGAGCCCCGACGGGTTCGAGGATGCCCAGCTCGCTGGCCGCTTTGCCGCTGGCGACTTCGGTGACGGTGAGCGCTCCGCCGCCGGCGGCGTCAAGCTGCAGCTTGATTCCGCTTCCCGTTAGCGAGGCGGTGATGGTGCGTCCGGCGGGCGGATTGGCTTCGATGCGCCGCAGCACGTCGCCGATCGTGGCTGCGCTGCTGACGTCGATGATCGACGAACTAACGCCGTCGGAGAACTGCAGGGCGCCGTTGGGGCTGATGCCGCGCCCGTTGCGCAGGCTGCTCAGCGGCGTGTCGGCCGTGACTTCCGGCGTGAGGTCGGCGCCGCCGAGGACCTCGTTCGAAATGCCGCCGAACACGTTCGCGCCGGGTGCATTGGCGCCGAATAGCACGCCGATGTCTGAGAAAGCGCTGATGGTTTGGTCGTCGCCGGCGTAGTGGACGTAATCGCCGGAGACGGCATACGGTTCGACATTGGTTTGGGAGCCGGCGAACAGATACCGTCCGCGGAACTGCGTGTTTGCGGTGGCGACGAGATGTTCGATGGCGCGGTTGACTTCCTCGAGCGCGGCGGTCCGCTCGGTTTGAGTCGCCGTCGTGCTGGCGACGCCGAGAGCCGTGCCCCGGACGTCGCCCAAGAGCCCGGCGACGTTGTTCAGCGCCACGTCGGTAGCTTGCAGGAACGACTTGCCCGTTTGGACGTTCGACCGCAACTGCTCCTTTCGTTCCAAGAGCCGCTGGAGCGTGACGGCTCGCCGAGCGGCGGGGGCGTCCTCGCTGGGGAGCGTAATGCGGCGGCCGGTGCTCACCTGGGTTTGCAGCCGGAAGACGTCGAGCTGATCCGATTGGAGCTGCGCCATGAGGCGCTGCCGCGTGAGGAGATTGCTCACCCTCGTGTTCGGTATGGGAACGATGCCTGCCATGGCGTCGAAAGCGTGTTGCGGGCTGCCGGAGGCGCGCGGGCGGCGCTTCTACAGGTTCACCAGGACGTCGAGCAGCTCCGCCAACGTCGCGACGTACTTGGCCGAGGCCTGGTACGTGCGCTGGAGCTGAATCATGTCGATCGCTTCCTCGTCGAGGTTGACGCCGCTGACGGACTCGGCCTGCGCTAGCAGCGTTTCCTCGAACACCTTGAAGCCGTCGGCGATCGACTCGGCGACGGCGCCCCCTTGGGCCGTTTCGTTAATGAGCGTGTCGTAGATGCCGGTGATCGAGCCGCCGTCGAGGCTCGCCAGCCCCTGGTCGTGCAGCGCGACGAGCCGCTGGGCGTTCCGGACGTCGACGCCAATGGCGCCGGCGGCCGAGGCGGCGAACTTGGAGCCGTCTTGGGCCACGACTTCGTTGATGGCCAGGTCGGTCGCCGTTGATCCGGTGAAGAACGTATTGACGCCCATCGCCGCGAGCAGGCCGCTGCTGTCGTCGGCGAAGGCGAGCCGCGTTTCGGCGCTTTCGGCGGAGAGCTTGAGGCGGCCGTCGGCGGTGACCTCCGCCGCGACGCCGGCGATGCCGTCGATTTCCGCGGCCAGCGAGGCGAGCGTGGAATCGTCCTGCAGGCCGTCGAGATCGACCTTGATGCGGTGCGTCTGTTGCAGCTTGGTCGACGCGTTGTAGAGCAGCAGCTTGAACTCGCCGTTGACCGGCGTAAACGGCAGTCCGGCGGCATCGAGCGCAGCGGCAGGGTCGTCGACGGCGACGTGACTGGTGACGCTGGTATAGCCCGTAGCGCCCTGCCCCTGGGAGTACACCTTGTTGAACTCGTTGGCCAGCGTGGCGGCGAACTGGTCCAAGCGGGTGATAAAGCCGCCCACCACGGCGTCGCGGGCTTCGTACAACCCGTGCAGTTCGCCGCGGGTCGGCTGCAGGACGCTGCCGTTATCGGCAAAGACGATTTGAGCCGTCGTCAGCCCGCGCTGGGCCGAGTACTCGGCGAGGACTTCGCGGCGCGTCCCCTCGAACACCAGCAGCTCGCCGCCGAGCGAGACGGTGACCGCGCCGACGGGGTTTTCGGACGCTTCCACGCCGGCGATTTCGGTAAGCCGTTTGAGCGCTAGATTGCGTTGGCTTCGCAGACCGCCGGCCTGGTTCGCCGTGGCGTCGCCCCCTTCGAGCGAAACGATCTGCAGGTTGAGTTTTCTGATCTGCTCGGCGAGCGAGTTGATTTCGCTCGTGAGGTCGGCGACGCCGTGGGCGAACTCCTCGTAGATCGTCGTGACCCGGCGGCCGAGCGTATTAATCGTCGAGACAAGCGCCTTGCCGGCCTGGACCGCCAGGTTCCGCACCGACATTTCTTCGGGCTGGTTGACGATCTCGTCGAGGCTGTTGAAAAAGCCGGTGAGCGAGGTGCTGACGTCGGTGTCGGAGAGCTCGCCCAGGATGGATTCGAGCTCGCGGTAGGCGCTGGATTGAACGTCGGCGCTGGCACGGTCGGCGCCGGTGTCGCGCAAGCGCTGTTCGACGAAGGAGTCGATGTTTTGGACGATGCCGGCGATTTCGACGCCCAGGCCGAGCGTCAGGTCGCCCAGCTTCATCACCGGCGCCGGCGTGTACATCACCCGCTCGCGGACGTAGCCGGGCGTATTGGCGTTGGCGATGTTGTTGCCGACGACGTGCAGGCCGATTTGCATCGCCTGCAGCGTATTGCCGGCCATCTGGATGGAGCCGAAGAGCGACATGGAACCGCGATGAGTCGAAGGTTGAGCGAGGCGCCGGGAGCAGCGGCGGCAACTCGCCCTCACTGTTGACGAGCAGGGAGGGGAGCGATGGACGCCGCCGAGCGGCTCGCCCGTGGCCCGACGTTTCGCCCCGCGGGGCGGGGTCTGGCGACCGCTGCGGGCGGTCCTACACGGCCTGGTCCATCAGCGCTCCGCCTGATTCCCGGGTGCGCCCCATTGCATATGTCGGCTGGCGGCGTCCGCCGGTAGCAATGATCTCCAGCATTTGCGAGAGGTGGAGCAGCGTTCGCTGGACCGCGACCCACTGCGTCAGGCATTCGTGGCGGATGAGTTGGCTGCGGGCGCGGGCTTCGGCGATGGGTTGGTGAAGCGCCGCGGCGGCGGATCGCGGCAGGGCGGCGGAAAGCTCGTGCAGGCTGTTTCCGGGCAAGCCGGCCTCTTCTGCCGACGCTAGCACTTGCAGCCGCTCGTCGAGGCAGGCTTGCAGCTCGGCCGCCAAGGCGTGCTCGCGCGGCGCCAGTTGTGCTAGCGCCGCGTGGTCGCGATCGACGATGAGCTGCCGTTTCGTTGCCAGCAGCGACAGCAACTCGCGCTGGGCGGCCGAGAGCCGCTCGAGCAAGGACGCCAGTTCCAACTGCCAGTCCACGTCTTGTGAAGCTGCCGTCATCGCGCTGATCTCCTGGCGTCCGGGCCAGTGGTTTTGTGATTCGTTGATCGTTGTGGCGTTACGCCTGTTCG
>QEVI01000010.1 GCA_003576855.1 Planctomycetota bacterium
GCCGAACGCCGAGGGCTTGCCCCACGCCTCCATGAAGACGGCGACCCACCGCTGGCGATAGCCGTTCCACGCGATGGAGCCGCTGTGGGGCGTCACGCGGCCGCCGTCCGCTGCGGCAACCAGGTGCTCCGGCGGCGAAAGCTGCTCCCAGGCAGCGGGGTTTCGCCACGATTCAGACGTCGCCCGGCAGCGAAGCGTCGGCAGCGGGTTGCCGAACAGCGCCCACTTCTCGCCGGAGTCGTCCTGATAGATGACCGGGTGTCCCTGGGGCGCCGGCGGCGGAGTCGGCGCCGCGTCCGACTTTCGCCAGAGCGTCGCCACATGGTCGAACTTCGCGGCCTCATCGTTCCAGGCGCACAGCCCCAGTTCGTAGGGCTCCAACGGCGGACGGATCTTGTGGTACGTCGCCACCAACCGCTCCCCGCCCGATTCGTCCGGTAGGGCGATGTAACCGGTGAGCCAAGTAGGGCCTTCGCCTGGCATTTCGGCGACGGAGCGAGGCCGGCCCTCGTCGTCGGCAAAGTATTCATACTGCAGCCGCAACGGCGGCTCGAGAGATTTCAGCGGTTCGCACGGCGTGGTCGCGCTGGTCATGTGGAACAGCCCGAGCGGGTAATGGGGGACCGACGTATCGCCCCACGCCCAGAACAGCCGGCCCCGGTAGACGGCCGTTTGCACGCTATCGCAGCCGAATACGCCGGACTCGCGAACGTCGCGCTCCAGACCGAGCTTCTGGCTCTCGGCGAATAATCCGGCCCCGGTGAGTCGCCCGAGCCGCTTGGCGATGTTCGTGCGGCTGACTTCAATTCGCGTCGCGTCGCCGGGTTGGGGCGTGAGGCGGACGCCGCGCTGACCGAATCCGTCGGCGGGGAATTCGTACCCGTGGCCCTCGACGTGAAACCACGACTGGCGGCCCATCAGTTCCGGCGCGTCAACGGCGACGCGACCGGCGTTGTCCGTCACCCACCGCACGCCGTGGGTGGTCCGCAACTCGATCAGCGGAACGGGCCAACCATTCTGCTTGTCGAGCACTTGGATCTCAAACGGCGTTGCCGCCGGGTCCGAGTCGCCCAGTTTCGCGACGAGCGAATCGAGCCCGGCGAGATTGGTCCTCAGCGTGTGCTCGGCGTCGTCGTTGGTGTGGCCCAAAACGCCGATCGGGCCGTCGTATCCGCTACCGGCGATTGTCTTGATTACCTGGAGGTCCAGTTCGCCTTGCCCTAGCGGAAGTATCTTTCGGCCACGCCGTTCGCCGTCGCGATCCATGCCGTTGAGGTTGACGGCGTAGAGATGATCCTTGAGGCGTGCCAAGACGTCGCCCAGTCGCTGGACGTGATCGTGCCCGTGGTGCAGGTTGTAGACGATGCCGACGTTCGGCTCGTTGAGAGCCTCGAGAATGGCGAGTTGGTTTTCCGGTTCGCCGCACCAGCCGCCGTGGTTGTAGAGGCCGACCGAACAGCGCTGCGCGGCCGCCGCCTCGACGACTGGTCGCAATTGCCGGGCGGCCCACTGCGCTCTTTCGGAGTCGGAGGCCGCCTCTGCGGGCGGATCGCCCATCATCACCCATAGCTGCGCCTGCACCTCGTGCCGCTTGAGGGCATCGAGAATCGTCTTGGCGTCGTCGTTCAGCCCAGCCGGAAACCACACGCCGACCAGTTCTATACTCTGCTTCTTGAGCGATGCGAGTTCCTGATCGAAGCTCGGCAGATGCTCGCTGCGCCAGTCGTAGGCGAACTTCTTAAAACCCAACGCCCGCAGCATCTGGGCGCGTTCTTCCGGCCTGCGTCGCCGCGCGTCGAACGGCACGATGCACCAGGCGATGAGATTGTCGCGATCATACAGATCGACGTTGAAAGTCTGCTGGCCGAGCGTAGCGACCGGAGAAACGAGCGCGGCCGAAGCAGCGGCACAAGCAACGAAAGCACGGCAGAGCATCATGGCTGCAACGACTCTCCGGAATCCAGGAAGCCGCCTCCGACGCCAGGCGATTTGACAAGCCGTTAGCATGGACCTATGCTGGCCCGCTGACAAGTGAATTCATTTCCCCAGGGCCTGTCTTAAGCAACGTGTCCTCGCGATCGTCGTTCGACCAGCAACCGAGGGCGGTTACGCGGCCGTGCCGGCCGATTGCCGGCACGGCGACGCGGCTACGTGGTGAACTCAAAGAAGGCTCCGGGCCGCAAGCGGAGGCGCATAGCGTGGCAGTTTTCAGTCGTCGCACGTTCTTGGCCAGTGCAACGTCCGTCGCGGCCGTATCAGCGGCTCGGCTGCGGGCAAGCGAAGCCAACAACACTGTTGTGCTGGCGCTCATGGGCGCCAACGGCCGCGGCTCGGACCTGGCTCAACGGTTTGTACGGCAGCCGGGCGTTCGGTTCGCCTACGTATGCGATCCGGATGAGCGGGCGATCCAGAAGGGGGTTGCAGCGGCAGCGGTCGAGGGCGCGCCCCCGCCGCAGGGCATCCGGGATTTCCGTAAGGCCCTCGACGACCCGGCGGTGGACGCGCTGGTGTGCGCCGCGCCGAATCACTGGCACGCGCCAGCCACGATCCTGGCCTGCGCCGCCGGCAAGCACGTATACGTCGAGAAGCCCTGCAGCTATTGCCCTGAGGAAGGGGAATTGATGGTCGCCGCCGCGCGGCGAGCCAATCGCGTCGTGCAGGTGGGCACGCAACGGCGGAGCGGCTCGCTCTACCAGGCCGCCATCGAGAAGGTCCGCGGCGGCGCTGTCGGCGACGCCCTCCATGCGAAGACCTGGTACCACACGCCGCGAGGTTCGATTGGCCGCGGCCATGAAACCAGCCCGCCGACGTGGCTGGATTACGCCCTCTGGCAGGGTCCCGCGCCCGAGCGCCCGTTTCGCGACAACCTGATTCATTACAACTGGCACTTCTTCTGGCATTGGGGCAACGCGGAACTGGGTAACAATGGCGTCCACCTGCTCGATATCTGCCGCTGGGCGCTGGACGTTGACTTCCCGACCCGCGTCACCGCCGCTGGCGGAAAGATCCGTTACGACGACGATCAGCAGACGCCCGACACCAGCACCGTCGTCTTCGAGTGCGGCGAAAAAATGATCACTTGGGAGCACATCAGTTGGGCGCGACCGATTCAATCAGCGAGCATCCTGGGAGTGGAAATCCGCGGCACTGGCGGCACGATGTATCTCGATGACGACGGCTACGTGATCTACGACCCCGCGCGGAAGGTCGTCGAAAAACAACAAGGCTCGCGGGGCGACGACGAACACATCGCCGACTTTCTCGCGGCTGTGCGAGACGGCAGCCGCCCGAATGCCGACATCGAGGAAGGCCACAAGAGCGCGCTGTTCTGCCATATCGGCAACATCGCGTACCGGCTCGGCCATTCGATCGACTTGGACCCGACTAATGGCCGCATACGCGACAACCCGGAGGCGCAACAGCTCTGGGGCCGCGAGTACCGCAAGGGCTGGGAACCGGTGGCGTAGCAGCGGCGGACAGTGATCGGTGATCGGTGATCAGAGGCTGCAAGCAGACCCTGCCTACTGCCTACTGCCTACTGCCCCTCACACCCCGCTTGGCCGCCAGCCCTCGCGATAGCGGCGCTTGACCAGCGCATTGGCCTCCGAAGAATCGAACCGCAGGTTCGCCGAGTCCCATGCCAGCCGCTGCGGCGGCAGCCCGCCGGCCACCACGCCTACGAGCACGGCTTCAGTCACCTTCGCCGCGTACGAGAACGGGGTGGAGGTCTGGCCTTCGCCACGGCAGGCGTCGGCCCATTGAACGTAATGATCGACGCTGCCGGCGGACGTCAGGTCGACCTCCAGCGGGGCGCCGTCGCGATAGAAGCTCGGCATGGCCCAGTGCGGCAGGACCATGACGCCGCGCTCGCCGACGACGAACGATCCGCCATCCGGCAGCGAAGCGCCCGGCGGCAACTGGGCCAACTCGGCCCGCGGCTTGGCGGTTCCATGCGTCCAGCGGAGCGTCAACTCCCCGCTCGTGTAAGGGGTGCTGGCAAACGTAAGCGTAACGTCGCCGTCGGGCGCAAAGGTGTCGTGCGGATGCACCGGGCCGGCTGACTCGACCGAAAGCGGCGGGCCGAGCTGCAATGCCGAAAAGATCGGATCGAAGATGTGGCATCCCATGTCTCCCAGGATGCCGCCGCCGTAGTCGCGCCACATCCGCCAGTGAAACGGGTGGTATAGGCCATCGACGTACGGGCGCTGGGGGGCGACCCCCTGCCACAAGTCCCAGTCGAGGGACGCCGGTACGGGATCGGCCTTGTCCGGCCGCGACGCCGCCAGCAGCGGCAGGCGGCTGCCGACCCAAGCGTGCGCCTCGCGCACCTTGCCGATGGTTCCCTGACGGATCATCTCGACAGCCGTGCGGTAGGTCTCATGGCTGTGAATCTGCGTGCCCATCTGGGTCGTCAGGCGATTGTCTTCGGCTAGCGTGGCCATCCGTCGCAGTTCGGCCAGGTTGTGCGCTAGCGGCTTTTCAACGTAGACGTGCTTGCCCAGCGACATGGCGGCGATGGCAATGGAACCGTGCATATGATCGGGCGTACCGACGATCACCGCGTCGAACTCCTGCGACGCCTGGTCGAGCATCTTGCGATAGTCGGCGAACTTACGCGCCGCCGGATACTGCTGGGCGGCGCGATCGAGAAACGTGGAGTCGACGTCGCACAGGGCGACGACGCGGACATTCGGCGAGGCGGCGACGTGATGCAAGTCGTCGCCCCCCTTGTTGGCCACGCCGACCGCCGCCACGCGAAGCTTCTCCCCAAGCTGGCGAGCGGTTGTAGGCCTCAGCCGAAAAACGGGCGCCGCGCCAAGGGCAGCAGCGCCTGCCTTGAGAATCTGGCGGCGATGGATGCGGGACACAGTCGGCCTGGTAAGCAATGCCATAGCATGAGTTTCCTGCCAAGGGGAAAAGCAACTGCGCAAAAGAGCCGGACCCGACCAGTATAGGGCGGTTGCACCCTCGAAGGCGACCCTTGGCAATGCTGCTCGATTCTCGACGCCATGCTGCCGGCGCCAAAAAACAGGTTGCAGGGGCCAAGAATCTGCTTGGCTTCAGCCGGCGGGCCCCCTTGGCCGCCTCGGCGGTCGTATAATTAACAAGTAGCGTCGCGTGGCGATACAATCGGCTCTACAAGCGTCAAAAGCTCTCATCGTGTCCGATCCCATTCGCATCAAACGATATCCCAATCGCCGGTTCTACGCGGGTCATACGAAAAGCTACGTCTCGATGGCCGACATCGAAGCGCTCATTCGCAATGGGGCAAACGTGGAAATCGTCGATAGCCAGACCGGCGAGGATCTGACGCGCCAACTCCTCGTGCAAATCATCGCGGAACGGCATCCCGAAAAGATGGCCATGTTCCCGACCGCAATGCTCCATGCCATGCTTCGGGCGAATGACGCCGTCGCCTCCTTTCTGCAGGATTACTTCCGCAATTCGCTGGCGTACCTCGACTATCTTCACCAGCACGGGGCGGCCGGTACGCTCACGCAGCCGGTACATTGGATGAAGGCCTGGCTCGACCGGTGGTCGCAGCCGGCTGACAAGGGCGATAGCGATTCACGTGAGCCGCGCGATGCCGCAGGCGACGCCGGACCTGCGCTGCTGGAGCGAATCAGCCAACTGGAAGACCGCATCGCCGAGTTGGAGCGGGATCGGGACCGCTCCGCGTAGTACGGCTGCCTGGGAGCGGCCGACGCGCAGCGTACAACAGCCGGCGACGCAACGCCCTAGGCGCCGGCGGGGCTTCACCGAGAAAGGTGCGAGCGCTTCAGTCGGACTCCAGCGGGATTTCCGGCAGATGGACGCCGCTCAGTTCCAGAAGCTGCTGCCGCGTGGCGCTTAATCGCTGCCCCAGCACCGAGGCGGCGCGCCGCATGAACTCGAAGCCGAAATCGGTGTGCTGCTGGCAATACTTCAGCAAATCCTCGGCCCGAAAGACGACGGTCTTCAGCGGCGTCTCGGTGCGAGCGGTGTCAAATAGCCTGCTTCGCCCGATCAGCGGCGACCAGCCCAGCAGTTCGCCTTTGCTCACCATCGTGATCTGGCGGCAACTCGAGGCGTCGCAGATAGCCAGCGACACGCTTCCCTCGACGATGAAGTAAACGTCCTGGGCGCGGTCGAATTCTTCAAAGATCTTCGTGCGCGCCGGAAAGTCCACGAGGCGACACATCTTGGCCAAGGCGGCGAGATGCTCATCGCCGACGCCGGTGAAGAAGTTGATGTTTCGCAGTAGTTCGATGGGCTCGTTATCCTGCATGGCTCGGCTCGAGGCAGTCCTGCTGGCGCTCGTGGCGATGGCGAAGCCGCAACTGCGGCGCTCGCTCGCGCACAGCGCGCAATATACTGGCCTCCGCCGAAGGTCACAAGTTCTGAGACGCCAGGCGCACCGTGCGCCTTGGCGTCGCGCTGCTACGGATACCCGCGGTCGATCAGAGCGGACGTCCTACGCTTGCGGGTGCCAACCGGCGTCCGCCCACAATTGGCCGCTGACCGCAGGATTGGTCACCATGAAGCAAATAGCGTCGGCGATCTCTTCGGGGCGAATCAGTCGGCGAAGCTGCGTGAATGGCAAGATGTTCTTCTCGATGTAATCCTCGCCGAGGCCCCGCACCATCGGCGTATCGGTGAACCCCGGATGGATGATGCCGCAGCGGACGCCGTGGAACATGGCCTCCTTGGTGAGCGTGGCGGTCGCTCCCTCCAGCCCCGCCTTGCTGACGGCGTAGGAAATCTGCCCCTTGTTGCCGAGCGATGACACCGAGCCGATGAACACGACCGCCCCTTGCACCTCTTCGTCGGGGTGCCACTGCTTGAGCCCCCGTTTGAAGCGATCCTCGGCGATGCGCGTTACCATTTCGATGGCCCAGTAGGTCGGCGCGACCAGGTTGACCTCGATGACCTCGCGAAAGTTGTTGATGGGATAGGGCTGCGCTTTTCCGGTCGTCTTGTCGAGCCGCACCGCGAGCGCATCGCGGGTAATGCCGGCCGAGTCGTTCGTGGCGTCGCCGACCTTGACTTCCGCGACCTGTCGGCCTGCCGACGCGTTGATCTCATCGGCCAGGTTGTAGACCGTGTCGCGTCGGTCCACGAGTATGACGACCTTGGCGCCGCGCTTGGCGAACTCGCGAGCCGCAGCGCCGCCGATGCCGCTTCCTGCGCCGGTGACCAGCACCACCTGATCCTTGATATTCATGTCAGCACCAGTTGAAATTGGGCGAGGCTTCGACCAAGCCGAGGCGTGCTTGCACGGGGGCTCGGAACGAGCCGCGCCAGTCACGTATTGACCAGAGGCCTGTGCTACGCACAACAAGGCGAACAACGCCAACAAGAGCCGGCTGAGAAACCGCCGCAACCGTACAAAGACGAGGTTCAGGCAGAGCTGAGCCAGGGCCTGCTCCGCCCGAACCTCTGGAACGGCCGGCATCGGGAGCCTGCCAGCCGCTCCTTATGGACCGACCTTCGCCACCAGATCGGTCCACTTCGACACAGCGTTCTGCAGCTCTTGGACTTGCGTTTCGGCGACTTCGCGTACGCAATCCAGGGTCTTGCGGCAGAACTGCTCCGAACGACGCCGCAGTTCTTCAGGCGTCCCCGCATCGCTCACCGCCAGCGCTGCATCGAGCGATTCCAAGGCGGCGTCGTATTGGCGGTCGATGACTTCGCGGTGTTTGCGAGCCAGGCCGGAGACGGTTTCAATCCACTTCGACCGCAGTTGTTGCATGCGGCTCACGACCGCCGATTGCGGCGTCGGAACCGCCGGCCACAGGCTCGAGAACTGCGCCAGTATTTCTTGCTGCAGCTTCAAGCTGGTTTCGGCGGCTTTGCGGACGTTTTGGAAGACCTCCTCCAGGACCTCGCTGCCGGTGGCTTTGGGTTTCGCTTCTGACATGGCTTTGGTCTCCTTGCAATGGTTGCCGGAGTCTCCAGACGCCTTGTCCGACGTTGAGCACTCCCGCTTGTTTGGGGTCATTGTCACGCGCGTTGTAGTGCATGTCAAGCATAAAAATGCTGCATTTGCAGCATTTTTCCGCATGACTCCAAAATATGTGGCATTTAAGCAGTTCCGCGCCGCCGGCGATCGGGCTTATAATGCCGATCGACAGTGTTTTAATGCTGTAGATGCGCCTACAGGTTTCCCCACGGCGACTGAACGCCGCCAGGTCCTCCCACGATCGTTGCCTACCGAGGAGACCATGCAACACATCGTTCGCCGGCTAGCCGAGAAACGTGCCGCCGCGGAACTTGGGGGCGGCCCGGAACGGATACGCGCCCAACACGCTAAGGGCAAGCTCACCGCTCGCGAGCGGATTGAACTGCTGCTCGATCCCGGCTCCTTCGAAGAGTGGGATATGTTCGTCGAGCACCGATGCGCAGACTTCGGCATGCACGAGCAAACGATCCCCGGCGATGGCGTGGTCACCGGTTACGGCACGGTCAATGGTCGCGTCGTGTTCGTCTTCAGCCAGGACTTCACCGTCTTTGGCGGGTCGCTGTCCGAGGCTCACGCCGAGAAGATCTGCAAGATTATGGACCACGCGATGAAGGTCGGCGCGCCGATCATCGGCCTGAACGATTCAGGCGGCGCGCGGATACAGGAGGGCGTGGCGTCGCTGGCCGGTTACGC
Source organism: Planctomycetota bacterium (assembly GCA_003576855.1). Lineage (GTDB taxonomy): Bacteria > Planctomycetota > Planctomycetia > Pirellulales > Lacipirellulaceae > Lacipirellula. Next base: position 8,636 of record QEVI01000010.1, read on the forward strand.
CAACGTGTTCCAGCGCAACGTGCTCGCGTCGGGGGTGGTTCCGCAAATCTCGCTCATTATGGGACCGTGCGCCGGCGGCGCTGTGTACTCGCCGGCCATCACCGATTTCATTTTCATGGTCAAAGACAGCTCGTACATGTACGTCACGGGTCCCGACGTGGTGAAGACGGTGACGCACGAAACCGTCACCCACGAAGAACTGGGGGGCGCCGTGACCCACTCCACCAAATCCGGCGTCGCCGACCGCGCGTTCGACAACGACGTCGAGGCGCTGCTGATGCTGCGCCGGTTCATCAATTATCTGCCGGCGAACAATCGCGCGGCGCCCCCCCACCGGCCGACGCCGGACAGCGCGGATCGATCCGAGCCGTCGCTCGACACATTAGTCCCTGACAATCCCAACAAGCCTTACGACGTCAAAGAGGCGATACACAAGATCGTGGACGACGGGGACTTTTTCGAGCTTCAGCCGGACTTCGCGCGGAACATCGTCGTGGGGTTCGCCCGCATGGAAGGGCATCCCGTCGGCATTGTGGCGAACCAGCCGCTGGTGCTGGCCGGCTGTTTGGACATCAAGTCGGCGATCAAGGCGGCGCGGTTCGTCCGCTTCTGCGACGCGTTCAGCATTCCCATCATCACGCTGGTGGACGTCCCTGGATTCATGCCAGGCACGGCCCAGGAATACGGCGGCATCATTAAACACGGCGCCAAGCTGCTTTACGCCTACGCCGAGGCGACCGTTCCGAAGATCACCGTCATCACTCGCAAGGCGTATGGCGGCGCCTACGACGTGATGGCGTCGAAGCACCTGCGCGGCGACGTGAACCTGGCCTGGCCGAGCGCTGAAATCGCCGTGATGGGCCCCAAGGGCGCCGTCGAGATCATCTTTCGCAAGCATCGCGACGATCCCCAGCGCATCGCCGAGCTGACCGACGAGTACCGCGAAAAGTTCGCCAACCCGTTCGTGGCCCAACGGCGAGGGTATATCGACGACGTCATCATGCCGCGGTTCACCCGCCAGCGCGTTTGCCGCTCGCTGGCCATGCTCCGCGGGAAGAAGCTCGAAAACCCATGGCGAAAGCACGGCAATATTCCGCTGTAAACCGGCAATCGCGCCAGGTCCGGCTTCGCCGTCTCGTCTTCGCGAGGATTGGCACGTGTTCCAGAAAATCTTGATTGCGAATCGCGGCGAGATCGCCTGCCGGGTGATCCGCACGGCGCACCGCATGGGCATCCGCACGGTCGCAGTCTACTCGGCGGCCGACCGCGACGCCTTGCACGTAGCGATGGCGGACGAAGCCGTGTGCATCGGCCCGCCGCCTTCCGCCCAAAGCTACCTGGCGATCGACAACATCGTCCGCGCATGCCGCGAGACGGGTGCGGAAGCCGTACATCCGGGGTACGGCTTCTTATCGGAAAACCCCGCGCTGGTCGAGCGATTGGAGGAGGCCGGCGTGGCCTTCATCGGCCCCAGCCGCCGGTCGATCGCCGCGATGGGAGACAAAATCGCCTCGAAGAACCTGGCGCGCGACAGCGGCGTGAACACGATTCCCGGCTTTTCGGGCGTCATCCGCGACGGCGAACACGCGGTTCATGTGGCTCGCGAAATCGGCTACCCGGTGATGCTCAAGGCCAGCGCCGGCGGCGGCGGCAAAGGGATGCGCGTGGCCCGCAACGACGACGAGTGCCGCGAGGGCTTTGCAAGGGCCGCCGGCGAAGCGCGGACCAGTTTCGGCGACGATCGGTTGCTGATCGAACGTTACGTCGAGCAGCCCCGGCACATTGAGATCCAGGTGCTCGGCGATCGTCACGGCAACATCATTCACCTGGGCGAGCGCGAGTGCTCGCTCCAGCGGCGGCATCAGAAGGTCATCGAGGAGGCTCCCTCGCCGGCCCTCGATGCCTCGGTCCGACAGGCCATGGGCGCGCAGGCCGTCGCGCTGGCCAGGGCCGTGGATTACCTTTCGGCGGGAACGGTGGAGTTCATCGTCGACGCCGATCGTCGCTTCTATTTCCTGGAGATGAACACTCGGCTGCAAGTCGAGCATCCGGTCACGGAGTTCGTGACGGGGCTCGACCTGGTGGAGTTGATGATCCGCGTCGCGGCCGGCGAGCGGCTGCCGCTCGCGCAGCAAGACGTAAAGATCAGCGGTTGGGCGATGGAGGCCCGCGTTTACGCTGAAGACCCGTTTCGCAATTTCCTGCCGTCGGTGGGGCGGTTGGTTCGCTACCTGGCGCCGCCGGAAAGCCCGCACGTCCGCGTCGACGCCGGCGTTTACGAAGGCGGCGAGGTCTCGATTTATTACGATCCCATGATCGCCAAGCTCATCACCTGCGGCGAGACCCGCGAACAGGCGCGGAGTCGGCTTCGCGACGCGCTCAATGAGTTCTATATCCGGGGCGTGTCGCACAACATCAGTTTCCTAGGGGCGCTGGTGGAGCATCCGCGGTTCGTCGCCGGCGACATCAGTACGACGCTCATCGCCGAGCAGTACCCCGATGGGTTTCACGCCTGCGACGCGGTTCACGACGATCCGCCGCTGCTGATCAGCGTGGCGGCGACGATTCATCGGCGATATCGCGAGCGGGCGGCGAAAATCTCCGGCCAGCTTCCGGGGTATGAACCGCAAGTCGAGACGGATTGGGTCGTCATGGTCGGCGGCGAAAAGCACCATGTGAGCGTGACGCCGGCGCCAGTTGGGCACGACGTGACGTACCTAGGCGTTACGCGCCGCGTCGTCAGCGATTGGCAGTTCGGCAATCCGATCTTCCGCGGAAAGGTCGACGGCCGTGAAATATGCATGCAGGTCGAGCGGCTTAATCTCGGTTATCGCCTCCTTCACTGGGGCGTCGTCGCCCATGTAACGGTGCTGTCGTCGCGCGCGGCGGAGCTGCTGGCACGCATGCCGGAGAAGCGGCCGCCCGATATGTCGAAGTTCCTGCTGTCGCCCATGCCCGGGCTATTGGTACGCATCGCCGTCAATCCCGGCGACGAGGTGAAGGCGGGCCAGGAACTGGCGATCGTCGAGGCGATGAAGATGGAAAACCGGCTTTGTGCGGAACGCGACGGCAAGGTGAAGGAGATCCTCGCCGCGATGGGCGAAACGCTTTCGCTGGATCAGCCGATACTGGCCTTCGAGTGACGGCTCGCGCTGGGCCTGCCAGCAGCCGAAGAGCACTGTAATTCGTGAAATGCGTTCGAGCGCCGATTGTGCTAGAATTGACGTGATGGAACCTCTGCTCGACTCCAACTCAGTTCATGCCGAAATCGACAAGCTGCTCCTCAGCGGCCAGGCGGAGACAGCGCACGAAGCCGAGGAAATCTGGCTCGACTCCCACCTGCCCGACCTGACCCGCTTGGCCATGGAACTGGACGAGGATTCGTTCAGGAAACACGAGGCGGTCAAACTGCTTTTATCCCACGGAAGTCGCCCGTTCGAGGACGGTCTTCCATGAGCCCGGACGAGCGGCTGGCCCGCATCGTTCGCGGAATCAAGGAAGCCGGCGTCGATGTGTTGGTCATGGGCGGTCATGCCGTCCGCTACTACGGCATTGACCGCAATACGTCCGATTTTGACATGGTGACGTCCGTGGCGTCGCCCGCCGAGCTTCTGGCAAAACTGCCCGCGAGCCCGCTCTTCGGCGCGATCAGGGCGGTCCACGCGTGGCGAAGCGATGATTTCGCTCGCTTTGAGATCGGCACGCTGCCGGACGGTCGGCAGGAGTTTCTTGAGTTTTGGATTCGTAACCATCTGCTCGCTGATTTTGTCACGCTGAAAGAACGCGCTGAGATCGGTCGCTACGGCGAGGACGATGTGGCCTTTCTCTCGCTCGACGACCTGATTCGCAGCAAGGAAACGGAGCGCGAGACCGATTGGTTGGATATTGCGCTGCTTGAGGAGATCCGCGATGCCCGCTTGCTCGCCCGGGCAACGGATCAGGACGGCGTGGTGGAGGCGGTGGCGAACGTCCGTAGTCGCCGAGGCTTGGAGCGTCTTGAATCGTCGGGACTCTTGCACGACGAGGAAACCGTAAGCCGTGCGATCGAGCAATGCACGCATCCAGTGACATTCGCAATGCTGTACCCCCTCACGCGCTCTTCACCGAGTCGGCAGCTCCCCGCGTCTTTCGAATCCAACATCATCGACGTACTCGCAAAAGAGACGTTCAATTCGTCGCGACACAGGGGCATCGTCGAAGTTGTTCGCCGAAGTTACCGGCGACAAGCCATGGAGAAAGACCGGATGGATAAGGAAGCGAAGGTAAGAGCGTTGCGAGGCCTACGGGGCTATCCCAAGAAATAACTCCCCAGGTGACGCGCTACCGCGTGGAGCCGTACCCGCACGCCGGGCAGTTGAGCGGGAATCGCGACCTGTGAATGGCATCGGCTGCCGCGCTACGAGGCCGCGTCGGCGGCCGCTTTCCACTCCGCGAGCCAAAACCGGGCCGCGGCCAACGGGCTGCTGAGCATCGCTTCAACAAGATCGGCGTTGGAAATCCGCGTCGGCAGCGAACGGGCGCCAAACGGTTGCAGCCATCGCCGCGGCGCCTCGGCGACAAAGCAACGGATGAAGCAGCGGAATAACGCCGCATCGGGATCAAACTGGCGATCGACGTCGCCCACCGTGCCGTCGAGCGTGAGCAGCGACTTGCGAAACAGCATCATTTCCGACGAGGGCCGAAGACGCGCTTGTTGCGTGGCGTCGTCCAGCAGCGAAACGAGCCAGGCGAAGCCGGGCAGCCGGCCGCGCCGGATCTCGCCAAATCTCGTTTCAATGACCGACCTCAACCGGCCGCCGACCGGTCGGCCGCGATGACTCAGCCGGCGCAGCAGCCAGTTCGCCTTTTCACCGTCGAGCAGCAGGGCAGCCAGGAGGATCTGCACAATCGCCGCTCGCTCCTCTTCTTCGAGCCAGGCGGCGAGGCTCCAGTCCAGCAAGGCGATCCGCCCGTCCTCGGTGAGCAGCACGTTTCCCGGATGCGGGTCGCAATGGAAGATCGCCGCCTCGCCGCGGGCGACCAGCGGCCGCACCAGCACCGTGCGGAACACCAGTTCCGCGAGTTTGCGACGGTCAGCCTCCGTATCCGGACAGTGATCGCTTACCTTGACGCCGTCGATCCGCTCCATGGCGGTGATGCGGGGCGTGCAAAACTCCAGCAGCCACGGAACGTGTACATCGGGGTCGTCCGCATAAAGCCGGTCCGCCAACGAAAGATTCCGCTGCTCCTGCTCCAAGCGGATTTCCTGGAGGAGTTTGCTGCTGACTTGCTCGAAGGCGTCGCGATAGTCTAGCTCGGGAATGCCGAGCTGATGGCATCGCTCGTCCAGATAATGGCCCACGTCCTGCAGTAGCCGCAGTTCCTGTGCGAGTCGTTCTTCAATTCCCGGCTTGAGTATCTTGAAAACGCCGCGTAACCGCCGGCCGGGGCCATACGTAAACGGAACGACGACGGCCACGCTCGCTTCGGCCAAGGGCTGCGACGCCAGGTACACGCCCAGCGATTCGAGCGGCCCCAGTTGATCGACGAGTTGCTGCGCCAGCACCGACAGCGGCGTGCCCGGAGGGAGCGATTCCAACGGCCGCAGGTGCTGGCGCAGCTCGGCCGCCAGGCGGTGATCTCGCGCTAGCGTCTGGCCGAGCTTGTGCAGCACGGGACAACTGCGGGCCAGGGCGCCGAGTCGTTCGGCAGTGGTCGCCCTCGCACCAAGCTGCGCCTGATCGTGTAAAACGGCAAGCTGTTGCTGCGGCCGCAGACCGCGGAGGAAGTGGATCAATCCCTCCCGCACCGGACGAGCGAAGCGGGCGTATTCGCCCGGCAAGAGCGATGCAACGCCCGGCTCGTCAATGAGCGATTCCCAGTCCACGTCGATGGTCAGTCTGAGCGGTCGGCCAGCCACTGGTCGATGTGCGGCCAAGTCGTCTGCTCGGCGCCGCGGCCAGCCATGATGCCAATATGACCGCCGCGCACCCGGTGTACCGTCTTGTCCTCCGTGCCGACCAGCGACATGATCCGCTCGGACTGGCACGGCGGAGTGATATGGTCGGCCTCGGCGATGACATTCAGCAGACTAGCCCGCAGGTTGCTCAGCCGCACGGGTTCGCCGCGCAACCGCAGCGAGTTTTCAATGAGCGCGTTGCGTTTGTAAAAGTCGTTGATTAACTGCCTGTAGGCGGCGCCCGACATCGGGATGATGTCTCTCACCCAGGTGTTCATGGCATGCCAGGCGTCTACCTTGCTTTCGTCATCGAGGTTATCCCAAAGATTAACGTAGGCGCCGACGAAATTCTCGACCGGCTTCAGCATCTTGGCGCCGGCGTCGATCAGTTCGCCGGGGACGTTGCCGAACGCTTCGACGATGGAATCCGCGTTGAACGCCGGATCGCTCGTCCACCGGGCGAATCCACCGGCCGTTTTGTCGGAGAAATCGAGCGGTGCCGTCAGCAGAATTAAATTCTTTAGCCCCTCGTTCGGCCGCAGCGCCGCGTACAGCGTGGCGATAAGCGCCCCCAAACACCAGCCGAGCATGCTGAACTCCTCGACGCCGGCAAACGACTTGACCTTACGCACGACGCGCGGCAGGTAGTCGAGCGTGTACTCGTCGAACGAAATGCTTTGGTCTTCAGGGCCGGGCACGCCCCAGTCGAGCAGGTAGACGTCGTAGCCCCGTTTGAGCATGTACTCGACGAAGCTGTGCCCCGGTCGCAGGTCGAGCACGTGCGGGCGATTCATAATGGCGAAGACCAGCAGCAGCGGCGTTTTATGTCGCTCGGCCTGCGGCCTAACGGGCGTATAGCGAAACAGCTTGGCCTTGTTCAGCGTCCAAATAAGTTGCTTAGGGGTCTGCGCGATTTTGGCGTCGGTGGTCAGCAGGCGGTTGAACTTCCGCACGTTTTCCGCCGCCTTATGCCAACTGGCGCAGACTTGATGGAACTGTTCCAAGCCATCGATGGTTTCGGGGGTCGTGGCCATGCCAGATAGCTCCGTTACTGAGATTCGCTGCGCTTGCGCCGCCCGGCGGTCGAGCGGGCCAGGGCGTCGAGCTTCGCTTCCATATCGTCGAGACGCATTTCAATGTGGGTCAGTTGCTCGGCCAGGCGAACGATGTCGTCCCGGCTGGGCATGTTGCACGATGCCAAGGATTGCGTCATGGACGTCTCCATGAGCTTTCGAAGCGGCGCTGATGCGTTGAGGCTAGCGTCGAGCATCGCGCCGGTGGCGCCGGCGTACGCGTCCGTGTTCACGACGCCGGTCATCAATTTCGCCCAGTTCTCCAGCGTGGCGTCGCGCATGCCCTTAAGCATGCCGGTGGGGTCGAACGGATCGAATTGGTTGCCATTCTCGCTCATACAGGCGTTGGTCCTTTCTCAGATTTACGTGTGTGAGCGCAGGTGCGGCTGCCAGCCGAATTGGCTCGCGCCGCGAGGGAGCTCACATATACGCGCCGCCGTTGACGTTAATCTGCTGGCCAGTGATGTAGTCGCCATCGGCCGCCAGAAAGACGACGGCCTTGGCGATTTCCTCCGGGGACCCGAAGCGCCCCATGGGGATGCGTTGCTTGATTTGCTCCTGAATTTTCTCCGGAATGCCGCTGAACATGTCGGTTTCGGTGAAGCCGGGGGCCACCGTATTGACCGTGATGTTCGACTTCGCCAGTTCCAGCGCGGCGGTTTTGGTGAAAGCGATGACGCCCCCCTTGCTGGCGCTGTAGTTGGCCTGGCCGTAAGCGGCGATCTGGCCGTTCATGGAGCTGATATTGATGATCCGGCCGAAATTACGTTCAACCATCCCTGGAATCGCGGCGGACGTGACGAAGAAGCAACCGTTGAGATTCGTTTGAATCACCTGCAGCCAGCTCTCGTCATCCAGCTTGCGCAGGGACTTGTCGCGCGTGATGCCCGCGTTGTTGACCAGGACGTCCAGCTTTCCCCAGGCGTCGATCACCTTCTTGACCATTGCGCGGGCTTCGTCGGCGACGCCGATGTCCGCCCGCACGAGCAAAACGTCTACGCCCAGCGCCGTAATTTCATCGGCGACCTCTTTGGCTCGCTGTTCGTTGGACTGATAATTGACTGCGACGGTGGCGCCCTCGCGCGCCAACGCCAAGGCGCAGGCCCGACCAATGCCGCGAGATGCGCCGGTTACCAAGGCCGTCTTTCCGTTGAGCCGAGACATGACTTTCCTCCCGTGTCGTTGCAGTTAAAGTGGCGAATGCTGGTGTGGATTGCTGGCGATCCGATGCCGCTGGGCTAGTCGCGCTCGATCAAGGCGGCGATCCCCTGCCCGCCGCCGATGCACATCGTCACCAGGGCCCGCTTGCCGCCGGTGCGCTTCAGCTCGTACAAGGCCTTGACCGCTAAAATGCAGCCAGTGGCGCCGATCGGGTGGCCCAGCGAAATGCCGCTGCCGTTGGGGTTGGTGCGATCCGGCGGCAAATCGAGCTCCCGCGCCACCGCCAGCGCCTGGGCCGCGAACGCTTCGTTCACCTCGAACAAATCAATGTCCGCCAGTCCCAGGCCGGTCTTTTGCAATAACGACCGAACGGCGGGCACTGGCCCGATGCCCATGAACTTCGGATCCACGCCGGCGAAGCTGTACGCCGCCAGGCGGCCCATGGGCCGCAGCCCTTGCCGACGCGCGGCCTCGGCCTCCATGAGCACGACCGCCGCGGCGGCGTCGTTGATGCTCGACGCGTTGCCGGGCGTTACGACGCCGTCTTTGTCGAAGGCCGGCTTCAGCGCGGCCATTTTTTCCAGCGAGGCCTCGGCCCGAACGGTCTCATCGGCGTCGAAGACCTTCGTGTCTTTCTTGACCTTGATTTCGATCGGGATGATCTGTTCCTTGAAATAGCCCTTTTCGATGGCCGCGGCGGCGCGGCGATGGCTTTCCACGGCCAGCTTGTCCTGGCTCTCGCGGCTGATGTCCCACTTCTTGGCCACATTCTCGGCCGTTACGCCCATGTGGCAGTTGTCGAAGGGGTCGGTGAGCGCGGCGACCATCATGTCAATCATCGGTGAATCGCCCATGCGCGCCCCCCAACGCAATGCGGCGGAGGCGTAGGGGCTGCGGCTCATGTTTTCGGCGCCGCCGGCGACGGCCACGTCGGCGTCGCCGAGAAGGATCGTTTGAGCCGCCGTGACGATGGCTTGCAGGCCGCTGCCGCACAGGCGATTGAGCGTCAGCGCCGGCGTTTCGACCGGCAAGCCGCCGTTCACGCACGCCACGCGGGCGAGGTAATGGTCTTGCGGGTCCGTGTGAATCACGTTGCCGAAGACGACGTGCCCGACCGATTTTGGATCGACTTGTGCGCGGTGCACCGCCTGGCGCACGCATCGCGCGGCCAGCTCGCTTGGAGGAATATCCTTGAGACTGCCGCCGAAAGCGCCAATCGCCGTGCGAACGCCGCTGAGAAACACTACTTGACGAGTCATCGAAAGCCTCCCTGGCTTAAAGAAACGGGTATGGAATCGGTTTCGCAGATCGCCCTGCACGAGACGAGCGTCGACTGCTCGGCGAAGCACGTTGCAGAGCCGTAATCCGTAGTTGGAACGCAGCGCCTCCGGTGGTCTATAGGGACATTTCCTGCCCGGTGGAATAAAGCCGTATCGTCTTTCGCGTGAGATCGTGAAGCGCTTCGATCATCCGCACGGTCCGGTTTCTTGCCCGCATCAGGACGGAGTGCGTGACGCAGTGGCCGCCGGCGTACTGGATGCCGCGTAGCATGGGCGAATCGCTGATGCCGGTCGCGGAAAAAATCACGTGGTTGCCGGGGGCCATCATCTCGACGGTCCAGACGCGGCCGATGTCGTGCTCCTGGCAGCCGGCTTCCAAGAGCTGCCGCCGTTCGCTGGCGTCCTTGGGCCACATGCGGCAAAGCTGCTGACCGCCCAGGCACTTGATGGCCGCCGCCGAGATGACCGCCTCGGGACTGCCGCCTACGCCCACATACGCATCAATGCCGGAATTAGGCAAGCTGGGGGCGATCGCCGCCGCCACGTCCCCGTCGGAGATCAGTCGGATGCGGCAGCCGATGTTGCGGATGTTCTCGATGATCGTCTCATGCCGCGGTCGATCGAGCACCACGACCACCAGGTCGCGAACCCGCTTGCGTAATTGCCCCGCGATGATGCTGAGATTGGCCTCCAGCGGCGCATCCAGTTGCACGCGCACGTCGCTATCGGCGACTTTGGGGCCGACCGCGAACTTCTCCATGTAGTGCGACGGAATCGCGGGAAACAGCGACGTGGGGTCTCCGTCCGGCGCATCGCACGTGCTCAGGGCCAATACGGAAATCGCCCCGTTGAGGCCGCGGGCCGTCAGCGTCGTGCCGTCGATCGGGTCAACGGCTATCGCGGCGGGAATCGAACCGTCGCGCCACGAGCCCAGCTTTTCGCCGGCGAAGATCCCCGGCGCATCGTCTTTGCGGCCTTCCCCGATGCGGACGACGCCGCGGCAATCGATGAGCTGAAACATGCCCCGCAGGGCATCGGAGGCGGCGAAATCCGCCAGGTTCTTGTCTCCCTTGCCGAAATGCTTCCAGGCCGCAAGCGCCGCGTTTTCCGTACAGCGGACCAGATCGAGGTCGATGACTCGCTCAGGATCGTGTCGGCTGGCGCTCATGCGTAGCTCGCTCGAACGACGACGCCTGCTGAACAACCCGTCCGCGGGCGGCGGCCCGCAGGGGCGCTCGACTGCATCGTCAGCGGCATGCTCGAGGCGCGGCGCGCGCTTGTGCTTTCAGAAGTGCGATCCGGCCGGCAGCATGCTGCCCGTCTCCACTAAATTGTTATGAAGGTCGAATCGGTGCGGCACATCAGGTGATAGGTGCCCCAATGGCGCCGACCGCAAAAAGCTGTAAAGGTAATCCCGATACATCGGGTGGGCGCAATTCTCGATGATCGAGCGGGCTCGCTCTTGCGGGCCCAGGCCGCGCAGGTCCGCCAGCCCTTGCTCGGTGACCAGAATCTGGACCGAATGCTCGCTGTGATCCACGTGGCTCACCATGGGGACGACCGTCGAAATGCGGCCTTTGCGCGATATGCTGGGCGCCACCAGGAACGACAGATAGGCGTTGCGCGCGAAATCGTCGGACGTCCCCACGGCGCTGTTGGCATGGCGGCCGTAAAGATGCGTGCAGTTCGTGCGGCCCCAGATGTCCATTTCGACGATGCCGTTGATGGCGATTACGCCCAAGCGGCGAATCAGCGCCGGGCTGTTGGAGAACTCCTGCGGTCGCAGAACGATGCGCGGCGCAAAAAAGCTCATGTGGTCGTAAACGCGGGCCAGCGCGTCGGGACTCAGCGCCAGGCTCGTCGCCGAAGCGCCCCGCAAGCGCTCGGCTTCCATGAGATCGATCATCGAGTCGTGAATCACGTCGCCGTATACCGTAAATGGCGGAATCTCCTCGCAGCGGCCGAGCCGAGCCATCACGGAGTTCACGATATTGCCCACCCCCGCCTGCACGGGCAAAAAATCGGCCGGGACCCGATCGGCGCGCATCTCGTTGGCCAGGAAACTCGCGATATGGCCCGCGATGCGCTCGCTGATGCTGTCCACGGCGCGATACGGCGGCATTTCGTCCGGTTCGTTGACTTCCACGATGCCGACGATCTTGCCGGGGTCGACCGCGACGAACGGCGTACCGAACCGATCGAGCGGCCTTTCCAGCGGAATGCTCGCGTGATGCGGCGGCTTCGGCAGTAGTCCGATGTCGTGCATCTCCACCAACCGGCTGGAATGGTAGTGGTTGACCTCGATGATCACTTTCTCCGCTCGCCTGAGGAAATTGGGGCTGGCGCCGACGGACGTGCTCAGGTACACGCGACCATCCCGGACGACGTCGACCGCTTCGATCACGGCGTAGTCCAGCTTCCCCAAAAAGCCCGACTCCACCATTCCCGGCAGGTCGGAGAGGTGCATGTCGACGAATTCGAGCCTCTGCTCCACGATCCTCGCGCCGGTGCTGGCGCTGGTCAGCACGCGGTAGGAGATCGGTTGGCCCGCGCTGGCGTAGCGCCGAGCCTGGGCGGCCAGGGCCCGCGGCACCGCCTTGGCGGCGCCGGCCGGCGTAAAGCCCGAAAAGGCGACGGTGGCCCCGTCGAACATCATGGCCGCGGCCTCTTCCGCCGAGAGCCGCGGAAATATCGTGGCGCTGTACATCGTGCTCTCCCGTTGTTGATAAGGCGATTCAAGACAAGAGGCCGGCGCCGCCCGGGAGGGTCAATGGCCGCCCCTCTCAGGTTGGCGAGCGACTCTCGCCCGGCGGCAGCGCTTAGCGTCCGGCGTTCGAAGACGCCTAGCGCTGGTCCGTGGGCAGCGCCTCAGCTCCGTTTCCGAAAAGCGGCGTGGTCCACGCCGTACTGCCGTTCGTTGAGCAACGGGCGCGCCGGACGAATCGGGCTTGCCAGAAATGAGGGCGTTTTGCTAAGGAGCGCCCGGGTTTCCCGCAGAAAGCGGCCGTTTTTCCACAAGGTGCAATCGGGGTATATCGGCATAACCGCGCGCCGAACTGCGTCTCAATTTGTCGCGCTAGCGCGCCCGTGGGAGCGCTTGGGCGCCGCAGCCCGGCCCGCTGCGGACGACGGTCGGCGCTGAGTCGTGACGGCACGTCGCCGCCGGCGAAAGTGTGTCAGAGGTATACGCCGCGCGCCAGACCGCACATTGCGCTGACCCGCAGACGATGAAAACACGGCTATTTTCCGGCAAACGCCGCCCCCGCGCAAAGGCATTGCAATTGCTACATGCACCGGCAAAGCCTGCGCTCGACGTGCAGCAGCTTTCTGCGGCGATCACAGTGAATGGCCCCAGCACTCGCCGCCCCACCTACTGCGGAGACGCCTTCTTAGCCTCAAGGGAGTGCCGAGCGTGTCGGAACAACGCTACATCACGGTCGACGGCAACGAAGCCGCGGCCGCGATCGCCCATTTGACCAACGAAGTTATCGCCATCTATCCCATTACGCCGGCTTCGCCCATGGGCGAACTGGCCGACTACTGCACCAATCGCGGCCGCAAGAACATCTTCGGCGTCGTGCCGGAGGTGATCGAAATGCAGAGCGAGGCCGGCGCCGCCGCCGTGGTTCACGGCGCCCTGCAGACCGGCGCCCTGGCGACCACCTTTACCGCCTCCCAGGGCCTGCTGCTGATGATTCCCGAGATGTTCAAGATCGCCGGCGAGCTGACGCCGGCCGTCTTCCACATCGCGGCCCGCACGATCGCCACGCACGCGCTGTCGATCTTCGGCGATCATAGCGACGTGATGAGCGTGCGAAGCACCGGCTGGATGATGCTCTGCGCCAACTCGGTGCAGCAGGCCCAGGACATGGCTCTAATCGCCCAGGCGGCGACGCTCGAATCGCGCGTGCCGGTGATCCACTTCTTCGATGGGTTCCGCACGTCGCACGAAGTCAACAAGATCACGCCGATCCCGGAAGAAGCCGTCCGGGGCATGATCGACGTCAAGCTTGTGGACGAGCACCGGCAGCGGGGGTTGAATCCCGAACATCCCGTGCTCCGCGGAAGCTCGCAAAACCCCGACGTGTTCTTCCAAGCTCGCGAGGCGGCCAATCCGTTCTACCAGGCGGCCCCGGCGATTGTGCAGAACGCGATGAATCGCTTCGCCTCGCTTACCGGTCGCTCGTACCGCAACTTCGAGTACGTCGGCTCGCCGGACGCTCGGCACGTCATTGTGATGATGGGTTCCGGCGTCGGCGCCGTGGAAGAGGCGCTCGATCATCTTTCGGCCAAAGGCGAGGACGCCGGCTTGCTCGTCGTCCGCCTCTACCGGCCGTTCGACGCGGAAGGTTTTCTAGCCGCTCTGCCCAAAAGCGTAGAGCGAATCGCCGTCTTGGACCGCACGAAAGAGCCCGGCGCCCTCGGAGAGCCGCTGTATCTGGACGTGCTGGCCGCCATCGCGGAACACGACTGGTCCGCCGGCAACGGTCACGCGGCCTGCCGGCCCGACGTCATCGGCGGCCGTTATGGGCTGTCGTCCAAGGAATTCACGCCGGCCATGGCGCTGGCCGTGTACCAGGAGCTGCGAAAGGCGGCGCCGCGGCGCCATTTCACCGTCGGCATCTACGACGACGTCAGCCAGCTTAGTCTCACCTGGGACGCCGACGCGATCGAGGAGCCGGCGAGCGTCACCCGCGCCGTGTTCTACGGGTTAGGCAGCGACGGCACCGTCGGCGCCAACAAGAACTCGGTAAAGATCATCGGCGAGCACACCGACCTGTTCGCTCAGGGGTACTTCGTTTACGACTCGAAGAAGTCCGGATCCGTAACCGCCTCGCACTTGCGGTTCAGCCCCAAGCCGATCCGTTCGACGTACCTTATTCGCAAGGCGAATTTCGTCGCCTGTCATCAGTTCGGCCTGCTCGAGCGGCTCGACGTGCTCGAGGTAGCCGAGCAGGGCGCCACGTTCCTGCTGAACAGCCCGTACTCGGCCGAGGAGGTCTGGGACCGGCTGCCGAAGCTTACGCAGCAGCAAATTATCGAAAAGCAGCTCCAGTTTTACGTGATCGACGCGCTGGCGATCGCGCGGGAAGCCGGGCTCGGGACGCGCATCAATACGGCCATGCAAGCGTGTTTTTTCGCGCTGGCCGGCATGCTGCCGCGCGACGAGGCGATTCGGTTCATCAAGGAAGCCACGCGGAAAACGTATCTCCGCCGAGGCGAGTCGGTCGTCGAGCGCAACTGCCTGGCCATCGACAGCGCGGTCGAAAAGATGCAGCGGGTGCCCACGCCCGCCGCCGTCACCAGCGAGGCGGGCATGATTCCCGCCTTGCTGCCCAGCGGCGACGAGTTCGTCGACCACTTCACGGCAATGGTCGCCGCGGGCAAGGGAGACCTCTTGCCGGTCAGCGCCATGCCGCTCGACGGAACGTTTCCCACTGGGACGGCCCGCTACGAGAAGCGGAGCATCGCCGCGGAGATTCCGGTCTGGGACTCCGCCATCTGCACCGATTGCGGGTTGTGCGCGTTTGTCTGCCCTCACACGGCCATTCGGGTCAACGCCTACCCGGAAACGTGCCTCGACGGCGCTCCCGCCGATTTCGCCTCCAAACCATTCAAGGACAAGGATCTCGCCGGGCATCGCTTTACGGTGCAAGTCGCGCCTGACGACTGCACTGGGTGCGGCGTGTGCGTGGACGTCTGCCCGGCGAAGAGCAAGGAAGTCGTACGGCACAAAGCCATCAACATGGAGCCGAAGGAACCGCACCTGGCGCGGGAGCGCGCGAACTTCGACTTTTTCCTCGGCCTGCCCGCCGTGGACCGCACGCAGGTCAAGGCCGACACGGTAAAAAGCTCGCAACTGCTGCTTCCCTTGTTCGAGTTCTCCGGAGCCTGCTCCGGCTGCGGCGAGACACCCTATCTGAAGCTCATGAGTCAGCTCTTCGGCGATCGTGCCATCATCGGCAACGCCACGGGCTGCTCCTCCATCTACGGCGGCAACCTCCCCACCACGCCGTGGACGAAGAACGCCGACGGCCGCGGCCCGGCCTGGTGTAATTCGTTGTTCGAGGACGTGGGGGAGTTCGGCTTGGGCATTCGCCTGGCGGCCGACCATCGCATGCAGCATGCCCAGCATCTGCTCAAGCAAGTGGCCGGCCGCATTGGCGACGACCTGGTCGCCGCGATTCTCGAATCGCCGCAATCGAGCGAGTCGGAGATCGCCGAGCAGCGCCGCCGCGTCGACCAGCTTCGCCAGCGGCTTCGCGGCGTTGCTGATCTCGCCGCCAGAGACCTCGAAGACGTGGTCGATGCGCTGGTGCGCCGCAGCGTCTGGATCGTCGGCGGCGACGGCTGGGCCTACGACATCGGCTTCGGCGGGCTGGATCACGTGCTCACCTCGGGCCGCGACGTCAACATCCTCGTGCTCGACACCGGCGTCTATTCAAACACCGGCGGGCAAGCCTCGAAGGCGACGCCGCGGGCAGCCATCGCTAAGTTCGCCGCCAACGGCAAGCCGTCCCGCAAGAAGGACCTCGGCATGCTGGCAGTGTCGTACGGCAACGTGTACGTCGCCCAGGTCGCCCTGGCGGCGAATCCCGTGCAAACGCTCAAGGCGTTTCACGAGGCCGAGTCGTATCGCGGCGTGTCGCTCATCCTGGCCTACTCGCAGTGCATCGCCCACGGCATCGACATGTCGACGGGCATGACGCACCAGAAGCAGGTCGTGCAGTCGGGCATGTGGCCGCTGTACCGGTTCGACCCGCGAATTGCCCCGGAAGGCGCGCACGCATTTCGGCTCGACAGCCGCAAGCCGACGATTTCCTTCGAAGAATTCGCCGCGACCGAGGCCCGCTTCGCCATGGGAATGCAGGCCGATCCCGAGCATGCGAAGCACCTCGTAAAACTGGCGCAGAAGGATATCGACGATCGCTGGCACTACTACGAGCAAATGGCGGCGATCGAACATCAAATCGTCGCCAACGGGGAGGCCAAGTAAGCCATGCGAGTCGAGCTTTCGACCACTTACCTCGGAATGGAGTTGCGCCACCCGATCGTCGCCGGAGCCAGCCCGCTCACCGGCAATCTTGATTCGTTGCGGCGCCTGGAGCAGGCGGGCGTTTCCGCCGTCGTGCTCCCGTCGTTGTTCGAGGAGCAGATTGTTCAAACCGAACTGCAGCTCGATGCGCTGTACGAATACTACGCGGGAACGTTCGCCGAGTCCCTCACGTATTTCCCGGAACTGCGAGAATACAACACGGGGCCGCGAGACTACCTCAAGCTGCTCAAGCTGGCCAAGCGATCGCTTTCGGTGCCGGTAATCGCCAGCCTCAATGGGAGCTCGCCGGGCGGCTGGGTCCGGTTCGCCAAGCAATTAGAGGACGCCGGCGCCGACGCCATCGAACTGAACGTCTATTTCGTGCCAACCGACCCCCGCATGAGCTCCGAGGAAGTCGAGCGGCGGTACGCCGACCTGGTGGCCTTCGTCAAGAACGCCGTCTCCGTGCCGGTGGCCGTGAAGATCGGCGCGCAGTTCAGCAGCCTGTGTCACTTCGCCAGGCAACTGGCCGACTCCGGCGCCGACGGTCTGGTAATGTTCAATCGCTACCTGGAACCGGACATCAACCTCAACTCGCTGCAAATCACGCCTCACCTCGTGCTCAGCACCCGCAACGAACTGCGGTTGCCGCTGCGGTGGATCGGCATACTCCGCGATCAGACCAGCATGTCGTTGGCGGCCAGCAGCGGCATTCACTTTCCCGAAGACGCCGTCAAGCTGATTCTCGTCGGCGCCGACATTTGCATGATGACCTCGGCTCTTTTCAAGCACGGCGTCGAGTACGTCACCGAGATGGTTCGCGAAGTCGAAAACTGGCTGGAGATCAACGACTACGTGTCGATCGAGCAAGCCAAGGGGAGCATGAGCTACAGCAACTGTCCCGATTCCGGGCAGCTCGAGCGGGCCAATTACATGAAGGCCATCACCTCGTACACGCCCATGCGGTAGCGGTCGACGCCGCCCGCCCGCCGCAGCTATTGCGGCCCGTCGGACTCGCTGGAGGCAGCGGCCGGTCCAGCCGCCGAGCGAGGCTCCTTGGCGTCGTACTCGTCCATCAGCGTCGAAGGACACACTTCCTGTTCGCCGCATTGATTGCAGACGACCCGGATCAGGTCGGAGCTACCCAGTTTGAGGTCGTGCTCCTGGCACAGCTTGTATAGCTGCTGAAGATGAACGCAAGGCATCGTCGTCCTTTCCGGGGAACCGTCGCCGGGCGACTAACTATGGCGAGAGCGCGCTCGGCGAGACAACGCAGCCCGCATTTGCAACCGGCGGAACAGTTTGAACACAGCCGTTAACCCGCCGGCAGGCACGCGCAATTATATCTCCCACCCAGGCGCCAAAGGCAGGCCCTGCGCCCCGATGCGTAGCCGCGTATCGCCGCCATTTGTCGGCGATTGCGAATGCCGGCGGTCAATCCGCCGGCCCGATATCGCGGTTGTAGGCCTCCTGGATCAGGTCGTCCTCCCGCGATTCATGTGCCCGCATCGTCGCAATGAAGGCCTTGAGACGTTCGCGAATCGGCGCGTCGATCGAAGTCGCGGCCGCGCACGCCTCGGCAAGCCCCTCCAGGGCCAACCGTAGCCGAACATGTTCGTCCACAAGTTCCTGAATTGCCTTCGTTAGCCGAGGATGATCGCGCTTGACATGGTCGAACCACCCCCCCTCCTCTTCCGAGGCGAAGTGCTTCAGCGCGTGGGCCTTCACCTCGCCCAGCCGCCGGCGAAGCTTGTCGATCCCCTGCGGTGCGGCCGGGTTGGCAATTACCTCCAAATCTCGCAAATCGGCGCGCAGCGCCTCATGAGCGGGGCTAGGCGAAAACACGCCGAGGTCGTCGTCGCGCTGGGTAAGCGTCTCGTGTGCCATGTTCGGTGCTTTCAAAAGGTTGCCAAGAAGTGGAACGCTGCGCTGCGGCAAAACACGGTGCTGTCTCTGCCGCAGCGCATCCGAAGTAGCGCGGAAAAGTCGCGGCCGCGGCCGCCTTGAACGCCGAAAAGTACCAAGCGTTCGGCGCCCTAAAGCGGCGCCCACGCTCGACTCGCCCCTAGCGACGGGCAAAGCGCATGCCACCCATGGCGTCTCGGCTGCGCGTAATGCGGAAGTCATGGGCGGCGTTCAATATCAGCGGCGCCCGCTCGTTTCTTTCCTCGCTGGACGCGGCGTCGATCCCCATGGAGCGCGCGCCCCGTCAACACACCATGTGCTAAATGGCACACCTGGCGAGACGGCCGGTGCTGCCGGCGCCGGCCCGCGGCGCTGGCGGCGTCGGCGGCCGCGCGGACCGGGCCGCCTGCGCCGATCGGCGAAAAGCCCGCAAAAAACGGCCGCTTCGCGAGCGACTCGCGCCGCGGCCGGCGGCGCATTCCGCCCTGCTTGCGGCGAAACGCGCCCGTCCAGCGGCCCTTCGGCTGCTCTCATGCGAGGCAACCGCTCTCGGCATGCTCTTTGCCCGCTGGGCGCGGCAGACCGGAACGCTTATCGAGACACCCAAGGATTCGATCGCGCTATGACGTCCGATCAAACGCTGCAGCACGACGTGCTTGAAGAGCTAACGTGGGAGCCCAGCATTGACTCGTCACTGATTACCGTGTCCGCCAGGGACGGATTTGTCACGCTTGCCGGATATGTGCCTCGTTTTGCAGAAAAGATCGAGGCCGAAGCCATCGCCAAGTCGGTTGTGGGCGTCCGGGCCGTGGCCAATGACATCCAAGTCCGCCTGCCCGAGCACTGCCAGCGGAGCGACGCCGAGATTACCGCAGCCGCCCGTACCGCGCTGGCCTGGCATACCTCCGTGCCGCACGACAACATCACCGTGACGGTGCGCAACGGCTGGCTGACGCTGGAAGGCGTCGTCGACTGGCAATACCAGCGCAAAGCCGCACGCGACGCCGTCGCCTACCTGACCGGCGTCAAGGGAATCATCAACGACGTCACCCTTGCCCAGCGGCCCAAAGCCCATGACATCAAGGCCGAAATCGAAGCCGCCTTCAGACGGAACGCCGAAGTCAGCGCACGGCGAGTCCAGGTCGAAACGAACAACAGCACGGTGAAACTCGTGGGCGAAGTGGCGACGTGGGCTGAGCGGGCCGAGGCCGAGCGCGTCGCCTGGGCCGCCGCCGGCGTCACCGAGGTGGAAAACGATCTAACGATAAACGTCTAGCCTGACCGCAACAGCGGCCGTAACGGCCCTCCCTGAGCGGAGGCCAGCACGCACGTCAGCGCGTTCTCGAAACCGGCTTCACGGTTCCGGCGGGCGGCTGCGTCGCGACGCTCGACTGCCTTAGAGCAGGCGGCGTATTCCGCTCCGCCGGCGCGAGGCGCACGCGGGCGTCCAGCGCTATCGCTCCCCGCTCGTCAACCAGCAGCGGGTTGATATCCAGCTCCGTCACCTCCGGCAGTTCGACCGCCAGTCGCGCGACCTGAACCACCGCGTGAACCACGGCCCCGACGTCGGCTGGCGGCCGATTCCGGTAACCCGCCAGCAGCTTCGAGACGCGGGTTTCTCCAAGAAGTTCGGCCGCCTGCTGGGAGCTCAGCGGCGGCAATCCAACAGCTCGATCGGCAATGATCTCAGTTGCCGTGCCGCCTTGGCCGACGACGATCACCGGCCCGAACGTCTGATCGTTGTTGATGCCCACGATGATCTCATGGGCGTGCGGCCGGCGGACCATCGGCTGGACGGAAAAACCCTCGAGCCGCGCGGCGGGGCGGTCCTCTCGGAGGCGCTGCGCCATGGCGTCGGCCGCCCGTTTGACGGCGCCTGTGCCTTCCAGGTCGAGCGCCACCCCGCCTACGTCCGATTTATGCGTGACGTCCGGCGATACCACCTTCAGGGCGACGGGAAACCCCACTTGCTCGGCCACCCGCGCGGCCTCCTCGGCCGTGCGCGCAAACCGCGACTCAACCACGGGAACGCCGTAATACGTCAGCAGTTGTTTCGCGGCCCGTTCGTCGAGCCAGGCAATGCCCTTCGCCACGGCCTCGCACACCATGCGGCGTGCTGCCTCCGGAGGGACGGATACGCCTTCGGGGAATGTAGCAGACTGACGCACCTCCGACCGCAGCCGCTCGAAGGCCGAGAGCTGCAGAAACGCTTGCACTGCGTCCTCGGGCGATTCGAAACCCGGAATTCGCTCCGCGGCGAACAGCCGTCGCGCGGCGGCCACGGCGCTATGGCCGAGCCAGCACGTAAGAATCGGCCGATCAGCCGTCCGAATGAGAGGAATAAGCTGTTCGGCGATTTCGCGACCCTCCACCAGCGCCGTGGGGCAGTGAAGCACCAAGACGCCATCGACGGCCGGATCGGCGAGGAGGGCCTTAAGGGCGGCGACATAGCGTTCGCCTGTCGCATCGCCAATGATGTCCACGGGATTTCCCCGCGACCAGTTGCTGGGCAGTGCGTCGTCGAGCTGCCGGAGCGTGTGCGGCGAAAGCGTCGCCAGCCGGCCGCCGCCCAAGATTAGCGCGTCGGTGGCCAACACGCCCGGCCCGCCGCCGTTGGTGAGAATGGCCAACCGATCGCCGCGCGGCGGGTGAGACCGGGCGAGCGTTTCCACGGCGTTGAATAGCCCCTCGATGCTGCCGACGCGAACGATGCCGGTCCGGCGAAACGCCGCGTCGTAAACGACGTCGACCCCCGCCAGCGCGCCCGTGTGCGAGGCGGCCGCCTGCGCGCCCTCGCGAGCTCGCCCCGCCTTGACCGCCACCACGGGCTTCTTGCAGGCCGCGCGCTGCGCCGCGGCCATGAACTGGCGGGCCTGCGTCACGGCCTCGACGTACAGAAGTATGGCCCGCGTGGCGCGGTCCTCGGCGAGGAAATCCAGCAGGTTTGCAAAACCGAGGTCCGCGCTGTTACCAAGCGACACGAAATGCGAAAAGCCGACGCCGCGGGGGCTGGCCCAATCGAGCACCGCAGTCGCCAGGGCGCCCGACTGCGTGACGAAACCGATGTCTCCCGGCAGCGCGCTTCCTGCGGCGAAACTGGCGTTCAGATTCGCGCCGGTCGAAATCAGCCCCAGGCAGTTAGGCCCCATCAGGCGCATCGAATAGGCGCGGGCCGTCTCGAGCACCGCCGTCTGCAGCGTCTGGCCCCGCCCATTCCGGCCTTGCTCCAGCCCCGCCGTCAGCACGATGGCCGCACGCGTACCAAGCCGACCGAGGGCGCCGACGACGCCGGGCGTCGCCGCAGGCGGCGTGCAAATCACCGCCAGATCGGGCGCCAGCGGCAACTGATTCACCTCTCGATACGCAAGCACCCCGCACACCGCTGCATACTTGGGGTTCACGGGCAACACGGGCCCGTTGAAACCGGAATCTAAGATGTTTTTCATCACCGTGCGGCCGACGCTGTGAAGTCGGCACGAGGCGCCGACGACGGCCACCGATTGCGGGCGAAAGAATCGTTCCCACGGAGGTTTGGTCACTTCGCCGCTCCGGTTTCGATCACGTTGGGCCCGACGCTTCGCCGCGTTCCGCTGATGGCCGGCTCGGCGCCGAAATCGACCCGTCGAGTTGCCGCCAGCGCGTCCGCCGATTCGCTCGCCCGGGCCGGCGCCGCGCCCTCCGCTCGCGCCGGACGCGTGCCAACCAGCAGCGCCGCCAAGGCGCAGGCCGCCTCTCGCGTGCGAAGCGTATCGTCGATTCCCGGGCAAATGATCGGCACGCGGCCGCCCAGGATGAGATCTGCCGATTGCGCGTCGACGAGATACTCCAACTGCTGGACCAACATTCGCCCCGCCTCCAGGTCCGGTACGATCAGAATGTCGGCCTTGCCGGCGACCGCAGACATCACGCCCTTGCGCCCGGCGGCCGCCTCCGACACGGCCGTGTCGAACGACATCGGCCCTTCCAACACCCCGCCGGTAATCTGCCGCCGCTGCGCCATCTTGCAAAGCGCGGCGGCGTGCATCGTCGATTCGAGCCGCGGCGACACCTGGTCGCTCGCCGCAAGTATCGCCACCTTCGGCTCGGCGATGCCGATGGCGTGCGCCAGTTCGATCGCGTTCTGCACGATGTCTCGTTTTTCGTCCAGCGTCGGGTACGGATGAAGTTCGGCGTCGGTCAGCAGCAACGGCCGCGGATACGTGGGCACATCGAGCACGCACACATGGCTCATGCAGCGCGAAGTCTGCAGTCCGCTATGAGGCGCCGCGACGGCCGCCATGAACTCGGCGCTGGCAAGAGCGCCCTTGATGAGCACGTCCACGTGACCGCCGCGGGCCAACGACACGCCCTTGGCCGCGGCCGCATGACTGTGTTCGGTCGCGACGATGTTCAGCCGGTCTGCGTCGAACCCGCCTGCCTCGGCCGCCGCTCGAATGCGGGCCCGCGGACCGACGAACGTCGGTATAATCAACCCCCGCTTGGCCGCTTCCAAGCATCCTGCCAATGAGTCGATATCGACCGGGTGCACCACGGCCGCTCGCACGGCCGGTACGTTCTCCGCTCGCCTCATTAACTCTCGGTATCGGGCGCTGCGGTCAAAGACGCGGACCTCGGGCAGCGCCATGCGAGGGCGACTCACCTTTTCCTTGGGCGCCAGCACGTCGGCGACGCCTTCGATCACGACGTCCCCGCTTTGGTTAACGCACTGGCAATCGAAGCGGATGCGTTTTTTCGCCGCGTCCTTCTCCGCCGCCCTCACGGTGACCCGAACAACGTCGCCCACCGCCACCGGTTTGCGGAAGTGAAGCGACTGGCTCACATAGATCGCTCCCGGTCCCGGCAGTTCCGTCCCCAGTACGGTGGAGATCAGCGACGCCCCCCACATGCCGTGGCCGATGACCCGGTGAAACATCTCGCTGCGCGCGAACTCCTCGTCCACGTGCGTGGGATTCACGTCGCCCGACACGGCGGCAAATAGGACGATGTCTTCCTTCGACAAGGTGCGCAGCAGCGTGGCGGAGTCGCCGACGTTGATCTCGTCAAAGGTCCGGTTTTGGATAAGGTCCATCGCGAGGTCCTCCGGCGCCGAACCGCCCCGGCCGAACGCCGCTAACGCAACGCCAGCAATCTGTCTTGGGGGCCGCGGGGCGCTCGCCGTCTGCCGGCACGCGTACGGACGGCGAGCGCCCCGCTCACCCTCTTAGCGCAGTTGCAGCAAAGGCTATACCGGACGCTGCCAGTCCCGCGCCCGCCAGGCGCCGCACATTCCACGGAGCCGACGCAGTAAGTCGTTGCGACGCTTCCACTATGGGCGCGTAAGTCGGTTCTTTTATTCAAACCCAGCGGGCGTGCGGCGGGGCAAGCCTGGTTAGAACGGGAGACCGGCCGACTCCCCTTCGGGCGCGCCGGAGTGTTCTATTGCGCGCTCGCGTGAGCGAAATGGCACATCCAGCCGCCGTTGCGCTGGGGCCGCGGCTCGCCCGGCGACGTGGGCGGTGTAACGCCAGTTCGACGCCCGAAGGGTCGGCATTGGCTTCGCCAAAGCACGGAACGTCGACGCATGTCGAAACCTGAGCGGCGCCTATGGAACTAGCAGAGCAACATGCCGTGCCTCAGCTTCGTCGCCGCACGGTCCGGTTTTCGGCGCTCCTGCGCGGGCGCACCCACACGCCGATTCGGCACTGCGGTTGCTCTTATAGTCAACGGGCGAGTCACGGCAATGGGCTTAGCCGCGCTTTTTCTTGAACCAGCGGCGATCCACGTAGAGCAACTGCAACGCCGCTCGTCCGGCTAATCGAACGGTTCTCCAATCCAGCCCTAGCGCGGCAGGGGCAGTCGCCCGCGCGCATCGAAGGGAGCACTGCTATGGCTTCGACAATCCACACGCAAATGCACAACGATCACTGCCAGTGGCGTTCGGAAAACAGCCTGTGGCGCGAGGAAGTCCGCAAGTGGGAATACGACCTGTTCCAAGCCCGGCAAGACCTGCCGCGATTGGAGAAGGCCTTTGTGGACCATGAACAGGCGCTGGAGATCCATGCCGCCTCGATTCGGCTCTATGAACAGGCCCTCCACGAGCACGAACATGCGCTTGCCAAATACGAGAAAGGCGACGTCGACGATCGACTGCTTAAACTGAGCAGCCAGCATCCCGCCGAGGAAACGCAGCAACGGACTTGCCGGGATCGGCACGCGCGGATCAAGGCGCATCACCGCCGCGTGATGAAGCAGTGGCGAATGCTGCTAAAGGCGCTGGAGGAACCGGTCTAATGACGATGGCGCCGCCATTGGGCCGCTGCAGCCTCGGCGTTTGGCCGAGGGTCGCTCTCCATCAGGAAAGACCCAGTCCCGGCGGTAACCGACCCCCGGGCAGAGCGCGGGGCTGCACAGGACGGAACGT
This sequence comes from Planctomycetota bacterium, assembly GCA_003576855.1. Taxonomy (GTDB): domain Bacteria; phylum Planctomycetota; class Planctomycetia; order Pirellulales; family Lacipirellulaceae; genus Lacipirellula. Next base: position 33,429 of record QEVI01000010.1, read on the forward strand.
CGGCTTATTGGCTGTGCAGCTCTCATGAGACGACGCTGGGCAGTGCGCGCGGCTTCACGAAAGCCTAACGCAGTACACAGTCGCTTGCTCCGATCAATCCTCGTCGCTCACACCATTTCGCCATCTCCAAGATCGGGCAAATGGTGAAGGCCGCCGCCACGACGATGCACCAATCGGTAAGCGACAGGCCGTATGTCGCAAACGGCTTCTGCAGCATGGGAACGTAAACGATCAGGCCGAGAAGCAAAACTTCTCCAATAATCGCCCGGTTGAGCCAGCGGTTCTTAAACGGCTGCCGCAGCACCGATACTCGGTCCGAGCGGAAGTTGTAGGACTTGAAGAACTGGATCAGAACCAGCGATACGAACGTCATCGTCATCGCATGCTCAAGCGAACGGCCGGATTGCAGCTCCCACGCAAACAGCCCCAGGTTCACGATCGCCGACCAGACGCCGCCGATCATCATGAGCGTCACAACGGAGCGAGTGAAAATGCCGCTGTCGCGCGAGCGGGGCCGTCGGCGCATCAGCCCCGGTTCAGGCGGGTCAACCGCCAAGGCCAGCGCCGGCAAGCCGTCCGTCGCCAGGTTGATGCACAGGATCTGCACCGCAGTCAGCGGCAACGGCAATCCGGCGAGCGAAGCGCCCACCATCAGCAAAATCTCGCCGATGTTCGAGGAGAGCAAATACATCAAGTACTTCTTGATGTTATCGAAGATCAGTCGGCCCTCCTCGACGGCGGCGACGATCGACGCGAAATTGTCGTCGATCAGAGTCATCGCGGCGGCTTCCCGACTCACGTCCGTGCCCGTAATCCCCATGGCAATGCCGATGTCCGCCTTCTTGAGGGCCGGCGCATCGTTCACGCCGTCGCCGGTCATGGCGACGATGTGCCCGTTTTTCTGAAATGCGGTCACCACCCGCAATTTGTGAGCGGGAGAAACCCGCGCATACACGTCGATTTCCGCGACGGCTCGTTCCAAGTCGGCGTCGCTCATCGCCTCCAGCTCCGCGCCGGTGACCACTCGGCCGCGCTTAAGCACTCCCAGTTCACGGGCGACTTCTTGAGCCGTGACTGGATGATCTCCGGTGATCATCGCCACCTTGATGCCGGCGGAGTCGCACGTCTCGATCGCGGCCTTTGCCTCCGGCCGCGGCGGGTCGATCATGCCGACTAACCCAAGAAACGTCATCCCTTCCTTGCCGTCGCTCAGCTCGGCGCCCGGCTTGTCGGCGACTGCCAATACCCGCAGCGCCTGCCCGGCGAATTGCTGCGCAAGGCCGAGATATCGCGCGCGGCTAGCCTCATCAAGCAACACGTCGCCGTCGGGCGTCACCTGCCGCGTGCAGGAAGCCAGAATCACCTCCGGCGCGCCCTTGGAACAGACGAGCGAACCAGCCGGACCGGCATGGATCGTAGTCATCCGCTTGGTTTCCGAGGCGAATGGAATCTCGTGGATGCGTGGATGCTCGGCGTCGAGTTGCTCTTTGTCGAGCCCGGCTTTGGCGGCGGCGACGATGATCGCCCCCTCGGTCGGATCTCCTTTGACTTGCCAAGGTCCGTCTTGTCCTGCACGCTCGACATGCGAGTCAGACACCAGGGTCGCGGCCGTCAGCAGTCGAACAAGCGAGGGGGACGTTTCGACCCGGTCACCGTCCAGCTCAAAATGGCCGACCGGTTCGTAGCCCGCCCCCGATACGTCAAGCACTGCCCCCGCGACGGCAATCCTCCGAACCGTCATCTCGTCCTTCGTCAACGTTCCGGTCTTGTCCGAGCATATGACCGACGTGCTGCCCAGCGTCTCGACGGCGGGAAGTCGGCGCATCAGCGCGTTGCGCTTGACCATTCGCTGCACGCCGATGGCGAGCGATATGGTTACGACGGCTGGCAATGCCTCGGGCGCCACCGCGACGCCCAAAGCAATTCCAAAAATCAACATCTCGATCGGCGGCTGACCGCGCCATATGCCGAGGGCGATTACCAGCACAACGACGACCAGCCCGGCTTTCGCCAACGAGCGCCCGACTTTGTCGAGGTTGATCTGCAGGGGCGTCTTTCCGGTTTCAACGCCTTGCAGCATCGACGCGATCTTGCCGAATTCGGTCTCCATCCCGGTAGCGATGACGACCGCCCGTCCTCGGCCATAGGCGACGGCGGTGCCCGCGTACACGAGGTTCGTGCGATCGCCAAGCGCCGCCTGCGCATCGCCGATGGGCGACGTCTGCTTCTCGACGGCGACCGACTCGCCCGTAAGAGCCGCTTCTTCCGCCTGGAGGTTTACGGCTTCCAGGATCCTGCCGTCCGCCGGCACTCTGTTGCCGGCGGTCAGCAAGATGACATCGCCAGGAACGAGCTGGCGCGCGGGGATCGAAGTTTCCCGCCCGTTTCGCAGGACGGTCGCCAGCGGCGCAGCCATTTGGCGTAATGCGTGGACAGCCCGTTCGGCGCGGTATTCCTGCAGGAAGCCAAGCAGCGCCGCAAACAGCACGATGACGCCGATGGCGACGGCTTCCATGCCGTGTCCGAGGAACGCCGACAGGGCCACCGCTACGAGAAGAATGACGATCAGGACGTTCTGGAACTGCTCCAGCAGAATCGCCCACGGCGACGCCCTGCCCGCGGCCTGCAGTTCGTTGGGCCCATAGGAGGCAAGCCGCTCGGCGGCTTCTTCGTCGCTGAGACCGCTAAGCCGCGTCCGCAACCGCGATAAGACGGCATCGGCCGGCAGCTCATGCCACGCCGGCCCCTTGGTGTCGACCAACTGCATCATGGCGGGTCAACGCGGCTCGGGATCCAACGACGGGAACATCGGCCCGTGCGAGGCCTCGGCTACGGACTGGCAGAATCGCCATCCCACAATCATGGGTGCGACGCCGATTCGTGCTTCGCTCGCCGCACTTCCTTCCACGTTAAGATGGCGACCACGACCATCCCGGTCACCATCCCCCAGGTCAGCCCGTTGGTAAGCCCCAGGCCGATGCCCAGTTCCATGGGCTCGAGCGTCGCGTCGCCGCCCGCCCGCACCGCGTAGCGGAGGAAGCTGGGCGCCATTTTGCCTAGAAACACGCCGATGCCGGTCCCTACGACGCCAAAGGCGACCGCGGCGCCCGCGATTGTCGCCAAGGCCTTCGCCACGTTCATGCTGGGAACCTCCCGTTGCCGCATCACGCTTTTGCGGCGATATCCTTGAATCGCAGCCGGCTGGCCTCAATGATTAGCCCGGCGGCTTGCTCGTTGGTGAAGTGCTCGAGGTTTACCACCAGGTCGTACACCGACGCGTCGGCAATGTCGCGGTGGAAGTACCGGCGGACGAAGTCCGCGCGGCCGCGGTCGACCTCCTCCAACATCTTCTCGGCCTCGTGTTCGCTGCAGTTTGCGCACTGCGCGAGGTGCTGCAGGCGCGCCTTTTTCGGCGCGACCAGTCGCACCGTCAACCCCGCGTCGCGGGGCAAGATGAACTGGGCGCCGCGACCGACGAACACCACGCTTTCCCGCTGCGCGGCCAAAGCCACGATCCGCCCCAGCCCCCGCACGTACTCCACCTGCGACACCAGCTTCGAATCCAGCCACTTGCCCAACGTGTCGTGGAACCAGGAGGATTGCCGCTCGTCGACCGATTCGACCGACACCCGCGACCAGTTGTGCTGGTCGGCGATGTAGTCGACCATTTCGCGGTCGAGCACTTTCCAATGAAGCTCCGTCGCGACGACCTGGGCGATTTCCGCCGCATCGACGCCCGCTTCCCGCGACAACGCGATGTACGGCTTGATCAAGCTGGCCAGCGGAGTCTTCCCCGACGGCTTGGGCGGCGGGGTCAGCTCCAAGGCCAGCGCCCAAGTTCTCATTTGCTGCTCGGCCTTGCCGGACAGCTCCCGGCTTCTTGGTATGACGTTCGTTCTCATGGATCGCCCTCCCGCTCGCCGGAGCGCGCTCCCATGCGCGCACCTAGCGCGTCGAATAGGCACACTCCCCGCCAGGCCGACCGCGTGATGTGCCCGAATCGACGCGGTGTCGTGACAAGTGTCCGTATAAGGGGCAAGCGCCGTGCCAGGCGCGATTCGCCGCCGGCAAGCCGCTTACATTATAATTGACCTGCGCATTCATCCGGTGCAACAATGTGAAATAGCGGAAAACTTCAGGCGGCAATCGCAGCGGCATGCGGGGCGAGCGGCGAGAGCTTGCTCGCCGCTCCGCTGCAGCGCCGTTTGCCATTTTCAAGCGCAGCTTCCTTTTCATCGTCTTCTCACGGCGAGGCCACTGGCCCTCCGTCGCATGGCGACGCACGCTTCTTCTCTCTGGCTCCGAGGACCCTCATGCAAGCGCTCGACACCTCTCCCGAAGCGGCCGCCGATGAAATGCGGCGACTGCTCGCCTTCCTCACCAAGCACGAGGCGTCGGATCTTCATCTGAAGACCGGCTATCCGCCGTATGTTCGCATCGGCGGCCACTTGCGCCGCCTGGAGGTGCCGCCGATTCCCGATACGGCCTTCGTCCACGGAATGATGGATCCGCTGGTGCCCAGCGACCGCTGGAAGGAGTTCGAAGCCCACGGCGCCCTGGATTTCTCTTGCGCCGGCGAGACGGGCGACCGCTACCGCATCAACATGTTTCGGTCCAAGGGCGACATCCACGTCGCCGTCCGCCGGGTGCAGTCGAAGATCAAGGACTTCAACGGGCTGAACCTGCCGGACATCTACCGCGAGATGATCGCCCATACCAACGAGGGGCTGATCCTCGTCTGCGGCGTCACCGGCTCGGGCAAAAGCTCCACCCTCGCCGCGATGGTGGAGTACATCAATCAGACCCGCAGCATGCACATCATCACCATCGAAGATCCGATCGAGTTCAACTTCGTCGGCAAGAAGAGCATCATCTCGCAACGGGAAATCGGCCTGGACGTGCCGAACTTCAAGGACGCCCTTCGCGTGGTCGTCCGCGAGGATCCAGACGCCATCCTGATCGGCGAAATGCGGGACCGCGAAACCATGCTGGCCGCCATCCAGTCGGCCGAAACCGGCCACCTGGTGATGGGTTCGCTCCATTGCGCCGACGCGCAGCTCAGCTTCTCGCGAATCTTGGAGTTTTTCGACCGCAGCGAACACAGCTTCATACGCTCGTCGCTGGCCACCAGCCTCAAGGCCATCATGGTGCAGCGGCTGCTGCCCGGCGTGAAGGAAGGCGACCGCTGGCCGGCCACCGAGGTGCTGCTGGTCAACGCCGTCGTTAAAGACAAGATTCTCCGCGAAGAGGACGAAGATCTGCCGGCGATCCTCCACCAATGCCGGCACGAAGGCATGCGCGACTACACCCATTCGCTCTGCGAGCTGGTGCGGCAGGATCGCATTCTGCGAACCGTCGCCGCCGATTATGCGCCCAACCGCGAGGCGCTCGCCTCGGCGCTGAAGGGAATCGACACCGCAGCCGCCAGCATTATGTCCAAGATCAGAAACTGATTCCCACGAACCGGCGTCCTGCTAGCCCCGTGGCATGTTCACCTATCGAGGGCGTGGATCTCGTTGCGCCGCAGGCGGTCGTGGCCACGTTATGCTGCGACCCGTTTTCTGCCGACCAGTGTAATAGCCTTGGGACAGTCGTAGAGGCGAACGTTCATCGTAAGCCGCCGCCGCCCTGCGTGCGGCCAGCCCAAACGCTCTGACGGCGACGACAACTCCAAGTTCTGGAAGGAAACCGCCTGGGCGGATTCCTCAGTCGCTCTGCCGGCCCGATGCGGGCCAGGAGGAAGGTCATGAGCGCCGTCGCCGAGTGGGAGGACTACGCGGAATATCTCGTCGAACTTCGCGACCGGGTCTGCCGGCACTGCATCGTCCGCCGCGAACACGGTCCGCCGTGCGCGGCCGCCGGCTTAGGCTGCGGGATCGAGCAGCACCTCCCGGATCTGGTTGCGCTTTGCCGCAGTCTCGATAGCCCGTTGATCGATCCCTATGGGGAGAAACTCGATGAGGTTATATGTAAGCACTGTGAGCTGCGCACTTCGTCGATCTGCCCCTGCCCGCTCCACTACCTGTTGCCCTTGGCGGTAGAGGCGGTCGAGACGGTCGAGGCGCGCCATAGCCGCGCGGCTCTCGCGTAGCACACTTCGGCCAACACGCTGCTGGCGCCAACGCGCGGTTGGTTGCGCGCGGCGGGCGGGCCCGTTGTGTGCACCACTTCATCGGCAACCTCCGATCGAGCGTACCTTCCATGAAGCTAATCATCGTTGGCGGCGTCGCCGGCGGCGCTTCCGCCGCGACGCGGGCCCGCCGGCTCGCCGAGGACGCCCACATCATCGTCGTCGAACGCGGCCCCGATGTTTCTTTCGCCAATTGCGGCCTCCCGTATTACATCGGCGACGCGATCACCGATCGCTCGAAGCTCGTCGTCGCGACCGCAAAGCGGCTCCGCGAGCGGTTCAATCTCGACGTTCGCACCCGCTCGGAGGTCGAGGCCATTAACCGCACGGCGAAATCGGTCCGCATTCGCGACCTGGTCACCGGCCAGCAGTACGACGAGTCCTACGACAAACTGCTGCTGGCCCCCGGAGCGGCGCCGATCCGCCCGCCGCTCCCCGGCGTAGACCTCCCCGGCGTGTTCACCCTCCGCACGCTCCAGGACATGGACCGCATCCGCGCGTACGTCGATCACGGCGTGCAGCGGGCGATCGTCATCGGAGCGGGCTTCATTGGCCTGGAGCTGGTCGAGAACTTCGTCCGCCGCGGAATTGCCACGACGGTCGTCGAGCTTGCCGACCAGGTGATGCCGCCGTTCGATAAGGAAATGACTTCGCCGATCGTTGCCGCCCTGACAGCGCAGGGCGTGACGCTGCTGCTGGGCGAAGCCGCCGAGGCCTTCGAGGCGGCCCACGGCGGCGTTAACGTCAAGCTCAAGTCGGGCGGCAGCGTGAGCGGCGAGCTGGTCGTCCTGGGCGTCGGCGTGCGACCGGAGAACAAGCTGGCCGTCGACGCCGGACTGGAGGTCGGCACGCGAGGCGGCATTCGCGTCAACGACCGTCTGCAAACGAGCGATCCCGACGTCTTCGCCGTCGGCGACGCCGTCGAAACCGTCGATTTCGTCCTTGGCGGCCCGGCCCAGGTCCCGCTGGCCGGCCCCGCCAATCGCCAGGGCCGCATCGCCGCCGATAACATTTTCGGTCGCGCCTCACGCTATCGCGGCACGCAGGGCACCGCCGTCGTCGGAGCGTTCGGCGTCACCGCCGCCTGCACGGGCGCCTCGGAAAAAACCCTCCGCCGCGTGCAGCGGGCGTTTCGCACCGTCTACGTTCACCCGTCGCACCACGCGGGCTACTATCCCGGCGCCGAGCCGATGTCGATCAAGCTCGTCTTTGATCCGGACGACGGCCGCATACTCGGCGCCCAGGCCGTCGGCGGCGCGGGCGTCGATAAACGCATCGATGTCCTGGCGGTCGCCATTCAGGCCGGCATGACGGTGTTCGACCTGGAAGAAATGGAGCTCGCCTACGCGCCGCAGTACGGCTCCGCCAAAGACCCCGTGAATATGGCGGGCTTCGTCGCCGCCGGGCTGCTGCGTGGCGACCATCCGCAGATCGACGTCGCCACGCTCATGGCGATCGAACCGGCCGATCGGCCGTTGATTCTCGACGTCCGCACGCCGGAAGAGTTCTCGCGCGGCGCCATCGCCGGGGCGGTGAACATACCTGTGGACGAGCTGCGCCAGCGGCTCGCCGACCTGCCGACGGACCGCCGCATCGTGGCCTATTGCCAGGTCGGCCAGCGGGGATACCTGGCCACGCGACTGCTGCGGCAGCGCGGCTTCGACGCCGCGAACCTCGCCGGCGGTTACACGACCTACCGCCTGCACTGCCCGTGAACTCGTTCGGTGCGCCGGCCAGCGGCGCCGACGCACCACGACGGGACGCGGCGGCTCGGCTTATTCATTGAGCTTGACGATGACTCCCTCGTCGGCCCGCAACTCCACGCGGCAGTCGAAGTCCTCCTCGTCGCGGTCCAGATGGGTTGATAAGACCAGCTTGCCGCATCCGGTGCGGCCCGTCAGGTCCAGCACGCCCGGTTCAGCGCCGAAGTTCAGCGCAATCAGGTAGCGGGCCCCCTCGTCGCGCCGCCGATAGGCCAGCACGTCGCCGTGCGCCGCGAGCGGTACGTAATCGCCGATGTGCAATGCCGGCTCGCGGCGCCGCAGCTCCAACAGCCGGCGGTAGAGCGTCAGTATCGACGTCGGGTCCGCGCGGAGCGATTCGACGTTTCGATGGCCCGACTCCTCGGAGATCGGCAGCCACGGCTCGCCGCTGGTGAACCCGGCGCGGGGCTCGGCGTTCCACGGCATCGGCGTTCGTTCGGGATCGCGGCCCAGCCCCATGCCGGGCACGTTCCGCTCGAACGGATCTTGCACGCGGTCGGGCGGAATGGGCACGTTGTGCATCCCCAATTCGTCGCCATAGTACAGCGTCGGCGTGCCCCGTAGCGTGAGCAACAGCATCGCGGCCACGCGAGCCTGGCACGCGCCGATACGGCTGGCGATCCGCGGGTTGTCGTGGTTGCCCAGCACCCAATTGGGCCAGCCGTGGGGCGGCAGCAGGCCCTCGTACCGTTCGATCGCGTCGCCCAGCACCCGCGCGTGCCACGGCAGTTCGATGAGCTGGAAATTGAACGGCAAATGCACCCCCGTCCCCTCGCCGCCGTAGTACGTGACCAGTCGCTCGACCGGCAGGTACACCTCGCCGACCATCATCCGCTCGTCGTACTCGTTCAGCACGCTGCGCATCTTCTCGATCACCTGATGTACTTCCGGACGATCGGTGTTGTACGTCGCCAGCAACTGGCGGTGGGGCGCCAGGCCCGGGTGATAATCCGGATCGGGTTCGTTGTTGCGAAACTCGTCGTCCTTGACGATGTGCCAGATCACGTCCACGCGAAACCCGTCGACGCCCCGGTCCAGCCAGAACCGCAGTACGTCGAGCATGGCCTCGCACAGCTCCGGATTGCGCCAGTTGAGGTCCGGCTGTTCCTTGAGAAACGCATGGTAGTAGTACTGGCCGGTCCGCTCGTCGAATTCCCAGGCGCTGCCGCCGAACTGGCTCAGCCAGTTGTTGGGCGGACCGCCGCCGGGGGCCGGGTCGCGCCAGATGTACCAATGCCGCTTCGAGCTATCCCGCGAGCTGCGCGACTCCTGGAACCACGGATGCTCGCTGGAACTGTGGTTCGGGACGAAGTCGAGCACCAGTCGCATGTCGCGGCGATGCACTTCCGCCACCAGCTCGTCGAACTCGGCCAGCGTGCCGAATAGCGGATCGACGTTGCAGTAGTCGCTGATGTCGTAGCCGAAATCGGCCATGGGCGACGGGTACATGGGCGACAGCCAGAGGGCGTCCACGCCGAGCCATTCCAGGTAGTCCAGCCGCGACAGGATTCCGCGCAGGTCGCCCACCCCGTCGCCGTTGGAGTCCTGGAACGACCGCGGGTAAACCTGGTAAATGACGCCCTTTTGCCACCATACAAACTCGTCCGACATCGCGGGGGCTCCTTGGGCCGCGGTAGGAGCAGCATTCGTGCCAATGCCGAGCAGCCGTGCGGACGCCCGCGCGGTGGCGGATAGCGCGTCGATCTCGCCGCGCGCAATAGCCGGAGGCACGCCTGCCTCCCAGCAGCCGGGCCAGCTACCGTAGCGTCACCTCGAGCATCCGCGGAAGATACGTCCCGGAGTTGACGTACGTAATGTAAATCCGGCGCCCGCCGTCCGCCGCCAACTCCGGATGTTCCTTCGCGGCGTACACCAGTTCCGAATCGTTCGACCGAGCCACCTGGTAGATCACCCGCGGCAAGCTCCACGGCCCGGTTCGCGCCGGCGCGGTCCGCATGACGATCTGGCCGTCCCGGCCCAGCGCGTGGATCGCCAGGAACGCCCCCAGACGCTCGTTGAACGAGACGGACGTCTCATTGGGAACCGAGTCGAACAGCACGGCCGTCGGCTGAAACTGCTGCGACCAGCGCGGCGCCGCGTTGGGCGCCGCGGCCGTGGCCGCGGCGATCAGGTATTCATAGGCCGACAGGTCCTCAATGCGTTCGACCGGCACGCGCGCCAAGAACATGCCCGTCAGCAAACTGCCCCAGAGGTACGCCATGTCGCCGTCGCGTTCCACCCACACGCCAAACGTGGGTTGGTCCCCCTTCCAGAATTCGCGCGTGCCATCGGCCGCGGTTCGTCGATCGAACGTCAGCCCACCGTCCGGCGCCCACTCAGAACGCGCTAGCCCCATCCCCTCCAGGCGGAAGTTCTCAAACACGTCCACGCCTTCCAGCAGGCTGATGCGGTGATAGAACAGGTACACCCGCCGGCCGGCGCACGTGCCGTGAATCGGCCACAGCCGCGTGGTGGCCGGGTCTTCTTCCGGAGCGAACAGGATGAGTTGCCGCGGACGCCGCCCGTCGTCCGTCGCCAGGAAATGGAACTCGCGAATTCCGTGGGCCGCGTCCTGCTTCGGCACAACGGCGCCGGTGTTCGACCGCAGCGGGGCGAGGTCGAGCTCGCGAATTGATTGGAACGGACCTTCCACGGTGTCGCCAAACACCCAGAGCGAGCGGCCGTCCGGCAACACGAGACTGGTCGCACCGTCGCACCCCGTGACGCCGACCGAGTTCTCCGTGAACTGCGGCCCCAAGTCGCGCACCCTCGCCACGGCCGCGTCGTCGCCTGGCGCCGGGCGAGCTGCATAGGCGGCGAATCCCGCGGCCACCGCGCCTGCCCAGACCGCAACTCGCACCTGGGCGCCAATCATTACAGGCCCTTGTCCCCCGACATCGAGGTTCGCCCCTTGTGGTCGTCCTTCCGGCCAGTCTGCCGGTCGAGCGCCTTGAGCAGCTTGTCGGCGGCGCCGTCGATCGCCTGATCCAACGAACCGGCTTGCGCGTTGACCGTTACCGGCGGCATTCCCGCGAGGCGCGCTTCCATCGCGCACCATTTGTCGAGCCCCGACTTATGGCTGTTCTCGTCGCCCAGATGCACCTCGACCCGCGTGACCCGATTCCCGAATCGACCGAGCGTATCCCTGACTACCGAATCCACATAAGCCGAAAGGCGGTCGCTCCCCTCCACGTGATTATCAGTCGTAACCTGGACCTGCATCTGATGTTCTCCGGAAACGGTTATGCCTCGGCGGCGTGGTTCGCGGCATGGCCACGGTGCGCCCCGGCACCCGGCCGATCGTGGCGTCGCGGCACCGTGCCTTAAATCCCGCTGTCAGACCTCAGTATAACCTGCCCCCGGGCCGTCGCCCCCCGCCCCTGGCGATGAACGGCAGGAACGAGCTGAAGGGTCCATCGGCGTAAACCCTGGCGGCACGGCGCCCAAACCGGGGGGGCCCGGCTTCCGCCAGAGACGTCAACGAAAACGGCGGCGGAGGTCGTAGGCCTTCCGCCGCCGCTCGCGCTAACGGCACTCGAAACTATTCGCTCTGCAAATCCGCGACCGGTCGGGGCTTGCTACTGGCGTCCTTCCTCCTGTTGGCGTTGCGCCTGTCGCGCCTGCTCCTGGGCGTCATCGTAGGACTGGTCCGATCGCTCACCCAACTGCTGCTCCAAGCGCTGGATGGTTTGCGTCAGTTGCTCAAACCGGCCTTCCAGCCGCTCCAGCCGCTGCATCAGGCGGTCGCCGAACTGCCGATCTTGACTTCCCGCATCCTGCCACCGGCGACCCTGTTGCATGGGCCGCTGCTCGGCGCCGTAGTAGGCTTGCCGATTCGGTTCGCCATATTGCTGGTCGTACTGAGGATCGTATCCGCCGGCCTGGCGATTCTGGCTCCAACCGCGCTGCCACTGGTCGTATCCCGCCTGCTGGTTGTACTGCGGTTGATCGTATTGGCCGCCGTAGTCTTCTCGCTGGGCGAACTGACCCTGCTGGCCGTATTGACCCCGCTGGTCACTCGGCGGCTGGTTCTGCTGCCACTGCCCAAACTGCCGATCGCCGAACTGGCCAAAACGACCCTGCTGCGCTTCTGGCGGCAGCGCTTGCTGGCGGGTTGCGAGCCGCACCTGGATCGATTGTTCGCGCCCGTCGCGGAGTACGGCGAAGTCGGCCGTTTCCCCAACTTCGCTACGTTGAATGACCGCCACCAGGTCGCGCGGCGTGCTGACCCGTCGCCCATCGACCTCGATAATCGTATCGCCGGGGCGAATACCGGCCTGGGCGGCCGGGCTTTGCGGGTGGACCCGCGTCACGCGGACGCCCATCCCGCCTCGCTCGACCACGGTGACCCCGATGGCCGGGTCTTGATTCGAACCGCTTGAGAACCGCTGGTCCTCGTTCTGTCGGCTCTCGCGCCGCTCTTGCCGGGCCTGGCGTCGGGACTGTTCGCCAGTCTGCGAAGATTGCCCATACTGCCCGGTTTCGTCGCTCTGCTGGGTCGGCGGCGATGTCTGGCCATGACCAGTGGTATTGGCCTGCCTGTTTGATGGCTCGCTGCTGTCGTAGGAACTGGTCGTTTGCTCGTCCGACTGGCTGTCGCTCGACCGCTGCGAGTCTTCGCCGCTCGATTGGGCCAGTGCGGGCGGCGCTACCGCCAGCACGGCAAGGCTCAATGCGAACAAGCCCGTTCTCGTCGCCGTTTTCATCATCCAACTCCTTTTTTTCGGGACGCATCCTGCATGGGTGAGTGTAACCCTCGCGCGAAAGCGTGCCCCAAGACGCGCCCCGACGCCTGAACCTCCACGCCCTCGTGCAACGAGCCATAGCGGCGCGGCAAACCCTGCGCCGACCGCCGCTGAGACCAGCGTCAAACTGCCGCAGGGCCCCCGCCAGGCCGATCACGGCGCCACGGCAGAGACGACCCAAAAAAACACGTGCGCGGCTCAACGGACGAGCCGCGCACGTGTACCGAAGCACGCACAGGAATGCAGCGGGCGGAAGGCGCCCGCTGCCGGTTCAAACCAACTCTTTACCGCCGGCCAGGGTCCACGCCGCGTGCGGCCTCGCGACGGTTGATGCGTCCGTCGCCGTCCAGCACGCGGCCATCCCGGTCGGCGTCGCCGGGTCGCGCGATGCGGCCCGCCTCGATCTGGCCCTCGGCGCCGACCTCCGCTTGGGCGTCGATAGTCCCGCCATAGGCCCGCACGTCATTTTCCGGTTCCGGCAACGCAGGCGCGGGGACCGGCTGCGGCCGCAGCGCCGTTTGCGGTTGCGCCGGCCTGAATCCCAACACCACGGGATGCGCGACCGCGATGTTCACTTGGGTCCCCGGCTGCTGAGCCGCGATAATACCGATGACCTCGTCGTAGCTGGACACCTGCCGGTCGTTAACCCCGACGATGACGTGCCCCGGGCGAATGCCGGCCCGTTCGGCGGGGCTGCCGGGCGCCACCGCCCGCACGACGGCTCCGGGCGCCAACGGATCAAACGTCACGCCCAGGTAGGCCCCGCCCGACTGCGGCGAATAGCCAGCCCGATGCTCGAACGTGCCGGGATGTTGCTGGCGATACGTCACGTAAATGGTCTCCCGCCGTCCGTCGCGCAGCACCACCACCGGCACACGCTGCCCCGGTTGGTAGACGACCCAGCGATTAAAATCGGCCTGGCTGCGGATGGGCTGCCCCGCGTACGAGACGATGACGTCGCCCGGTCGCAACCCGCTATCGAAGAAAAAGCTCTGTGGCGCCACGGAGCTGATGGCCAACCCCGCCGCCGTTGCTTCGCCGAAATCCAGGCCCGCGGTCAGGTTCTGCTGCGTTGCCATGTTGGCCTCCAACGACGCTTGGCCGGAAGCCGCGGCATCGGCGTCTGCGGCCTGGGCGTTCGCTCCGATCTCGGTGGATGCGGGGCTGTCGGACTGGCCTGGTTGCGACGTAGCGGGCGGAGTTGCGCGGCTAGCGCCCGCATCGGCGGCGCCTGTCGTCGCGGCGGACGGCTGGACGTCCTGCGCTGCCGCTCCGGCCGCCTGAGCCGACGCGTTAGCGGTTGACGGAGTATCTCCGGAAGCACTCGGATTCGGATCGGAGGCGCTCGCCGTGCTGCTTGCCGATCCGGTCGATGCCGCGTCCTCCTCGCCAGTGTTGGCGGAACTGGATTCAGCGGCCTGTTCGCTGGTCGTGCTTGCCCTGCCGCTCGTCGCGCTAGTCCCGTCATCCGGGGCCGATTGCGCAAGCGCCTGCGGCGCCGCCGCGCCACCGATGCAAAGCGCCAGCGCCAATGCCGGCGTTGCCAAGCTGACAATGCGTTTCATAGCGATGTCTCCCCTTCGGGTCGGCGTCCCTTTTTCCGGCCGGACCGTTCCGGCCGAGACGGGAGAACCCGGCGTGCACAGCTTGTGCCGGGGAAACGCCGGCCAAGCGGGTAAACTGGAGATGAACGTAAGCTTTTGGGCGATTACGAGCTTGCGTCCGGCGCGGATGATCGATTCCGACCCATCCCGGCGGCGAGGCGAGGCGCCAAGCCGCGTTTCGTGGTCGTTTTCCGAACGACGCGCCCGATCAACGACTAGCGTCGCGTCACGCGACTGGCCGCCTGCCCGGCGATGCGGCGCGGCTCAACTGGCGTCCAACCCCCGCAGCCGCGGAGGGCGCCCGACGACGCCGGTCTCCAGCGCCGATTGAATCATCAGGAATTCGCCGACGTTCTCGCTGGTGATCAGGCCCAAAAGCTGACCGTCGTGTACGACCGGCAGCGTTCGGCAGGCGCACTGTTCGAGCCGGCCGAAGGCGACTTCCAGCATTTCCGTCGGTTCGACCGTCTCGAATTCGCGCTGCATGACGTCGACGACGGGCGTTTGCGGCCCGGAGCGTGCGACCGCCGCCAGCAAGTCGCTGCGGGTCAAGATGCCTTCCAGCCCCGTAGGGCCGACCACGGGAAAATCGGTCTGCGACCCCGCGAGGATGTATTCCAGCGCCCTCGACAGCGAATCCCCTGGCGCCAGCGCGCGGTACTCGGTGATCATCGCCCGCCGGGCAGGAATGCCGCCCAGGGCCGCCTTCATTTGCGTCATGCTCGCTTCCTGGGCCGCGCCGATCCACACGAACAGGGCAATGAAGATCAACATCGGGTTGTTGAAGACCAACAGCCCGGCCAGCCCGAACAGCAAGGCGATGCCCTGGCCGATCGAAGCCGCGACTTGCGTCGCGCGGACATACTCCACCCGCATCGCCAGGACGGCTCGTAACATCCGGCCGCCGTCCATCGGGAACGCGGGAATCAGGTTGAACAGCACCAGGAACACGTTGACCACCAGCAGCCGGGCCAGGAACGCCCCGCGAGCGACGCCCATCTGTTCCAGCGGCGTCCACTGGTTGAGCACGACCAACACGACATACAGGCCCGCCGCGATGGCCACGTTGACCAGGGGCCCGGCGGCGGCCACCCACAGTTCCTCCAGTGGGTCGTCGGGCATGCGTTCCAGCCGCGCGACGCCGCCAATGGGGTACAGCGTGATATCCCGCGTGGGGATGCCGTACCGCCTGGCGGCGGTGGCGTGCCCCAGTTCATGGAGCAGCACGCAGCCGAAGATGGCCAGGATGAAGGCTACGCCTTCAAACACCGCCGCGCCCGATCGGGCGGCGGCCCAGTGCTCCAGCGCGACCCACGCCAAGAGCAGAAAAAACGTGGCGTGGATGAAGATGTCCACGCCCCCCAGCCGCCCGATCCGCCATGACCACCGCATCGTCGACCTCGCCATCTCGCCCGCAGGGCCTGCATTAACGGCAACGTAGGCGATCGCCGCCGTGGCAGCAACCCGCCGCCTCGCGACTATCGTAGCGCCTGCCGGAACGACGTGGCAATCGCCAGCGCCGCGCCGCTAAATCGGATAGCACCATCTTCTTTGTCAGGAATCCGCACCGGCGGCGCCTTCAGCACGGCTGCGGCCCGGCCCGCGACGACCTAGATCGCGCAGCACGACGTGGAATCAAACTGACGACAAGGCGTCGCACTATCACGGCGCGGACCAAAGCCCCCGCTGGCCTGGCGCCGCCGAAATTCGCTGCAAACCGCGTCTTTTCCGGCAGCACCGCCGCATCCCCCGCATCGGCACGCGCTTCGCGGTTGAGCCCATGCGCGGCTACAGGGCCGAACGCAAGTTCACCAGCGCAGAGGGGAGAAACGAACGATGAAAACGATGATTTTGGCGATCGCCGCGACGGCCCTGCTGGGCGTCGCGGGCTCCACGGCGGAAGCCGGCCACGGCGGCGTCTCCATTAGCGTCGGCTACCACGGCCATGGCGGCCACGGAGGCTACCCGCACCGAAGGTTTTCGTACTATCCGCGGTATGGACACGCCTACGGCCACGGGTTTGGCTACGGCGGCCACTGGGGCCATGCCCACTGGCACGACACCAGCCATTTCGACTTCCACCCGGGCGGCTATTATCGCCATCGAAACCACTACCACTACGTGCCCGATCACTTCGACTGGCATGAAGACGGCCACTGGGATCACCACTAGGGGGATGAACCACGGAGCCGCGGAGGGCACGGAGACCGGAGGCTGGCGGGTCTGTTCGTTCGCGACTGCGGAATAGGGTCGTCCGAGAAGTGACGCCGGGCAACGACGATTCACAGCGGCGCAACAACGGGCCCCGCTCCGCGTCCCCCGTGGCTCCGTGGTTTGAACCGAACGCTGAAAAACCAAACGCCGGCACGCCGCGCCCGCCCGGGCTGCTGGCGTTCGTTCGCCGTCGTCACTTGAGTGAAACAGTGACGGCGCGGCCCGAAGTTTCAAACGCCAGCTTCCCTTCCCGCGCCAGCCAGCCTACGGCCATCAAGACCACGTCATCCGACGCATCCACCGATTTCTTCAGGCCCGCGAGCGTCTGACTGCCGCGTTCGGAGAGCACGCGCCATACGTCTCCCGCGGCATGGCCGATCATCTCGTCCGAGAGCCCGCGCTGCTTCGGCGCTTCCAGGCTGGTGGTCTGCGTGTTAGCTTCGGTCATACCGCCTCCCGGTGCTTGGGCGTTTTCGCCCTTCGATAGCTTGGCCTTCGCGCGGGGGGCGCTTTTGGTCTTCTTGTCCGAAAGAACTTGCTTTTTCGCCACGGCGTGTTCACTCCCCTCCGCATGCCCGGTAGAAACCGCTCGCCGTCGAGCGTGGCCATTGAGTCGGACCGTCTGCGACAGAAGTATACGCGTAAGAACTTGCTCCACTCAAGCACCGGCCCCAGGCGGTCGCGGCCCCGCAAAAACGCGACAACGATGCCCGAATTGGCCGGAAAACTGCATCTCAACCCGCGTGCACCGCCGCTATACCCCGCAAAACGCACGCCAACGGAGGAGCCAGAGCCGTGACCCTCGGCGAACAGATACTCCACTCAATCGCCAACGAATTCCGCGATCTTGACGACTCCGGCAAGATGGCAGTCGCCTGCTTCCGCCTGGTCCTCGCCGGCATCCTGGGCGGCATTCTGGGCTACGAGCGGGAAAGCAAAGGCAAGGCCGCGGGGCTGCGGACCCATATGCTCGTCGCGATCGGCTCGGCGGTGTTCGTCCTGGTCTCCCAGATCGATCAGAGTCCCGACGCCATGTCCCGCGTCATCCAGGGCATTACGGCCGGCATCGGATTTCTCGGCGCCGGGGCAATCGTCAAGGGTCGGCCAGGCGAAGAAATCCACGGCCTCACGACCGCGGCTGGCATTTGGATGACGGCCGCCATCGGCGTCGCCGCTGGCCTGGGCAAGGCGGCCACGGCCATCGTCAGCACGCTGCTGGCGCTGGTCGTGTTGCGGGTGCTGTGCCATGGCGTCGGCTGGCTGCACAAAGACCCCAACAGCTCGACAGGGCCCCCGCCACCCGGGGCGGATGGCGCCGGCGCCAGCACGCGTCCGACAGACTGACGCATCGGCACAGGGCCGCGAACGTCTGGGCCACAAAAAAAGCCGGCCAGCGCCTCAGCGCCGACCGGCAGGGATGTCCATTGTCTTGGCCGCAGGGATTAAAGCTGCTCGTAGCCGCCTCAGGATTCGGCGCAACGCGTGCCGGTTTAAACCATATCCTTCAGTTTCTTCAGCGCGCGGACTTTAACGACGTTCTTCGCCGGCTTGGCGGCGACATCCATCAGTTCGCCCGGCTTAAACGGGTTGGGAACTCCCTTCTTGGCCGGCTGGGCCGGCTTGTGCTGCACGACGATCTTGCAGAGCCCCGGGATGGTGAACGCTTGGGCTCCCTTCTTGCTGAGCGACTTGGCCACTTCATCGGACAAGGCGTCGAAAACGGCGGCGACGTCCTTTTTGGCCACGCCCGTCGCTTCCGAGATGCTGGCGTAGATTTCGGTCTTGGTGGGCGGCTTTTTTGCTGCGGCTTTCGCCATGTTAGAAAACCCTCCTTAGTGACTCCAAACGGTAGTGGGAAAACATTATGGGCGCGGGCGATTGAGCGGATACCCGGCTCAGACTCGTACTAGCACTCTAGCACGCGACGTGCTGATTTAAGGGCCGAAACCGGCAAATTACAAGGTGAAAGCGGCGAAAAACACGGGAAAACCAGCGGTTTTTCGGCATTAACCGCACACATCACCCCAAAAACCCCGGAAAAATGGCTAAAGACGCCGCCCGGAGGGGCCGGGTCGCGAGGGGCGCAATCCTGTAGCGGCACGGCGCGTGCAACAACAGCGGGGCCTTACAACCGATTCGATTGCCAAGGACACTTGTCGGTGTAAACTGCGATTAGATAATGCCTTATGCTCGATTGCTCGCCCCTGGCCCGCGGTTGTGCCCGGTCGCGGCGAGGCGCCCGGCAGTCGACGATGCGCTTGGGGTGCATCAATCGCCACCCGGAGAACGGAATGTCCCTCGGCAGAATCATGCTCGTTGCCGTCCTGGCGGGTGGCGCCTGGTTCGGCGGCTGCGGCGCCTCCCTGTGGGCTCAGCAGCAGGCGCTGCTGCAAATCGGCGACTCGCCCGCCCCGCCCGACGAGTTCTCCAAAGTTCAGCTTGTCACCGACCGAGTCGCCGCGCGCGGCATGAAGCGAGCGCAAGACAGCATCCGCCAGGGCGAATTCTCGCAGGCCATTGCCTTCCTCGACGGCGTGCTCGGCCGCCCCGAGGACCTGTTCATCGAATTGGACGACGAAAGCCGCGTCGCCGGGCTCAAGGAAACCGCGCGGGCGCTGCTTCGCGATCTTCCGCCGGCGGGGCGAGCGGCCTACGAAGCGGCGTTCGGGCCTGTTGCCCAAAGAAGACTCGCCGAAGCGCTCGAGCAGGGCGACGAGCGGGCCCTCGACGAGGTGGCCGGGCGATACTTCTACACCGCGGCCGGCAGCGAGGCGGCCCTGCTGGCGGCCATTAACGAAGCCGACGCCGGACGCCATCTCGCGGCCGCCCTCGGTTTCCAGCAACTGCTCGATGCGCCTGAAGCCGTCCGGCGGTTCGACCCGCAGCTTTCCATTCGCGCCGCAGCCAGTTGGCTGGCTGTGGGCGACGAACGTCGGGCCGCGGCGATTATTGAACAGCTTGCGGCCCGCGGCGAGCAGTCGATTCAAATTGGCGATCGCCAGCATCGTCTCGACGCCAGCGCTGAGCCGCTGCAGTGGTTGCGCAATACCGTCGGGCAGCCGAAGGCCATCGCGGCCGCTCAAGAAGCGCAGTGGCTCACCTACCGTGGAAACGCCGCTCGCAATGGGGAGTCGCCCGGCGGACTGCCGCATATGCGCGTCCGCTGGCAGGTGCGACTGCTGGGGCACCCGGCGCTGGACAAGCTGTTTGAAAACCTCGCGAGCGACCTGGTGCGGTCCGGCGGCGTGGCGCCGGTGGCCAGCCACGCGCTGGCGGCCGGCGACTACATCCTCACGCGCACGCCGCAGGGGCTGCTGGCCGTCGATGTGCGCACCGGCAAGCGGGTGTGGAGATCCGAGCCGAAGCAGCAGCCCGAGCTGCTGCAACTCATGCAGTCGGGCGGCGCGCTAGACGAAACGGCTAATCCCGAGCCGGCCCGGTCCTTTGCCCGCCGCCTGTGGGAGGATTACCTCTATGGCATCACCAGCAGCGACGGATCGCGGGTGTACATGATCCGCGACCTGCCGATGCCCGCCGCCCACGAGTACGAAGCCACCCCCTTCATGGCCGCTCCGCAGGCCGAGCCGGCCAGCGAGTCGAATCGGCTCTCCGCGTACGACCTTTCGACTCAGGGCAAGCTGGTTTGGGAAGTCGACGGGGCGGCTGCCGGCGAACTAGCCGGGGCGTTTTTCCTGGGGGCGCCGCTGCCGGTCGGTGAGTCGCTCTATGTGCTGGCGGAGATGAAGGGCGCTATCCACCTGATCGCCCTCGACCGCGCCAGCGGCGAATTCCAGTGGCAGCAGCCGCTCGCCAACCTGGAAGTGAGCGTCCACGCCGACCCGCAGCGCCGATTGCAGGCGGCCATGCCCTCCTATGAGGCCGGCATGCTGGTCTGCCCGACCAACGCCGGAGTCGTTCTCGGCGTCGACCTGGCCAAACGATCCCTGGCCTGGGCCTTCAGGTATGAAGTCGCCGGCCAACCGCCGCTGAACTTCCGCGGCCGGGGCGACGAGGCGCTGGAACGCATTGCGCGACGTTGGCTCGACGGCGCGGCAACCATCGTCGGCCAGCGCGTCTTGCTCACGCCGCCGGACTCGGATTACCTGCACGCCGTCGAACTCAGCACCGGCAAACTGCTCTGGAAGCAGCAGCGCGGCGAAATGAACCGGCTGGCCGCGGTCGACGAGGATCGCATCCTGCTGACCGGCCCGCGGAAAGCGCGGGCGCTGCGCCTCGCCGACGGAAAACCGGCCTGGGCCCGCGAACTGGCGCTGCCTGCCGGCGTTTACAGTTCCGGCACGGGGTTCCACAGCGGCGGCAGGTACTATCTGCCGACGACCTCGGCGGAAGTGGTGGCGATCAACATGGCCGACGGCCAGGTCACCGGCCGCGCCGCCGCACGCGACGGCGTCGCCCTGGGGAACCTGATCTGTTATCGGGGCGCCGTGATTTCGCAGAACGGCATGTATCTGAACTGCTATGACCAGATCGACGTGTTGCGCCAGGAGTCGGAGCGACGGTTGGCCGAGCAATCCGACGACGTGCACGCCCTGCGCACCCTCGGTGAAATCGCCTACAACGAGGGCCGGCTCAGCGATGCCATTGCGCTAATGGAACGAGCGTTTCGCAAGTCGCCGGCAGACATCGAAGCCCGCGAAGTGCTGGCCGAATGCCTGGTCGCCGCGCTCGACGAGGATTTCGCCGCGTTTAGCTCGCGGTTGCCGCTGTTGAAGGAGCTCGAAGGCGACGGCGCGGCGCAGCGTGCGGTGATTCTCCGCATCGAGGCGCAGGGCCGGCTGCTGGCGGGCGATCCGCTGGCCTCGGCCGAGGCGTGCCTGGAGCTTTATCGCGCGGCGGACGGCCGAGGCGAATTGCTGAAGATCGGCCGCGACCACGAAGTCGCCGTCGCGGATTGGGTCCGTTCGCAACTGGCCGAGGCCTGGTCCGCGGCCAACCCGCAGCAGCGGTCCCAAATCGAATCGCTCGTCCGGACGGAACTTGACGGCTTAGGCGGCGCGCCGCAAGGCGAGGACCTCGCACGGGTTCTGGACTACTTCGGCAGCCTGCCGCTCGCCGAGCCCTTCAAGCTGGCCCGCGCCCGCGAACTGCACGCCAGCGGCGACGTGCTGGGCTCGCAGCAGTTGCTGCTCGACCTGGAAAACTCGGCCGAGGAGGCGGTGCGGGCGGAAGCGGTGGGACGAATCGCCGAGCAACTCCACTCGGCGGGGCTGCACGGCTTGGCGGCCGACTAC
>QEVI01000284.1 GCA_003576855.1 Planctomycetota bacterium
GGGGCCGCGTGCGAGGTGCGTTACGGGTTCGGCTACGCCCAGTACGCCCAAACCTGCGGCGACCTGGATCAACGCGTGGTGCAGTTCGTGCCGGCCGACGATCCGGTGAAGATTTCTCGCCTCCGCCTGGCGAACCTCGCCGGCGATTCGCGGCGGCTGGACCTGTTCGCCTACGCGCAACTGGTGCTGGGCGACGGCACGCGGGAGTCGGCCCGCGGCGTCCGCACGTGGCTCGATGGCGAAAGCGGCGCTTTGTTTGCCGCCAACCCCGCGCGCGAGCTGTCGCACCGCGTGGCGTTCGCCAAGCTGGTGGCGCCCGCCGCCGCCGAGCCGCTGCGCGTCGCCTGCAATCGGCAGGAATTCGTCGGCCAGTTTCGCGACCTCGCCGAACCGCACGCCATGACGAGCCTCGACCAGCTTTCCAATCGCAGCGAGACCGTCGGCGGCGACGCCTGCTTCGCCCTGCAGGCGACGATCACGCTCGAGCCGCACGGGGCCGCCGAGTACTGGGTGCTGCTGGGCGAAGCCGAAACCGAGGACGAAGCGCGGCGGATCATCCAGCGCTATTCGCACGCCGAACAGCTCGACGCCGCGCTGGACGACGTCCGCCAGTTCTGGCGGCAGAAGCTTTCAGCCGTCCGCATCGAAACGCCGTCGCCGGCCATGGATTTCATGGTCAACGGCTGGCTCCCCTACCAGAACATCAGTTGCCGGCTCTGGGGCCGTTCGGCCTACTTCCAGTCGGGCGGCGCCTACGGGTTCCGCGATCAACTGCAGGACGCCGCGTCGCTGGTGTACCACTGGCCCGAGCTGACGCGCCAGCAGATCCTCCGCCACGCCGCCAGCCAGTTCGTCGAAGGCGACGTGCTCCACTGGTGGCATCCGCCCAATAACCGCGGCATCCGGACGCGATTCTCCGATGACCTGTTGTGGCTGCCGCTGCTGGCAAGCGAGTACTGCGACGCCACCGGCGATCGCTCGCTATGGGACGAAACGGCGTCATACGTCGCCGGTCCGCAGCTCGCCCCGGGCGAGCAGGAGCGATTCCTGGCCGCCGTCTCGTCGGGTCAGAGCGGGACCGTCTATGAGCACTGCTGCCGGGCGATCGATCGTTCGCTCGTAGTCGGGGTCCATGGGCTGCCCCTCATGGGCTGCGGCGACTGGAACGACGGCATGAACCGCATCGGCGAGGGAGGCCGCGGCGAAAGCGTCTGGATGGGGTTTTTCCTGCACCAGACGCTGGAAAGGTTCATCCCCGCCTGCCAGTCGCGGGGCGATGCCGCCCGCGTCGCCAGGTACCGGGAGCATCAGCGGCGGCTCCGCGAGGCGCTCAACGGCGTCGGCTGGGACGGCCAATGGTACCGCCGCGCATTCTTCGACGACGGCGAAGCCGTCGGTTCGGCCGCGGCCGAGGAATGCCAGATCGACGCGCTCGCCCAGGCGTGGGCCGTGCTCTCCGGCGCCGGCGAGCCCGAAAAGGCGGCGCTAGCCGTGGCCGCCGTCGACGAGCGGCTCGTCGATGCCCGCGCCGGGCTCATCCGGCTGCTCGATCCGCCGTTCGATCGCGTGCGGCAGGACCCCGGCTACATCAAGGGCTACGTGCCCGGCGTCCGCGAAAACGGCGGGCAGTATACGCACGGCGTGTTGTGGTTCGTTCGGGCCCTGGCCCAACTGGGCCGCGGCAGCCGGGCCGTCGAACTGCTCGACATGATCAATCCGGTGCACCACGGTCGCACGCCCCAAGAAGTCGCCGTGTATCAGGCCGAACCGTACGTCGTCGCCGCCGACGTGTACAGCCAGCCGCCGCACGCCGGCCGCGGGGGCTGGACCTGGTACACCGGCAGCGCCGGCTGGATGTGGCGGGTGGCCGTGGAATCGATCCTCGGCTTCAGCGTCCGCGACGGCCGCACGCTGCTGCTCAACCCTGCCATTTCCAGCGAGTGGCCCGCCTGCGGCTTGCAGTACCGCCTGCCCGACGGCGCCACGGTTTACCACATTCGCATCGAGAACCCCGACAACCGCCAGACCGGCGTCAGCAGCGCAACTTTGGACGGCCGCGCGGTCGTTGTTAACAATGGAGTTGCGGAGCTTCCGCTCGTGGCCGACGGACAGACTCACCAGGCGACCGTGCGTTTATGAATGCGTTTCCACAAGCCGCGCCAATCGGCCGGACCCGATGGCTGGCGGCGCTGGCGGCCCTGTGGCTGGCGCAGGCCGTCGTGTGCCGCGCCGGCGATGTCTCCGTCGTACCGCTCTTCGACGGCGAACGGTCTGATTCGCTGAACCTCTGGGGCGGGCCGTTCAGTCGGGGAAACATCACGAGCTTCACCAAGCAAGCGGCCGTGGTTCATTCCGGCGTGGGGGCCTACCAGGCGAATCTCGGCGCGGTGCCGAGCGACGGCTTCCGGTTCTTCCAGACGTTTTCCAGCCAGTTGTCCGGCGACATGAACCGCCGCCAGGACCGGGACCTTTCGCAGTACCAGACGCTGGAAGGCTACGTCCGCAACGACGCCGGCGCGCCGCTCACGTTTTCGCTGGAACTGAAGGACTATCGCGATTCGCTCAGCCACCGGGCGACGCGGAGTTACACGCTGCCGGCCGGCGGCTGGACCCGCATCGAGGCGCCGCTGGATCTGGCCGACGGCTGGAACATCACCGGCAGCCCCGACCTGTCTCGGACGTACGCCGTCTCCTTTCTGGTAGACGCCGATTTCGGCGCCGCCAACGGACCGCTGTACCTCGACGATTTTTCCCTGCGCGAGAAGGGTCCGCCGATCGACGCGGCCAGCGCCCCGATCGAATCGGTCGTCGAGCGGCTCGCGCGGCGGCAGTTCATGGGACTGTGGGCGGCGCGGAACAAGACCTCCGGCCTGATTCCCAATTCATCGGACAACGTATCGGTCGCCGCGCTCAACACGACGACCGGCGTCGCCTGGACGCTCCCCGCCGCGATCCGCCGCGGCTGGGTGACGCAATCCGAGGCGGACGCGTACATGTCGCGCCTCGTGACCTCGCTCAACGTCAATCGCGATCAGACGACCTACCTGCCGACCCGGTTTCTCGATCTGGTGACCGCGGCGCCGGTGACCGACCGCGAAGAATCGACCATCGACGCGTCATTCATCTTCTTGGCGCTGCACAACTACAAGACGCAGGCGGCGACCCCGGCCGCCCTGCGCGACTCGATCGACGCGCTGCAGCAGCGATTCAACTTCGCCGCGTTTGCGGGCCCGGGGGCCTACGGCCAGGCGTACTTTCCGCAGAGCGGGCTCAGCCCGTACACCTACGCCGGCTACACCAACGAGAACAAGGTCATTGCCCTGGCCGGCGAGCTCTCCGAAGCCCACCATGTCCCGCTGGACGATATGTGGAACAAGGACGTCGGCCGCTCGCTGGCGTGGCTGGTCGATTCGAACGATCGGTTCCTCGCCTACTCGTACGACACGCAGTACCGAGCGCCGTTCGTGCAGGCGCTGCTGAACCTGTTCGTGGATACGTCCGAGCGGGGCGTGGACAGCTATCCGAACCGCAGCCTTGCGCGGAATCCGTGGATCAACTTCGTGCGGTACCAGGACGAAGTCGCCGACAAACTCGCGCAGCTCAATCGCGAGAACTTCGTGCAGCCCGACGCCGGCCAGGGCGCCGCCGGCTATCAGCCGTACAACCTGTTTAACAACTTCGGCCAGCCCAACTTGTTCATGCCGTGGAGCGTGGCGTTCGCCTTGATGGCTGGCGCCGAACATTCGGAAGAGGCCTTACGGTTTCTACTGGACAACGGCCTGGGCACAGGACTCGATGGGCCGTTGGGGTTGGCCGACTCGGCGCAATGGGCGACCGGCGACGCCAATCCGACGCAAGTTCCATCGTTCGCCGACAACTGGAACATGACCTTGTCGCTGATGGCATTCCTGGAGTTCTTGGAAGGCGACGACCGGGCGAGCCTCCGCTTCGCGCAGTTGCCTGAGGTGATCGCCGCCTTGGACACGGTGTTTTTGGACGGCGACTTCAACGGCAGCGGAGCAGCCGATGCCGCCGATCTGGCCCTGTGGAAGGCCGGTTTTGGCGCCAGCGGAGTGGCTACGCCGGCCATCGGCGACGGCGACGGCGACGGCGATGTGGACGGCGCCGACCTGCTCCGTTGGCAGCGTGGTTTCGCCGGCTCGGCGGCCACGCCGGCCTTCGCCCCGGCCGTGCCCGAGCCGGCCGCGGCCGCCCTCGCGGCTGCCGGTTTAGCCGCCCTGCTGGCGTTGCGCCCCCGCCGGCGCGGCACAAGCAGCCGCGGCTCAACGAGCCGCCGGAGCGTCCCGCGGGCCCCGTTCGGGAAAACGCATGAAAGCGCTTGCAAAGACTGTAGCAGCCAGTACAATCGGTAGCAGAACAACTTTTCGCCGGCAGGGCGTCCCTGCCTAAGTCGAGGGCCGGGCAGTTCGCTCGGGCGGCAGCATTCTCGGTACACTACAGGCACGCGGCCAGCAATGGCTCGAGCCCCGCGCCAGTCGGGAGAATCGGGCGTTGGCAGTTGATCGAGCGCGATTGCCGCCGCCGCAGCGAACAGGAGAGACGGTTCGTAGCGCACGCGAGCTGACTGATGAAGAGGCAACTTGAGTGGTAACCGGCGCCTTGGCGTGCGTCGGTTCATGCATCTGTGGGCATCCAGTTGGAGTAGAACTAATGAAAACAGTGCTCTCGACGCTCGCCTTGGCGAGCGTCCTTGTGGCCGGCGCCTGTGACGCCCGAGCGGCGCAATTGCTGCTCAACGGCAATCTCGACGCCACTGTCGTCATCGATGGCCAGCCGCGTCCCGACGACTGGGTCATTGATGCATCACGAGCCATCAGCGGGCCGTTCACCGACGGCCTGTCGTCGGAACCCTGGGCCGGCCCCGCGCCGACGCCCGTCACGGCGAACGACCAAGGCGTATTCTTCAAGCCGTTCCAGGGCAATGCCACTGACGGCGACGTAACCGTGCACCTGTATCAGGACGCGGCGGCCACGCCGGGGATTATTTACCTGTTTAGCGGCTGGGCCGGCGCCGAGGCGAACTACTCCGGGTTGATTCCCGGCAGTCGCACCCGGACCGAGCTCGCCGTGGAATTCCTCGGCCCTGCCGGCCTGATCGCCAGCAGCGTGTTGCACCTGCCGGCAGCGGGCCTCGGCGGCGCCGCCGGACAGCCGTTCGGCTACAACAAGTACACGGTCGCCGGGATCGCGCCGGCCGGCAGCACCACGGTCCGCGGCCGCGTGTCGATGATCAACGCCTTCGCCAACCCCGCTGGCGGCGGCCAGGCGCTGGTCGTCGATGATTTCGAACTGAGCCAGATCCCCGAACCGGCGACTACGGCCCTGCTGGCCTGCGGCCTGGCGGGCCTCGCGCTGGTGCGTCGCCGCTAGAGCGTTCGAGCGGCGGCACGCGATTAGCCATGAGAGACGTGTGACGAACGTCCGGAGCGTTCGACCCCACCGAACGCTCCGGGCTTAATTTCGCCAACCGACCCCAAGGCCGCGGCTTCGGTCGCCGGCCAGACCGCTCGACCAGCGGCAACGGCCTTGGGACCGGTTGATCGACCAAGCTGAAACTCCAAGGCGAGGGATCCCGCACGAGCCTCGCGCTCGCTGAACCAACTCGAGAGACAACGCACTGTGAACCATGCCCGATTTCGGAGACCTTCGATGAGGAACTCAGTCGTTTTTGGCTCGCTAGTAATCGCCCTGCTGGCCGTTGTCGTCGGTCAACAGTCGCCGGCCGTGGCGCAGCAGCCCGCCAACCTGCTGGTCAACGGCAAC
>QEVI01000285.1 GCA_003576855.1 Planctomycetota bacterium
GGCCCGTACCAAGTACGTAAGCTGGCAACTGGCGTGGGCCATCGACCAGGCCCCCGCCGAGACGCCGCTGAGCATCGTCGGCTACAGCTACGGCGCGCGCGTCGCGACCGGGGCGTTGCACCTACTGGCCGGCGGCCGGCTGGGAGAACTGGAGCTTGCCGAGCGGCGGCACGCATCGCGGCCGCTCATCAAGGCGGCGCTGGTCGCCGCGGCGGTAGACGCCGACTGGATTCGCCCCGGCGGCTATCACGGCCGTGCGCTTCAACAGGCGAGCGAACTACTGCTGGTGAACAATCACCTGGACCCGGCGATGCGGTTCTACCACATGGCCTTCGAGGGCCGTGCCAGGCCGCTGGGCCTGGCGGGATTGTCGAGCCGCGGCGTCCTCGGCGATTATGCCGCGCCGATCCGCTCGGTCGATGTGACCAGCGTCGTCGGCCGCCATCACGCGCTTGACGATTACCTGGCGGCTGGCGGCCCGGTTGGTCGCGTGCTGGGCCAGGTCGCCCAGTTCCCAGCGCCCGCGGCCCCGCAGCCAATCAGCGCATCGCTCGCCGATAAATAGCCCCGCCGTTCCGGCCGGCGAAGCCAGATATAGCCCGGCCGTCCCGGCCGGCGAAGGCGGGTGCGGCCGCTCCGGCGGCTCGTTGAGCCGCGGCTGGAGGCGCCACACACGCTCGCGGCGGTTGCCGCTGCGGTTTTCTGCGGTTGGCTTCGGGGGGCGCCACGGCGATACTCACGCGTATGAATCTCGGCCAGGCATACTTCAACGGCAATTGGATCGACGCACCAGCGCTGGCGATTCCCGTGACCGACCTCGGCTTCACGCTGGGCGCCACGGTCGTCGAGCGGCTGCGGACGTTCGCCGGCGCGCCGTTCCGCGTGGAAGCCCACCTGGCCCGGCTGCACAATTCGCTCTCGATCGTCGGCTGGAACGCCGTCGCGCTCACGGCCGAAGTCCGCTCCGCCATCGCCGAGTTCGTCCGTCGCAACGGCGCGCTGATCGCTCCGGGCGACGACTGGAACATCGTCGCGCTGGCGACCCCCGGCGAGTCGGCCGACGCGGCGCGGCCCACCGTCTGCGTCCACGGCGGGCCGATGCCGTTTGCGGCGTGGGCCAGCAGGTTCGACAGCGGCGTCGACGTATGCCTCACCGACGTTCGCCAGACGCCGGCCAACTGCTGGCCGCCGGCGCTGAAGTGCCGCAGCCGGATGCACTATTACCTGGCCGACCAGGAAGCGGCGCGTCGCTGCCCCGGCGCGCGGGCCGTGCTGCTCGACCAGCGCGGGTTCATCGGCGAAGCCTCCACGGCGAACGTCGTGTTGTACTTCGCTGACCGCGGCCTGGTCACCCCGCGGCTGGAAGGCGTCCTGCCGGGGATCAGCCAGCAGGTGCTGTTTGAACTCGCCGACGAGCTGGGCATAGCTCACGGCGAAGCCGACCTGCTGCCCGACCAGTTCGCCGTGGCCAGCGAAGCGCTGCTCACCAGCACGTCGATCTGCGTCCAACCGATCGTCCGGCACGACGGCCAGCCGGTCGGCGCCGGCCAGCCGGGACCGGTGTACCGCAAGCTGCTCGCGGCGTGGAGCAAGAAGGTGGGCGTCGATATTGCCGCCCAGGCCGTCGAGTTCGCCAAGGCACGATGACGCGACTTGGCCGCCTCGCCCGCAGTCCCCCAGGGACCGCGCAGCCCTGCCCGAAACCGTCCCACCCCGCTAGAATTGCCTCCCGCCGGCCTCCAGCCTCCCGTCTCCAGCCTCCACCCTCCAGCCTGCCATGTTCGAAGCCCTCCAAGACGGCCTTAGTTCCGCCTTCAAGACCCTTCGCGGCCAAGGCAAGCTCAGCGAGGGCAACATGCGCGACGGGCTGAAGCTCGTCGAGCGGTCGCTGCTGGAGGCCGACGTCTCCTTTTCGGTCGTCCGCGACTTCATGAAACGCGTCTCCGACGAAGCCGTCGGCGAGCGGGTCCTGAAGTCGCTCAATCCCAGCCAGCAGGTGGTGGGCATCGTCTACCAGGCGCTGGTCGACCTGATGGGGCCGGTCGACCACTCGCTCCATCTCAAGGGGAAAAACGACGTCACCGTACTGATGATGTGCGGCCTGCAGGGCTCCGGCAAAACCACCACCAGCGGCAAGCTGGGCCGGTTGCTCAAGTCCGCCGGTCGCTCGCCCCTGCTGGTCGCCTGCGACCTGCAGCGCCCCGCCGCCATCGATCAGCTTCACATCATCGGCGATCAGCTTGGCATCCCGGTCTTCTCCGACCGTACGCAGAAGGACCCGGTCGTCGTCACCCGGGCGGCTATCGCCCTGGCGAAGAAGAGCGCCAACGACGTCATCGTCCTGGACACTGCCGGCCGGCTGCACGTCGATGACGAGCTGATGGAGGAGCTCAAGCGGGTCGATCGCCAGGCGGCGCCCGACCAGGTGCTGCTGGTGATCGACAGCATGACCGGCCAGGACGCGGTCAACAGCGCCAAGGCCTTCAACGACGCCCTGGAACTCGACGGCGTCATCCTCACCAAGCTCGACGGCGACGCCCGCGGCGGCGCCGCCCTCTCCGTGAAGCACGTCACCGGCGTGCCGATCAAGTTCATCGGCGTCGGCGAGCACCTCGACGCCCTCGAGGAGTTCCACCCCGACCGCATGGCCGGCCGCATCCTCGGCCAGGGCGACATCCTCACGCTGGTCGAGAAGGCGCAGCGCGAGTTCGATCAGGACGAAATGCTCCGCCAGGAGGAACGGCTCCGCAAGGGCGAATTTACGCTCGACGACTTCCGCGCGCAAATGCGGCAAATCAGCCGGCTCGGCCCGCTGCAAAAAATCATGGGCATGATCCCCGGCATGGGCGCCCTGATGAAGCAGGTCGAGGACCTCGACGCCGAAGGCGACATGAAGCGGCTCTTGGGCATCATCGACTCGATGACGCCCGACGAGAAACGCAATCCCACGAAGGTGATCGATCAGAGCCGCCGCCGCCGCATCGCCGCCGGCGCCGGCGTCGAGCCGAGCGAAGTCAGCGACCTGGTGAAGCAGTTCGACGCCATGGCGCAGGTGATGACCTCCATGGCCGGCAAGGGCCTGCGCGAGCGGATGAAAATGGTCAGCCAATTGCAAACCAGCATGGCCGCCAACCCCGACGGCGCCCTGAGCCGCAAAAAACTCGGCGGCGGCAAGCGGCTCTCCAGCGCCGAAAAAGCCCGCCTCAAAAAGCAGCGTGAAAAAGAAATGCGCAAGCGCAAACGCGAACAAAAAGGCAAAGGCAATTAACCCCACATAGCCCCGCCATCCTGGCGGGGCAAGTCATGCCCGCAGTCCGCGCCCGGCGAAGTACAATTGGAATCGGGTAGGCATCAACTAAGCTGAGATATCGCCATGATGCAGTACAAGGCCGGCTATAAAGTCGTCGCTGGCGGCGTCCATGCCCAAGTCTTGGACTTCCCAGCAGCCATCACATGCGCCGACGATCTCGCCGAGGCCCGGCGGTTGCTCGCCGTCGCGCTGCTGGACGCGGCCGAAACCCGGCTTGAACTGGGCCAACCTCTCCCTCTGCCGAACCCGCGAGCATCGGATCCCGAAATGGACCTTGAAGAGCCCGTGTACTTGATCCTGAGCGTGAGCACGGACATCGTCGAAGCGCCCGCCGGGCATGTCGCCTCGTGAGTCGCAAGGAACTGCTAAAGCACCTACGGCGTAACGGCTGCGAATTGTTGCGCGAGGGCCGCGCTCATTCCGTTTGGGTGAACCCGGCGAATCAGCAGCAGGCGTCGATTCCCAGGCACAAGGAGATCAACGACTACACCGCCCGGGCGATCTGCCGGCAGCTCGGCGTTCCCGAACCGTGAGCAGCGCTCGCTCGACGCCCTGACGCCCTGACGCCTGACGCCTGACACCCGATACCTGACGCCCGCCTCCCCTCTCGCCGCTCCGGCGGGTCGTTGACCCGCGGCTACTGCCGTCGTTGACCCGCGGCTACTGCCGTCGTTGACCCGCGGCTACTGCGGCTCGCGACTTCGCCGCTCGTCTGTGCGTTGCTACTTTTTGGCGGCGGTGAGCTGCTTGATTTCTTCGGTGCGGGGGAAGTTCGCGTCCAGCAGCAGGCAGGCGCCGAACTGCTCGGCGGCTTTTTCCGCCTGGCCCAGCTTCGCCAGCGCCACGCCGTAACTGAAGCGAATCCACGCGTCGCTCGGCTCCGTGCGCACGCTGCGGCGCAGCACCTCCGCCGCCCGCTCGTACTGGCCGGCATGCACCAAGGCGCAGCCGAACGTGCTGGCAATCTCCGGCGTGTCGGCCAGTTGCATGGCCGCCTCGGCCAGCCGCAGGGCCCGCTCGGCGTCCTGGCCCGTTTGCACCAAGGTCATCGCCAGGTTGTTCACCGCCAGTACGTTCCGCTCGTCTTGCTTGAGCACCCGCTCCAGCAATTCCACCGCCCGCGGCGTGTTCCCCTGGCTTTCCTCCAGTTGCGCCAGCGTGACCAGCGCCGGCACGTATTCGGCCCGCTTGAGCACGGCGTCGAGAATCTGCCGAGCGGCGGTGGGCCGCTTGACGGTCATCAGCATCTGGGCCGCGCGGCAGGCCAGCAGGTTGTCCTCCGGCTGGCGAGCCAGCGCCTTGTGGAACCACTTGTACGCCAGCGGAAAGTCGCCGGCCTGCATGTACAGCTCGGCCAGGCGGGCCTCGGCCAGCGGCTGGCCGGGGCGACACGTTTCGGCCCGCTGCAGCAGCCGCAGGCATTCTTCGATGTTGTCCTCCTGATCGGGCGCCACCTCCGTGGCGGTCTGGAAGCTCCGCCGGCCTTCCTCCGATTGGCCGACAAGCTGCAGGAACCTGCCGCGGGCCAAGCTCACCGCCGCCGACTTCGGCGCCAGCGCCTGGGCCGCGTCGTACGCGGCCTTGGCGGCGGTGATTTCCCCTGTGGCCACGGCCAACTGCCCCAGCGCAAGCTGCACGTGCGGATCCTTGGGGCGCCGCTGCTGGAGCGCGGTCAGCGACTGGCGGGCCTCGTCGAACTGCCGCGAGTCGATCTGCGCGAAGGCGATTTCCACGTCCGCCGCCGCCAGGTCGCCGTGCATCGAGGCCGCCTTGTCCCACAACTCGCGGGCCTCCGGGGAGCGGCCTTGCCGGAATAAGACCGTCCCCAGGTCGTGCAGCGCGAACGGGTCGTCGCCGGCCCGGGCGATTTCTTGCTTGAGATTCCGCTCGACGTCGCGGGCGTCGCCGATATCCAGCCGATAGGCGGGAACCGACGCATGGATCGCCCCGCAGGCCGGCGCCGCCGCCAGCAGGAGGAGCGTGATCGAAAAGAGCGCCGCCGCACAGCGGCAATACAGAACTTGCTGAGTATTCATTCTAGGCATCTAAAGCACACCTGCACGACGGAGCCACACAATCTAGCCGCAGATTCAGCCGCCGCTCAACGAGCAACCCAATAGCCGCCGCTCAACGAGCGGCCGGAGCGGTCACGCACCCTTCTCATCCAACCGCAATCAAACAAAACGCTCCGAGCCGCTCGCCGAGCGGCTCAGAGCGCGTCTAAACCCACGTTCCTCCCACCGGCCGCCATCGCCCACGGTCAAGCGACCGCGGCGCCGGTGGGCTCTGTCATTTCTCGCGATCAAAACAGCAGCGTCGCTTCAAGCTTTCCGCTCTCCGCTCTCCGCTCTCCGCTTTTCTACGCCTTCCGGCGATGCCACACCGCGCCCAGCAGCCCGCAGGCGAGCAGGCCGCCGTGGACCAACAGCGACGCCGGTTCGGGCACCACGCCCTGCTGCGGCCGGCGCAGCGTGACGGTGAGGCTGCCGATGTCGGTCAGGTTGCCGGGATCGCGGCCGCGGACCTGGAAGATGTACGTCCCCAGGGCGCTGCCGGCGCTATCCCACGTCAGGAGTCCGGTGAGGTTGTTGAACACCGGGGCGATTGCCGGCACGGGGCCGAGGATCGCGAACAGGCCCGGATCGAACGTCACCGGGTCGCCGTCGGGGTCGCTCGCCGTGAAGGTGAAGTTAAAGACCGTGCCGACGATGTTCGCCAAGGCCCCGTCGGCGACGTCCGGGGCGTTGTTGACGCCCTGCGCATCGACGCCGTCGAACATCCAGTCGAACTCGACGAAGCTGCCGTTGGCGGCGACGATGTTGCCGCTAAAGGCGGCGTCCGCGCCGACATTCTGGCCGCCGAGCGTTGTATTATCGGTGATCAGCGGCGTTTCCGACGACGGGATCGTCATCAAGCCCGTCGAGGTGTTTACAAGGAAACTCGGCGTCGGTTGGAAGTTGATGTTTTGGTTAAGGTTCTGGTTGTAGCTGAGCGCCAGCCCGTCCGGCGAAGTCGCGTTCAGGTTTTGGGAATACGAGCTAAGCCGGCTCACCTCCGGCTGCACGGAGCCGAAGTTGAACGCGATCGGATTGGCGGCGCTGCTGCCGTTCCACACGATGGCCGAGTTCATCGTCCAGTTACTCTCGGACCAGTTGGCCCTACCGCCGGAAGCCACGCGACAGCATCCGCTGGCGGAGATCTGATAGGTTCCCGCACCAGGTAGTTGGTAGGTGTGCGTAGTTGTCAATACATCGAACCGGGCATCGCTGGAGTCGATGGACGAAACTTCCGAGAGCTGGCCGCTGCCCCCGGCTACGGACGGGTTGATTTCGTCAAATATCGCCTGGCCCTTGCGCCAGAAGCTCGTGGTGCGAACCGTCAGCAAGCCGCTGCTGCTGACCGACGGGACCATCGCCGCCCCGCGGAAGTGACTGGCGGACGACTCGGCCGCCGCCGCGGCGACCAGCGCCGCCGCCAGGCCGAAAATCAAAGTGCATTTATGTGTCATTGAACTGCGTCCTCATCGTGAGATGGTGATACCGCGCCTGCTCAGCGAAGCGCGATCAGTGTGCGTGCGAATAACGGCTTAAGAAGCTGACACGCCTGGCCGCAAGAAAGCGCCGCTCAAGCGGCGCCCTGGCAAGGGCGCACGAGCTACGGGCTGCTACGCCCCATGCCCCACGCCACGCCTGCGGCCCTAGCCGCGCGGAGGATGGAACAGGCCGTCCGAGGGGGGTTCCGGGCATACGGCGCGGCCTTCGCCGCGGAGCCAAGCGACCAGCGGGTCGCTGGGAAGAGTCGTGCCGCTGGCGCGAAGCGCCGCGGGGCCGTTTCCACCGCCGCCGCCCGATGGCGGGCTGCTGGTGCTGGCGCCGTCGCTGGCCGGCAAAAGCCCCCAACCCGCGGCGAAGAATTGTCGATCTTCGTCGACCGGGTCGACGGGCCGCGGGTGCGATGCCGTGGCCGCCGCGCCGCCGGAGGCCGACGTTTCAGGCGCCTCAATCGCCTCCAGTACGGCCAAGCTGGCCGCTTCATCCATGGGCGGAACCATGATGCTAGCTTCCGCCGCCTGCGCACCGGCCAGCACCGCTAGCACGATCGCCGCTAGGCGCGGCGCCAGGCCAGCGGCCAACTGAAGACGAGCGTAAGGACAAGCGAGGCCCATGCTGCACATCTGCCATGGGGTCCGTGCAATTAGCTGTGCCGAGGCCGATTATTGGTAGGTCACGCTGTCATAGCAACAAAATTCTGGAAATTTTCCAGGAAAAACCACGGCGCCCCCCATTTGTCGGCATT
The DNA here is from genome assembly GCA_003576855.1 of Planctomycetota bacterium. GTDB lineage: Bacteria > Planctomycetota > Planctomycetia > Pirellulales > Lacipirellulaceae > Lacipirellula. Next base: position 7,607 of record QEVI01000285.1, read on the forward strand.
TTGGCCATCAGCCGCCAGGGTGTTCACCCCAAAGCGATGCCGCCCGGCTGGCCCCGGGGGGTGGCCCCGGGGTGGCCCCGGTTCTTTGAACCGGGGTGGCGCAGCCACAAGAGGTTTTGCGGAGCGTTAACCCCTTGAAACCTCCTGCCGGCTTCGCAGGCCCTGGTTCAGAGAACCAGGGCCATCCCTCCGAGATGACTACATTGCACCACTTGTCAGTGGGGCTGTAATCGGGCAGGATAGCGGATTCGCGGCCGGCTTATGGCTGGTCCTGTAAGGTCGCTTACCAGGGTGGTTGGGATTCCTTCGAGGAGATATCAGTCGTGGCGGTTGCTATCCGCATGAAGAAGCTGGGCCGGACCCATCGGGCGTTTTTTCGCATTTGCGCGACCGACAAGCGCGCCCCGCGCGATGGCCGCGTGCTGGAGGAACTGGGCACCTACGACCCGGCGGTTCCGGAGACCGACGCCCGGGCGATCCTCAACCACGAGCGGGTCGCCTACTGGCTGGGCGTCGGGGCCCAGCCCAGCGAAAAGGTCGCCGTGCTGATCAAGAAGTACGGCCCGAACGGCACGCACTTGGAACAACAAAAGGCGGCGCTTGCGAAGCTGGCCGGGCCGAAGTCGGTCCCAGCGGCCGGGCCGCCGGCCCCGTCGAAGCGCCAGAAGGCCGAAGAAGCGGCCGCGGCCGAAGCGCCGGCCGAGCCGGCCGCGGAGGAGGCCGCCGCCGGCGAGGGTTGATCGATGAGCAGCGCGAGCCGCGGCTCAACGAGCCGCCGGAGCGGCCGCAGGAGGACGGGGGGCAATAGGACCGTAGGACTATGGGACCATAGGACCGTAGGACCGTAGGACCATAGGACCGTAGGACCATAGGACCATAGGACGATAGTGCTCCGGTTCCATAGTCCCATAGTCCCATAGTCCCATGGTCCCATAGTCCCATAGTCCCATGGTCCCACAGTCCCATGGTCCCACGGTCCCACGGTCGTTTGCTTTGCCGGCTCCTGACGATGCGGTTCGACGTACTTTCGTTGTTTCCGGAGATGTTCTCCGGGTACTTGACGCAGAGCCTGTTGAAGCTGGCGATCGAGCGGGGGATCGTTTCGGTCCTCCTGCACAACATTCGCGACTGGGCGACGGACAAGCATCGCTCGGTCGACGACCGGCCCTTCGGCGGGGGGCCAGGCATGGTGATCATGCCGGGGCCGGCGGTCGAGGCGGTCGAAGCGGTGCAAATGCTGGACGAAACGCCAGGCCGGGTCGTGATGCTCACCCCCCAAGGCCGGCGGCTCGACCAGCGGCTGGTCGAGCAGTTGGCCGCCCACCGGCGGCTGGTGCTGTTGTGCGGCCGGTACGAGGGATTCGACCAGCGGGTCAGCGACATCCTGGAGCCTGAAGAGATTTCGATCGGCGACTTCGTCATCAGCGGCGGCGAAGTGGCCGCGATGGTGGTGATCGACGCGGTGATCCGCCTGGTTCCGGGGGTGCTGGGAGACGAAGAGAGCGGGCGGTATGATTCGTTTTCGACCGGAAACCGGCTACTGGAGTTCGCCCAATACACGCGACCGCGGGTGTACCGCGGACTAGAGGCGCCGGAAGTCCTGCTGAGCGGCGACCACCAGCAAATCGCCGCCTGGCGAGAACAAAGCAGCCGCGAGCGAACGGCCCAGCGGCGGCCCGACTTGCTCCAGTAGCACAACTGCAACTATATAGCCCGGGCTCCGCCCGCGGGAAGTTATATAGCCCCGGGCTCCGCCCGGGGGCGCCCTACGAACGGGCGACGCCATATCAAAACGGGTGCATCGCCGCCGGACTTTGTCCGGGGCTATATAAAGAGAATCAGCACACGAAAAGGTTTGAAGCCATGAGCCAAGAGATCATCAAGTTGGTCGAGCAGTCGAGCCTGAAGCCGGCCGACCAGGTCCCGCAGTTCGAGATCGGCGATACGGTCGACGTCCACACGCGGATCATGGAAGGGGACAAGGAGCGGATTCAGATCTTTTCGGGCATCGTCATCGCCCGCAGCGGCACGGGCGCCCGCGAGATGTTTACCGTTCGCCGCATTGTGGCGGGCGAAGGGGTCGAGCGAAAATTCCCGATCCATTCGCCGCGAATCGCCAAGGTCGAGGTGAAGCGCAAGAGCGTCGTCAAGCGGGCGAAGCTCTACTACATGCGCGAACGATCGGGCAAAAGCGCGCGGCTCCGCGAGCGGCGCATGGAACAGCCCGCCTCCTGACGGCGGGCTGCGGCGCCCATCGCGCGGTTGTGGAGAATACATAGCCCTCTCGCCTAGCGGGAAGGACTTCATCTCGCGGGAGCGAGATGACTGCTTTTCCGTGCCGCTCGGCTCGCCGTCGCTGGTGCAATGCCTATGGCGCCGAATATGATGCGCTGGCTGGCCGAACGACTGCGCCCGGCGACGCTGGGGGAACGGGGCGAGCGGCGTGCCGCGCGGCATCTGCGGCGGCAGCGGTACAAGGTCGTCGCCACCCGCCGGCGGCTGCGGTACGGCGAAATCGACATCGTGGCGGTCGACGGCCGCACGATCGTCTTCGTCGAGGTGAAGACCCGCCGCAGCGAGACCGGCCCGCGGCCGGCGCTGGCGGTCGACGATCATCGCCGGCGGCGCATGACGCGGGCCGCCGCCGCGTTCTTGAAATCGCACGGGTTGCTCGAGTACCCGGCGCGGTTCGACATCGTCGAGGTGATCTGGCCGGACGAAGCGCGGCGGCCGACGATCGTCCATCACCAAAACGCCTTCCCGGCCGAAGGCCGCGGGCAGTTTTATCGGTGATTATTGTGACCCTTGCTGGCGCTGCGGGCTCGGGCGGGGGAGGTGCGGCTTACGGCTCGCCGTTGCGGCGGCGCTTG